>NZ_KI421498.1:2957008-3257008 GCF_000473105.1 Phaeobacter inhibens DSM 16374 | reverse complement strand
CGTGATCGAAATGGCCAATGACACGATCTTTGGCCTGGCCTCCTATTTCTACGCCAAGGATCTGAGCCGGGTCTACAAAGTGGCCGAGGCGCTGGAATACGGTATTGTCGGGGTCAACACCGGCATCATCTCAACCGAGCTGGCCCCCTTTGGTGGGGTAAAGCAGTCGGGGTTGGGCCGTGAAGGCAGCCACCATGGCATCGAAGACTACCTTGAGATGAAATACATCTGCATGTCTGTATGACCCTGGATGAAGGGCTGCGGCGGGTTTCCCTCCCGCAGCCACCACATCATTAAAACTACATCAAAGCGTCACAAAACCTTGATGCAGACCCGTCAGGAGCAAGGCAGTCAATTCATCCATACTGGAGCTGCCGATGTCCACGCGCCTTTTGTGCCTGACCTCTGCCCTCGCGCTCACCGCTGGTATCGCGCAGGCAGACACTTCATTTAATCGTATCGCGTCCTTTCCCGTGGTCCAGAACATGGCCGCAGGTGAAGACATCACACGCGAAAGTTCTCCCGAAATCATCGACGCGACTGCGGACGGCATGACGCTGGTCTATACCGACAGCCCGCTGGGGGCTCTGGGCCTGATCGACATCACCGATCCTGCGAACCCGGCCCCCAAGGGAAATATCGCGCTGCCGGGTGAGCCGACCTCCGTTGCTGTTGTTGGCACCACGGCCTATGTCGGTGTGAACACATCCAAGAGCTACACACAGCCCTCCGGTCTGTTGAAAGCCTTTGACATCAGCACTGGCGCCGAGACTGGCTCTTGCGATCTGGGCGGTCAGCCGGATTCTGTTGCCAAGTCCAAGGACGGGGCCTTCCTCGCCGTTGCGATTGAAAACGAACGTGACGAAGATCTGAACGATGGCCTGATGCCGCAAATGCCCGCGGGCAATCTGGTGATGATCAACACCGCAAACGGCGGCTTAGATTGTGCCTCTATGAAGGTAATCGGCCTTACAGGCCTGGCGGAGATTGCCAGCGACGATCCCGAGCCGGAGTATGTCTCCATCAATGGGCTTGGGGAGACGGTTGTTACTCTTCAGGAAAACAACCATCTTGTGATCCTGTCCAAGGATGGCAAGGTCCAGAACCATTTCTCAGCTGGGGCGGTCGATCTTGAAGGTATCGACGCCACGGACGAACGCGGCGCATTGATCTTCACCGAAAGCCAAGAGGGCCGCCTGCGTGAGCCCGACGCCGTCACTTGGATTGACGACAACCACTTCGCCACTGCAAACGAAGGCGATTACAACGGCGGCTCTCGCAGCTGGACGATCTATAACAAAGACGGCACCGTCGTTTATGACAGCGGCACCTCCTTTGAACATGCCATCGTGCAGATTGGCCATTACCCGGACAAACGCTCTGATGCCAAAGGCGTCGAACCCGAAAGCGTGACCTTCGCTGAATTTGACGGCACGCCCTATGTGTTCGTTGGTGCAGAACGCGCATCAGTGGTGGGGGTCTATGATGTTACAGACCCCACCAATCCGGTTCTAACCCAGCTGCTGCCCTCTGGCGTTGGGCCAGAAGGATACGCCGTCATCCCCGAACGCGGTCTGCTGGTCTCGGCCAATGAGAAGGATCTGATCGAAGACAAAGGCCCACGCGCCCATGTCATGATGTATGAATTGCAGAACGGTGCACCGACCTATCCGCATTTGACTTCTGCCGACGCGGATGAGCTGATCGGCTGGGGCGCGCTCTCCGGGATGGTCGCAGATGCTGACGGTATGATCTATGCGGTCAACGACAGCTTCTACGGCTTCCAGCCCTCGATCTTCAAGATTGACCCCAGTCAGACACCTGCGCGTATCGTCGACGTGATCCGCATCCATCGGCAGGACGGCAACCCGGCCCAGAAACTGGATCTGGAAGGCATCACACTGGACGGCAAAGGTGGGTTTTACGTCGCCTCTGAAGGGCGCAGCGACCGTGTCGTTCCCCATGCGATCTACCACGTCAACAAAGATGGGCTGATCAAAGCCAAAAAGGGCGAAATCGGTCTGCCAGCCGAGCTGATGGCCGTCGAGCGCCGCTTTGGCTTTGAAGGCATCACCAAAGTGGGCGACACGCTCTGGATGGCCGTTCAGCGCGAATGGAAAGACGACCCGAAGAACCACGTCAAACTGGTGTCCTACAACTTGGAAACCAAGGAATGGGGCGCGGTTCACTATCCCAAGGCAGAGCCCGACACCGGTTGGGTCGGCCTGTCAGAGATCGTGGCCCATGGCGACTATGTTTATGTCATTGAGCGCGACAACCAGCATGACTTCCGCGCTGTGACCAAAAAGGTCTACCGCGTTTCCCTCGCTGAGATGACACCAGCGCCGCTCGGCGGGCCACTCCCGGTGGTCAACAAGGAGCTGGTGCGTGATCTGCTGCCGGATCTGACGGCGACCGGCGGCTATGTTCTGGATAAGGTCGAAGGGCTGGCTATCACTGCCGAGGGAGAAGGTTTCATCACAACCGACAATGATGGGGTCGATGATGCCTCCGGCGAGACGATGTTCTTTTCCATCGGTCAGATGAACACGCCGACAGTCAACTGATCTCATCCACTCAGAGTGCCAGGCATATATCAAAACAGCCCCCCGATAGCATCGGGGGGCTGCTGCGTTCAAAGCTGTCAGATCAGGAAGATCAGCGCGGCATCAGTTGACGGTCTTGGCGTCCAGTTCCGGCGCCTTGCCGGTTGAGATTTCGATCCGGCGCGGTTTCAGTGCCTCGGGCACCTCGCGCTGCAGATCAATGTGCAGCATGCCGTCGGAGTGGCTTGCACCGGTGACGCGCACATGGTCGGCCAAAGTGAACCGACGCTCAAACGCGCGGGTGGCGATGCCGCGATGCAGGTAAGTCCGGTCGCTGTCGTCTTCGGACTTCTTCGCCGAAACGACCAGCGCGTTTTCCTTCACCTCGACACCCAGATCAGCCTCGGAGAAGCCGGCAACTGCAATCGAGATACGATAGGCATCTGCGGCGGTTTTTTCGATGTTGTAAGGGGGGTAGCTCGGCTGCGCGACGTCAGAGCTCAGGGCGCGATCCATCAGGTCGGCAATCTGGTCAAAGCCAATGGTGGCCCGGTGCAGCGGTGCAAAATCAAAACTACGCATGTGTCATCCTCATTCGTGAGCGATTTCTACGTGCCCTCCCATCAGGGACAGGCGTTTGGACTGTCGGATCCCGATCATCGGCGATCCGAACAGAATTGAGATAAGGATTGAAACTGCCGGTTCAAGAGGTGGCTTAGCCGCCGGGGCGGACAAATTTCGCGCCGCCTGCCGACGTACCGCTGCCCACGCGGATACGCTTAATGCGCCGATCCGGTGCCGCCACTGGATTGCGTCGCAGCTGTGCTTTCAGCTCGTCCACCCTCTGCGGCAGTTTCATGCCAAAGGCCACCTGCTTTCCACCGTATAGGCCACCGCCGGAAATCAGCGCCAGAATACGCCCGCGCCCGCCCACCTGCGAGAACACTGGTGCACCGGAGGAGCCGAAAGTTACATTGCAGTCGATCATCATCACATCCGCGCGCTCAGCCATCAGATTGCAATGGCGCTGGCGCGACAAAGCCTCAGCACGGCCCATCCCGTAGGACGTCACCGATATATCGCTGCCATAGTCCTGACCGGAATGCAGCGCGAAGGCATTCGCCGATCCGCTGGTCACAGGGGCCGCCAGACGGATCAATGCGACATCGTGGCGGATGTTCTCAAGATCAAGCCGCCCGCCCGGTCGAAACCCGGGATGCGCTGCAATCTGCAGTGCCCCGCGCTCGGCAATTGCCACCCCGCCACGCAGACCCGCGCGAAAAGTGATCTGGTCAGCCGGGCGTGGGGTATGGCCCTGACCATAGACACAATGCGCCGCAGTCAACACCAGATCCGGGGCAATCAGCGTTCCGGTGCAAAACCCCTGCCCGTTCAGCTCCAGCCGCCCGACTGCCTCCCAACCCAGAAGGTCATCGCGGTCGGTGAGACGACGTAACCCGGCCTCCTGTGCCGCTGCCACAGTCGCATAGAACGCCGTCACCACAGTCAGGACAAGCGCGCAGAGTCTCATTGGCTGATGAACTTTGCACCGGAATTGCTCCGACGTTCACCCACTTTCACGCGGCCAACTCCGGGGGGCATCTGCCCGCCAATCCGGCTGCCGGTGAGCTGCGCACGCAACAGCGCCAATTCCTCTGCCAGAGCAGACCCAAGCGCGACCTGCTGACCGGAGACCTCTGCCTTGGCAGAGACCACCGAAACGATCTTGGGGCGACCTGCGTCAAAGGAAAACACCGGCGCCCCGGAAGAGCCATAGTCCACATCGCAGGACATCACCAACACGCCCTCCTGCCGGGCCATCACTGCACAGACATCCTGCAACGACGGAGCCTCCGAGCGGTCGTGTGCATAGGACACCACACCAATCCGCGCGCCTTTTTGCGGACGCTGGTCGGTTTCAAAGGGTGTCACAGTGGTATTGCGAATGGGCCGTTGTAACTGCAGCAGTGCGATATCGTTGCGCACCCGGTCTGTCGATACTTTGCCATCGTAGATATAGCTGGGGTGGATGACCGCCTGGCGGATACTGCGATAGGCCGAGGCGCGCCCGTTGCGCCATCCCGCAAGAAATTCGATGGTCTGCGGTGCGATCCGGGTACGGCTATCGCGGTCATAAAGACAATGCGCCGCTGTCAGCACCAAATCAGGCGCAATCAATGCGCCGGTACAGAAGCCTTCTCCGTTAACGTCAAGCCGACCGACCGCCTGCCAATCGCGCCCAGCCTCTGTAGTTTCCAGCCGTTGCAGGCGGCTGTCATCAGCTCTCGCACCTTTCGGCGCGGCAACATAGGCCAGTCCGACAGAGAGCAGCGCTGCCGCCAGTGACAGCGTCCGCTGCCGGATCGGTTTCTTTACGCTCATCGCCTTGCCAGCCCCATGTCCCAATCGCTCCCGTTTCAGGGTATGCTTTGCTTGGGGCAAAATTACGGCAGCAGGATCCGGAATGCACCCGGCCTGTGGGTGGTTGGCAGCGACTTCTTGCCGATCAGTATCATCTAAGGATCGGGATCTCTCCCGCGCGGGGATCTGCACCCGGCCCACCCGCCGCCAGCGCCCGTGGTTTCGGACCTCCGGTTGCCCAATCCAACAACTCCACCGTATGTAGGATCGGGATATCCGTAGCGGAGCCGATCTGCATCATACAGCCAATATTGCCCGCGGCGATCAGATCCGGGTGCTTGGCTTCCAGTGTCTTTACCTTGCGTGCCTTCAACTCAGCCGAAATTTCCGGCTGCAGCAGATTATAGGTCCCGGCCGAGCCGCAGCAGAGGTGACTGTCAGCGGGCTCTACCACCGTGAAGCCCGCGCGCTTCAGGAGCGTCTTCGGGTATGTCTTGATCTGCTGCCCATGCTGCAGGGAACAGGCCGCGTGATAGGCCACCGTTGTTTCCTTATGCGCACCCTCGGGCAGATCCAGCTGAATCAATAACTCAGAGATATCCATAGCAAGGGCCGAGACCCGCGCCGCATCCTCCGCCAGTGCGTCATTGCGGAACATATGGCCATAGTCCTTGACTGTTGTGCCGCAGCCCGAGGTGTTGACAACAATGGCGTCCAGCCCCTGCCCGTCAATTTCATCGGTCCAGGCGCGGATGTTCTTCGCAGCGGTCGCGTGGCTTTCTTCCTCGCGCCCCATGTGATGGGTCAGCGCGCCGCAGCAGCCCGCCCCCGCGGCGACAACAACCTCACACCCCAGCCGGGTCAGCAGACGGATGGTGGCGTCATTGATATCGGTATTGAGTGCCTTTTGCGCACAGCCTGTCATCAGGGCAACGCGTTTTCTGCGCGGTGCTTTGGCGGCAAAGCTTTGCGGGTCATCATTGCGGCTCACCGGTGGGATATGCCTCGGCAGCATATCCAGCATGGCACGCAAACGGGCATCAGGTACCAGCCTTTTAAAGGGCTGTGCCAGCTTGGCCCCGATCAAAGCGAGACGAAACCGCCCCGGATACGGGAGGATCCGCGCCAGAAGCCAGCGCAGGGCACGATCACTCCAAGGCCGGTTATAGTGTTTGTCGATATAAGCGCGCGCATGATCCACAAGGTGCATGTAATGCACCCCCGACGGGCAGGTGGTCATGCAGGCCAGACAGCTGAGGCAGCGGTCAATATGCTTGACGGTTTTAGCATCCGGAACCCGTTCGTTTTCCAGCATATCCTTGATCAGGTAGATGCGGCCGCGCGGGCTATCCAGCTCATCGCCCAACACCTGATATGTCGGGCAGGTCGCAGTGCAGAAGCCGCAATGCACACAGGACCTGAGGATTTCATTTGCGCGCTGGGTGCCCGGATCGCGCAGCTGCTTTTCGCTGAATGTCGTCTGCATCGTCTACCCCATCAGTCCCGGATTAAGAATGCCACGGGGGTCAAATTGGCGTCGCAGCCCCCCCGATATCGCGGCGAGTGGCCCCGGTTGCGGCTGGAACTGGCCTAGCTCCGCCCGTGTCTGCGCGCTGGCGCGCACCAAAGTCGCGTAACCCGGCACCGTCAACCGGGACCGCAGATCCCTCCCTGCCGGAACCAGCGCCCAGATCAGCCCTCCGCCCCAGTCGAACAGCAAACCCTCCGCCTCCAGCGCAGGCGCCAGTGCAACTGCATCCGACGGCTTGACCGAGATTCGCCAGACATCCCCCGGTCGGTCATGAAACGCCGCGACATCGCGGATCCCTTCCCACAATGCATCCCCGGCACCAAGGGCAAGGCTCACCTCTCCAAATTTACCAAGCGCCATTTTGAGAGCCTCCGCGCGATAGGTGACGGAGGCCTCAAACCCCTCAACCCGAATATGAACCATAGCTGTAGCCGGATCATAGGCCGCGCCGGTCACATCATAGGGCGAGCCGAGCGCCGTCGACATCGCGGCGACCGCCGGCGTCAGATCAGCCACATGCACTGTCACCGTCGCGCAGGCCTCCGAACACGGCAGAACCTTCAGCGACACCTCGCTCAATACCCCCAGGGTGCCATGAGAACCCGCCATCAGCTTCACGAGGTCGTAACCGGTCACGTTCTTCATCACCCGGCCGCCATTGCTCAGCACCTCGCCACGCCCGTCGACAAAGCGCACCCCCAGCAGGAAATCCCGTGCCGCGCCGCATTGGATACGTCGGGGGCCAGAGACATTGGCCGCAAACACCCCGCCTATCGTCGGCGTTCCTTTGGTTCCAAGCAACCCGCGATGAGCCATCGGCTCAAAGGCCAGCCGCTGATTTTCCCCCGCCAACAGCGCCTGCACCTCCTCCACCGATGTGCCTGCCTGCACAACCAGTGTCAGGGCCCCGGGCTCATAAAGTGTGACGCCGTTGAGACCCGCCACACTGAGCGTCTCACCGCCCGTCGACAGACCGCGGGTGCCACCGCCGCTGACAGCCAGAGGCGCTGTTGCCCCTGCTATGATCTGGGCCAGCTCGGCCTCACTCTGAGGTGTCATGTTTTCACCTTTCCGAAATACTCTGGGGGTCGTGGGGGCAAAGCCCCCGCTGCAGACCCGCACAGGGTCTGCCATATGGCCACTGTTACAGGGGTGTCACTGCCGGGGTTCGGCGGCTTTGCGTGGTCGAGAGGGGGAAGACCTTGGCCGGGTTCAGCAGCCACTTCGGGTCGAACACATCCTTCACCCGCAGCTGTGCCTCGATATCCGCAACGCCATATTGATCCAGCATCAGATCACGCTTTTCGATCCCGACACCATGTTCCCCCGTCAGGCAGCCACCGACCTCCACACAGAGTTTCAGGATTTCAGCGCCGAAGGCCTCGCAGGTTTCCAGATCGCCGGGTTTGTTGGCATCAAACAGGATCAAAGGATGCATATTGCCATCGCCCGCGTGAAACACATTGGCGACATCCAGACCAAATTCCTTGCTCATCTCTCCGATGCGGCGCAGCACATGGGGCAGCGATGTGACCGGAATTGTGCCGTCCAGACACATGTAGTCATTGATCTGCCCCATCGCACCAAAGGCCGATTTCCGGCCCAGCCAGATGCGGGCAGCCTCATCGCTATCGCGGGCCTCGCGCAGTTCCACCGGATTGTGGGAGCGGGCGATTTCAGTGATCAGCCGCAACTGGTGATCGATTTCCGCATCGCTGCCTTCGACTTCGACGATCAGCAAGGCTTCGCACATCGGATAACCCGCCTTGGCAAAGGCTTCACAGGCCTCAATGCAAGGTCGGTCCATGAACTCAATCGCGACCGGCAACACGCCTGCCTTGATGATGTCGCTGACGCAGGCACCGGCTACTTCGTTGCTGTCATAGCCAATCAGCACCGGACGCGCACCTTCGGGTTTGCGCAAAATGCGAAGGGTGGCTTCGGTCACCACCCCCAGCTGTCCCTCACTGCCACAGATCACACCCAGCAGATCCAGCCCACCAGCATCCAGATGGGCGCCGCCGATTTCCACCACGGTGCCATCCATCATCACCATGGTCACCCCCATGAGGTTGTTGGTGGTGACGCCATATTTCAGACAATGGGCACCGCCGGAGTTCATCGCGATATTGCCTGCAATCGCACAAGCCAACTGCGACGATGGATCCGGCGCATAGAAAAACTCTTCCTCCTCCACCGCGCCTGATACGCTCAGATTGGTGCGCCCGGTCTGCACCCGGATAATGCGGTTGTCGTAATCCGTCTCCAGTACAGCATTCATCCGCGCGACACCAAGGATCACGCAATCAGCTGTCGGCAGAGCGCCACCGGCAAGTGAGGTGCCCGCGCCGCGCGGCACCACCGGAACACCAGCCGCATGGCAGATTCGCAGCACATCGGAGACTTCCTTGGTCGTGCGCGGCAGGACAACCAGCATCGGCGGACATTTATATGCCGTCAGCGCATCGCATTCATAGGCGCGGGTCTCCGCCGGGTCCTGAACCAGCGCATCATCCGGCAAGACCGCCGCAAGCCGCAATGCCAACTCCGTCTTCTGTGACAACACTGTCTGGTCTGGGATGGGCATCTCCATGGGGCTCTCCTGTGGATGCATGATTTGGTAAACTAATATTACCAATTTTCACAACTGGCAAGTCCGCAGTTCCACAGCTAGGGTCACTACATGACCCTGCTCGACCGTATCACCCTGTTTTCACCTGCTGATCTGGCAGCTTGCGTGTTTTTGATCCTGTGCTGGCTTGGCATTGGATGGCGCATCGAAAATGCCAAGGCAGAGTATCCGTCAGTCTCTGGCCTGATGGCTGAGTTCCGGCATGCCTGGATGATTCAGATGGTGCAACGCGAGCCGAGGATCTTTGACGCGCAGCTGATCTCAAATCTGCGGCAAGGCAGTGCGTTCTTTGCCTCCGCCTCAATGATCGCAATTGGCGGCGGGCTTGCGCTGATTGGCAATACAGATCAATTGGCCGGCGTCGCACAAGATCTGAGCCTGGAGAGCGCGCCAGCCTTTGTCTGGGATGTCAAAATCCTGATGGTGCTATTGCTGCTGTCGAACGCGTTTCTGAAATATGTTTGGGCGCACCGTTTGTTCGGTTACTGTTTTGTGCTGATGGCGGCGGTGCCCAACACTGACGCAGACGCGCAAGCCTACCCCCGTGCCAATCAGGCTGCGGATCTCAGCATCACCGCGGCACGTAGTTTCAACCGCGCCATGCGATCGACCTATTTCGCCCTTGCCGCCGTGGCTTGGCTGATCGGGCCTTGGGCGCTGATTGCAGCCGCCCTGGTGACCTTTGCCGTGCTCTACCGCCGCGAGTTTGCTTCACAATCGCGCAGCATTTTGCAGCGTGTGCCCGCGAATACGACCCCGCCTGTGCCAGACGTCACCGCAGGCGCCGACCGGGGCAACACGCAGATGTGACAACGATGGTATGCGCTTCACGCCTATACTCAGGCCATGATCCGATGCATCACTCTTCTCTCTCTGATTTGGCTGCCTGCGGTGGCGCTGGCCGATGATCCCCATATAAGCGACGCGACCGCGCAGCAGACCGGCAACAGCTGGCGCATAAGTGTCACGCTAACCCATCCGGACAGCGGCTGGGATCACTATGCAGATGGCTGGCGTGTGCTGGACACAGACGGCAAAGTGCTGGGCCTGCGCGAGCTGGCCCATCCGCACGTGAACGAACAGCCCTTCACCAGATCATTGGCTGGTGTGACAATACCGAAGGGAATAGACACCGTTCTGATCCAAGCCCGGTGCAATGTAGATGGCTGGTCCGAAGCAACCTATGTGCTGCCACTTGCCTGCTCCTCCTGCTGACGCCAGCAATGGCGTGACTTGCGGGGAGGGGCGCAGAGGTTAGACCCGGTGATACGGGCTGCCTGCTAGAATGGTCGCGGCGCGGTAGATCTGTTCCGCCAGAAGCACCCGCACCAGCATATGCGGCCAGACCATCTTTCCCAAAGAGATCGAGAAATCCGCCTCAGCGCGCAGGCTGGGATCAATCCCATCCGCACCCCCGATCACAAAGGCAACATCCTGGCGACCGGTATCGCGCCAATCGGCAAGACGTTTTGAGAAATCAGGTGAACTCAGCAATTTGCCGCGTTCGTCCAATGTGCAGATGACAGCCCCCTTGGGGATTGCCTTGCGCAGCAGTTCCGCCTCGGCGGCCATGCCTGCGTTTTTCTTGTCCTCGACTTCGGTAATGCGACAGGGCCCAAGACCAAGCGCCCGACCGCTGCGGTCGAAGCGCTCAATATAGTCGTCGATCAGCTGCTTTTCCGGGCTGGCCCGTAGGCGCCCGACCACACAGAAATGAACTTTCATGAGGACACTTTCGATACAGGCCCGCGCCAGGCGCATGCTGCGCTCTGCACGGGCCGATCTGATGGAACCGGATCCGGTCTGGGATCAGTTCTCGCTCTGGGCGGGTGACGTGCCCGCAGGCAGCCACATCTTTTCGAGCTGATAGAATTCGCGCACTTCCGGGCGGAACAGATGGACGATGATATCGCCGGTATCGATCAGCACCCAGTCGCCGGTGTCTTTGCCTTCGACCTTGCAGACCATGCCGTATTCCTGCTTCAGCCGGTCAGCCAGCTTTTCAGCCATAGACGCCACCTGACGGGTCGAGCGGCCCGAGGCTATAACCATGTGATCGCCAATAGCCGTTTTACCGCGCAGGTCGATCTGCACGACGTCTTCAGCCTTGTCGTCATTCAGCGAGGAAAGAACACGCGCCAGCAGCTCATCGCTGGTTGGCTGTGATTTGGTAGCCATTACGGCCACTCCGCGGCCAGCATCTGGGGCCGCCTGAGGTTCGGGTGACAGGACATTGTCCTCCTTGTAACGCGCCGCCGGTCCCCCGGCGCTGGGGTTGCCTTAATGTAGCAAGCCATATGCGGTTTTTCAATGAACCTTGATGGCCGGCTGCTATGCGCATTGTGCAGGCGTAAGGTCAGCGTAAAATAACGACGTGCCTGACCCGCCTGCCCTGTCAGAACGCGTCTCAGTCCTGCATTGCCACAGGCAGGGCCTCGTTCAACACGCGCACCTCCCGCTGCGGGAAGGGGATTGAGATTCCGGCACCTTTGAAGGCATCCCAGAGCGCCAGATAGACATTGCCGCGGATGTTGGTGAGCCCGCCTGTCGGATCGCTGATCCAGAACCGCAGAACATAATCCACACTGCTGTCCCCAAATCCG
Organism: Phaeobacter inhibens DSM 16374; assembly: GCF_000473105.1. Lineage (NCBI taxonomy): Bacteria > Pseudomonadati > Pseudomonadota > Alphaproteobacteria > Rhodobacterales > Roseobacteraceae > Phaeobacter > Phaeobacter inhibens. The sequence goes on along the minus strand of NZ_KI421498.1, from coordinate 3,245,335 downwards.
ACGATGTGACAGACGGGCGCGCGATTGCCGCCACTCAGCACACGCCCCACGGTCTTGGCGGCCTCAATTGCAACCCGGCGCACCTCATGCGGGTCATCGCTGTAGCCGGTGCCAAAATTCAGATCCAGCCGCACGAATCGGTCCGTATGGGACCAGTTGACCACCTCATTGGTGATGAAATCCTCGTTCGGGATCAGATATTCTCGCCCATCACGGGTCACCACCGACACGTAGCGCGCGCCGAGAGAATTGATCCAGCCGAAGGTCTCGCCCAGCGAGATTACATCCCCCGGCTTGATGGATTTATCCAGCAGAATGATGAGGCCCGACACCAGATTGGATACGACCTTTTGCAGGCCAAAACCTAGGCCGACACCGATGGCACCAGACAGGACCGCAAGGCCCGTCAGGTCGATTCCGATCGCCTTCAACCCAATAAAGAAGGCACCGCCAAGCAGCAGGATCTGCGCCAGCTTGGCGCCCAGCACCTGCATTGACGGTGAGATGTCCGGATTGTTACGGATCCGGTTCGCGGCGACGGATGAAATCGCGCGCGCCAGCGTAAGCATGACACCAAGAATGACCACCGCCTGAACAATCAAGAACAACGAGATCCTCAGATCCCCAAAATCAATCGCCACGCTGTCAAGAAACGCCGTTGCTTCAGCCGTAATTCCGAGGATGCGCAGCGTGACCCAGGTCCAGGCGCCATATTTTACCAGCTTTCGAAGGAGCGGATTGGCAACAAGCCGCGTCGCGAAAGACACGATCAGCCAGGCCAGGGATAGGTTTGCGATCACCACCAATAGGCGTGATCTGCTGGGCCAGGTGATATCCTGCATGATCAGAACCGTGGTCCAGATCAGCAAAACAAAAAGGATGCCGCGAATACGCTTGTGCAAGACAAGCCCGGCCCGCATACGCCAACGCGGCCAGCCAGTGCGACCACGCAGCCAATCGTGAAAAGCCCCTGCGATGGGTTTGGCCAAAACCGCGGCCAACACCAGCAGACCTGCTGCGATCCCGAGCTGATAGGCATTCCAGGGGCGCAGCAGAACCTCAGCCGTATTGGTCAGGAAATCCCACAGCTGCTGCCCCAATTCAATCGCCTCAGCCGTGCTTTCGGCCAGCGCATCTTTGGTCTCGATCTGTTCGTCCGGATTCATAACGCTCCCTTTTGCCAGCGAGTCTGACGCCCCTTCTGGTTCCAATCAAGGCGCGACTTTGGCTGATACCGCAATCCCTAGTGCCGCCCTCCTGTTCATTGCGTTTCAGAACGAATCTTGATTGCCACGGTCAGCAGATGTATCTGACAGCCATGACCCTCGTTTTGGCCCATCATATCGAGCTGCAAGATCGCGCACGCCTGCGCGAACGGTTCTTTGGTGCCGCCCGCACGGTCCTGGCGCGGCTATAAGGCTGCCGCCAAGCCATTTTGCCAGCTATATTCCAAAAACTACGGGAGAGGACTCATGTCCCCCAAGACGCTTTACGACAAAATCTGGGATGCGCATGTTGCGCATGAAGCAGAAGACGGCACCTGCCTGCTCTATATTGACCGCCATCTGGTTCACGAAGTGACCAGCCCGCAGGCGTTTGAAGGCCTGCGCATGGCAGGTCGCAAGGTACACGCGCCCGATAAAACCATCGCGGTGCCGGATCACAACGTGCCGACCACGCTCGACCGCGCCAAAGGCATCGAGAATGAGGAAAGCCGCATTCAGGTCGAAGCGCTCGACAAAAACGCCCGTGAATTCGGCGTGCACTATTACCCAGTGGACGATGTCCGTCAGGGCATCGTGCATATCGTTGGCCCGGAACAGGGCTGGACCCTGCCCGGCATGACAGTGGTCTGCGGCGACAGCCACACCGCCACCCATGGTGCGTTCGGCGCGCTGGCGCATGGCATCGGCACCTCTGAGGTGGAGCATGTGCTCGCCACCCAGACGCTGATCCAGAAGAAATCCAAAAACATGAAGGTGGAGATCACCGGCAAGCTGAAGCCGGGTGTCACTGCCAAGGACATCACTCTGGCTGTGATCGGCGAAACCGGCACCGCGGGTGGCACCGGCTATGTGATTGAGTATTGCGGCGAAGCGATCCGCGATCTCACGATGGAAGGCCGCATGACCGTCTGCAACATGGCGATCGAAGGCGGTGCCCGTGCTGGCCTCATCGCGCCGGATGAAACCACATTCGAATATGTCAAAGGCCGTCCGCATGCTCCGAAAGGCGCCCAGTGGGAAGCCGCACTGAACTGGTGGAAGACGCTGTTCACCGACGAAGGCGCCCATTTCGACAAGGTTGTCACCCTGAAGGGCGAAGACATCCAGCCGGTTGTGACCTGGGGCACCAGCCCCGAGGACGTGCTGCCGATCACCGGCGTTGTACCTGCGCCTGAGGATTTCACCGGCGGCAAGGTCGAGGCGGCCCGCCGTTCGCTTGAATACATGGGACTCACTCCCGGTCAGAAGCTGACCGACATTGAGATCGACACCGTGTTCATCGGCTCCTGCACCAACGGCCGCATCGAAGATCTGCGCGCCGTTGCCGAAGTCGTGAAAGGCAAGAAGATCAAGGACGGCATGCGCGCCATGGTCGTACCGGGCTCCGGTCTGGTCCGTGCTCAGGCCGAGGAAGAAGGCATTGCCGAGATCCTCCAGGACGCAGGTTTTGAATGGCGTCTTGCGGGTTGCTCCATGTGTCTGGCTATGAACCCCGACCAGCTGTCCGAAGGAGAGCGCTGCGCCGCGACCTCCAACCGGAACTTCGAAGGCCGTCAGGGCTATAAGGGTCGCACCCATCTGGTGTCCCCTGCCATGGCTGCCGCTGCTGCCCTGACCGGCAAGCTGACCGACGTGCGCGAGCTGAACTAAGGAGCGAGCAAAATGGAAAAATTCACTAAGATCCAAGGCATCGCGGCCCCCATGCCGCTGGTCAACATCGACACCGACATGATCATCCCGAAGGTGTTCCTGAAGTCCATTCAGCGCACCGGTTTCGGCAAGAACCTGTTTGACGAGATGCGCTATAACCGCGATGGATCCGAGATTGCAGACTTCGTGCTGAACAAGCCGCAGTACCGCGATGCAGAGATTCTGATTGCGGGCGACAACTTTGGCTGCGGCTCCTCGCGCGAACACGCGCCCTGGGCGATTGCCGATTTTGGCATCAAGTGCATCGTGTCCACATCCTTTGCGGACATCTTCTTCAACAACAGCTTCAAGAACGGCATCCTTCCGATCGTCCTGCCGCAGGAGCAAGTGGATCTGCTGATGAAGGACGCGGAAAAAGGCGCCAACGCGCGCATGACCGTCGATCTGGAAGCGCAGGAGATCAGCACATCCGATGGTGAAGTGATCAAGTTCGAAGTTGACGCGTTCAAGAAGCACTGCCTGCTGAACGGGCTCGACGACATTGGTCTGACCATGGAGAAAGCCACCTCCATCGCCAGCTTTGAGGACAAGGCTGCGCAGGAGCGCCCCTGGGTCTGACCCGACATAGGGTAACCTTCGGTATCACCGCGAAAGCCGCCCCAACGGGCGGCTTTTATCTTGCGCCCTATGCTTGAGTTGCAGAAAGCCACGCGATCTGCTGCCCATGCGGGCCGGTCCACGCCAAGGGCTGACCGTTCTGCATAAGTAAAAACATATCTTCCCGATGCTGACCTGCACGGGCTGCAAACTGGGGGAAGACGCGCGGCCCCTCATTGCTGATCCAGATTGCGTCACTCACAAGCATATTCCTGGCAAAGGCATCCCGCCGCTGTTGATCCGCGACATAGGTCAGAACGGCGGTGTGAAAGACGACGACGGTTGCATTGGGCGGTGCCTCAGCGATCAACGCAGGCAGATCCTGCGTCAGATCTCCGGCCACCAGACGCGGCGGGCAACACTGTGCGACCGAAACCGCGGACCGCAGCCGATCAAGGCGCAGTTGATGTTCGGGCCAGACCAGCTGTTCCAGCCAGGCCACATCAGCATCGCGACTGACGTCAAGAGGGTTCAGATCCAGCCCAACCCGCCAGATGATATCAGGGTGAGCCATCGGTCGTGGTGTGCCCGGTGATGTGTTGCACTGAAATATCGGGGCGCGATCTGCAAACTCCGGCGGCGGGGGCAGCTTATGGTCGCCCCAGTCGTATCCATAGACATCTGGCAACAGGCAAAGACCCGCAGAAGCACCCACCTCAATCAACGCGATCGATCCGGTGATCCGCGCCAAAAGCGGCAGCAAGACTGCGCAGCGCCCCGGCTCATTTGTCTGCGTCGTCCGTCTCCGCATTACCGCGGCCACCTCCTCGACCCGGTCGCGGATGACCCTGTCAAATGCCTCCGGACAGGAAATGTTGCCTGCAACGTGGCGTACTGCAGCAAACAGCAGGTTGGGTTGCTGGCGATCCGCAGGCAGCGTCGACAGAAAACTGAGACAGTTCTGCGAGCGTGCCACATGCAGTGCCAGCCTCTCATAAATCGGCGACTGACCTGCGGCCTCCAACTGCGCGAATCTGATGTAGCGTTCTGCGATATGACAGGTCATCCCAGCCTCCAACCAAACCTCGAGCAGCATGCGCCAAGCCTGACCGGCGCAGAAATCTACCCTGATAGCCCCCACTATCCCAGCCGTGCGGTCCAGCCACAACATCTTGTGGGCCACTGCATAAGTACTTGTTTTTATTTGACCCAAGCCACGGCCACTGATGCAAACCAGCACCACCCTACCACCCAAAACACACAAAACCCTGCTGAAACTCTGGTGCGAACTTGAGCAATATCCCGCTGACGGGCACAAATAAGGCGGAAATGAGGCAGCGCTCAGCAGAGACATTTCACCAAGAAATGCGTGTGGGCATCAAGTTGGAACAACGGCACGGCAATGCACCGGCCAGTCCAGTTTGAAGGGATCGAGGCGTGATAGCACGGATTACAGGCGCGGCCATCCGCGGCATCTTTGTTGCATTGTTGATTGCAATGCCATCGCTCTTGTTGCCGGATACGGCAACCAGGTCACCCGAGGTGATTGCCCTGCTTGCCATCCTCGCCGCAGCGCTCACCTTCGCCGAGTATTTCTCAAGCTATCCAAGTTTCGTGGAGTTTCGCGAGGCTCCACCGCTGAACAGAATGCGGTTTATATCATTGGCTCTGATCGTCATTCTGGTCAGCCTGGTGGCCCGTCATCCGATGGACGCCACCGCCCTCACCTCTCTGGTGCATGGTCTGGCCTCCGGGCTGGGCGACACACTTGATTTCGCGTTCTCCCCGATCCAGCTGACCGGGTTGATGATGCCCGCCCATGTGGCGCCAGATCTTATCACACAGGTGATGGCGGCAGCGGCGCTCAGCTATATGATTGCCCTCATCACAATCTTCGGTTTTGCACTGGCGATCCGGCTTCGGGACTGGCCACTCGGCAATGGGCCTTTCAACGTCTGGACCAATCTGCCTCTCTTTGACCCAACAACCGGCGGGGATGTGGTTGAGCGGCTGCAACGGGATGCCCGGATCAATATCGTTGGTGGCGTGCTTCTGCCTTTCGCGCTGCCTGCGATGGTGAAGCTCACATCCGGTGTGGTGGATCCCGGCCTTCTGGCGGCTCCGCAGACCTTGGTCTGGGTCGTCTCTGCCTGGGCCTTTGTTCCTGCATCAATGATCATGCGCGGCCTTGCAATGCTGAGAATCTCAGAGCTGATCGCGCAGAAGCGCCGCGCGGCCTATGCCAGTTCAGAGGCATTGCAAACCGCATGAGACGGCTGGCCACGCTCCTGCTGGCCGCTCTCCTTCCATTGATCAGCCCTGCCGAAGCGGACCTCGCAAAGACATTGCGCATTGCCAGCTTTAATACGGAGCTGTCCCGCAAGGGCCCCGGCCTGTTGTTGCGGGATCTGCAACGCGGCAAGGATCCGCAAGTCGGCGCCATTCTGCAGACCCTCACCGAGGCCAATGCGGACATACTTGTCTTGCAGGGGATTGATTGGGACCATGAAGGCCGCAGCGTGATCGAGCTGCGCAATCTGTTGGCCAAACGCATTCCCCGTTATGGCCATATCTACGCAGCGCGGCCGAATACTGGCATGCAGACCCGGCACGACATGGACGGCGATGGGCGATTGGGCACCGCGCGGGATGCACAGGGCTATGGCCGGTTCACCGGGCAGGACGGCATGGCCATCCTCTCTCGGCTGCCCATTCTGCGCGTTGAAGTGAGAGATCTGTCCGAGTTGCTCTGGCAGGATCTGCCCGGCGCCACGTTGCCAACACACCCAAATGGCACCCCCTTCCCCAGCCGTGATGCGCTAGCAGTTCAACGCCTGTCGACAACCGGGCACTGGATCGTGCCCATCCTGCTGCCAAGTGGGGAGCAACTGTCAGTTATGGCGTTTCAGGCGACACCCCCGCTGTTTGACGGGCCGGAAGACCGGAACGGACTGCGCAACCAAGACGAAATCAGGCTTTGGCAGGTCCTGCTGGATGGCGGGCTTGGTCCCACGCCAACCGAACCATGGGTCATTGTGGGCGGAGCCAACCTCGACCCGGACAAAGGGGCCGGACGGCGCACGGCCATTGCCGATCTGCTCCGCGATCCGCGCCTGCAGGACCCGCGACCACCGGATGCAGCGGGGCGCACAAATACCGTCAACTGGGGCACATCCGGTTCGATGCGGGTCGACTACGTCCTGCCTTCACGGGCGTTGCAGGTTGTCGCGTCAGGGCTGATATGGCCTGCCGAAATCACGGCCAAGGAGGGCGGCGCAGACCGCCCTGCCAGCCGTCATGCGCTGGTCTGGACAGATCTGCAAATCCAGTAGCAGTTCTGCCGCAACAAGATGGCGCGAAAATCGCCCGCACAGCCATAAAAACAAAGCGATTAGGTGCTACATGCGCCCGGAATATTGACCCAAGAGCGATCTGCCGTTACCCCGACTGCAACGCTTTCAAGGAGTACCCATATGTCCAATCCATCGATTCTGATTCTGCCCGGCGACGGGATCGGCCCCGAGGTCATGGCCGAGGTCCGCAAGGTCATCAGCTGGTATGGCGAAAAGCGCGATCTACAGTTCGATGTGAGCGAGGATCTTGTTGGTGGTGCCGCCTACGATGTGCATGGCAAACCGCTGGCGGATGAGACCATGGAGAAGGCGCAGGAGGTCGACGCCGTCCTGCTGGGCGCCGTGGGTGGCCCGAAATACGACGATCTCGACTTCTCCGTAAAGCCCGAGCGCGGCCTTCTGCGCCTGCGTAAGGAGATGGATCTCTACTCCAATCTGCGTCCGGCGCAATGCTTTGACGCGCTGGCAGATTTCTCCTCGTTGAAAAAAGACATCGTTGCCGGTCTCGACATCATGATCGTGCGCGAACTGACCTCGGGTGTTTATTTCGGTGAGCCGCGCGGAATCTTCGAAGAGGGCAACGAGCGCGTCGGCATCAATACCCAGCGCTATACAGAGAGCGAAATCGAGCGCGCCGCCCGCTCTGCGTTTGAACTGGCGATGCGCCGGAACAAAAAACTCTGTTCGATGGAAAAAGCCAACGTGATGGAGTCCGGCATCCTGTGGCGCGAGGTGGTGACCCGCGTTGCTGCGGACTATCCCGAGGTCGAGCTGTCCCACATGTATGCCGACAACGGCGCGATGCAGCTGGTCCGAGCGCCAAAACAGTTCGACGTGATCCTCACCGACAACCTCTTTGGCGACATCCTGTCCGATTGTGCAGCAATGCTGACCGGCTCGTTGGGTATGCTTCCGTCTGCTTCGCTCGGCGCGCCCATGGCGAATGGTCGCCCCAAAGCACTCTATGAGCCCGTACACGGTTCTGCACCGGACATCGCAGGTCAGGGCAAGGCAAATCCAATTGCCTGTATCCTCAGCTTTGCGATGGCACTGCGCTACAGCTTTGATCAGGGGTCCGAGGCGGACCGTCTGGAAACTGCGGTGGAGAAAGTACTGGCCGATGGTCACCGCACCGGCGATCTGCTGGGTGAAGAAGGCGTCTCGCCGATCAGCACTTCAGAGATGGGTGATGTGATCATCGCCGCCCTCGACGACAGCCTCTAAAGGCTTAGGTGTGAAATCATGGCGCGGGCCGCCAAAAGGCCCCCGCCGCATCCTGCCCAGACCGATCTCGGACCTGGCAGGCAACAGCCCAGATTGCGCGCGCGGACCGACGGTTTGATCCGCGACAACTGACGGCTTTTTTAGTATTTCCCTGACAGTGTTAGCGCTATAGTGCGGACCATCTGCCGTATTTTTTGCGCCGACCCGGATGAACCTATGAACATAAAAGCCGCTCTGCTTGCCCTATTGGCCTATGCGATTTTTTCCACCCACGATGTGGTGGTCAAGATCCTCGGCGCGGATGTATCACCGGTTCAGTTGGTGTTCTTCAGCAGTCTGCTGTCCTTTCCCCTGCTGGTTCTGATGTTGGTGAAAGATGCCACCCCCGGCCATCTGCGACCGGTCCACCCCTGGTGGATGGCTGCGCGGTCAGCAACCATGGCCGTCATCCCTGCCAGCGCCTTTTATGCGTTTTCCGAGCTGCCGCTGGCTGAAACCTATGCGTTGCTTTTTGCCACGCCACTGCTGATCACCCTACTATCGATCCCGATCTTGGGCGAACGTGTCGGGCTGCCACGATTGGCGGCGGTTGTGGTCGGCTTTATCGGCGTGATGGTGGTGCTGCGCCCCGGTGCGACCAGCTTTGGCCTGGGTCATGCGGCAGCGCTTTTTGCCTCTTTTTGCGCTGCCTTTCAGTCGGTCGTTCTACGCAAAATCAGCGCTGATGAGCGCCGGGTCGTGCTTATGATCTATCCGATGCTGATGACCTTTGCGGTTATGGGCCTGGCTCTGCCGCTGGTCTATGTCCCGTTGGAAGGCGTGACCTTTAGCGGCATCGCGATTGTGGCACTATTTGGGTTTTGCGCGACATTGCTGACGGTCAGCGCTTATACCATCGGCGAGGCGGCGATCGTCGCCCCCATGCAGTATTCCCAGATCATCTGGGCCACCATCTTCAGCGTGGTTCTCTTCAACGAAAAGGTCGATTTGATGACATTGGTCGGCGCCGCGATCATCATAGCCAGCGGCATTTTTATTGTGCTCCGTGAAGCCTTTGGCGGACGGTCCGACAACACCCCGGTTTTGCGCACCCGGACCCGTGGATATACTGCGGGCGGCACCAATGTATCACTCATGCTGAAACGGCGAAGCGAGGAGAAACCGGCGGAATAGGGCTTGCATATCCAATTCCTGCCGTGTAATTCCGCGCCACGGTCGGAGCGTAGCTCAGCCTGGTAGAGCACTGTCTTCGGGAGGCAGGGGCCGGAGGTTCGAATCCTCTCGCTCCGACCAATAAAACAAGGCGCCCTAGGGCGCGTTTGTTATTTTCAGCGAAGTGGCTGCAACGATATTCGCAACGTTTCATGCGGTAGATGTGCGCATTCGTTGCCAGGGCGCGTCAAATTTTCCAGTCCATGATCCCGGCGGCCTTCTTCAGCGCATCCGGACTGTAGGATCGGTAGACGTTCTCCAAGGTCTCGCGCGAGGTGGCAAAGTAGGCTGTCGCGTCTTCCAGGGTCATGCCTCTTTTGAACGCCCAGGTTACTGCCGTATGCTTGAGGGTGTGGGGCGTTACGTCCTTCAGGTCGGCGCGCTTGACAGCGGCTCGGAAGGCCTTATCGATCCGGTGTATCGGGGTGCTCTTAAAGGACACCACGTGGCTTCCCTCCTGTGCCCAAGTTTTCATTTCCTCGTGGAGCGTGGCGGGCATCCTGACCAAGCCTTTGCGCTTCTTGGTTTCAGCCTCGGCCTTGCCGAGAAAATGGATCACACCAGTGTCAAGGTCGACCCAACCACTATCCAGGGAAGGCATCCACTTCAGTCGCGTGATCGCCGTCTTGCGGCGCCCAGTATAGAGCGCAATCTTGATGAACCTCTGGACGTGCGGTGCGGAAGCGCCCAACAGACGCTGCACTTCTTCCTCAGTCAGCCAGCGGTCATTCGCAACCCCCTTTTCCGGCAAGGTCACAATCGGAGCATAACTGATCCTGCGCGTCGCCAAGGCGTATTTAACCGCGGCATTCAGCGTCGTCATCTCGCGCCGAACGGTCCAAGCTGCACATTTTCTCCAGGCCGTGTAACCACGACACCTATCGATGTCGATTTCCGACACTTTCAGGTCACCCCAGTAAGGCGACAGAGCCTGAATTGTGTATAGTAAACGATCCTTGTCGCGCACCGTCTTCATCTTGGCTTCACCGTAGTGCACCAGGACTTCGCCGACGGTGATCTCACCCGGCTCGTAAACATGATCATCCTGTCGTCTCTTCCGTGCGATGTAATCGCTCAGGACTTCTTCTGCTTCCTTATGAAATCCGTCACCAAAACCTGTCCGGATCTGCTGTCCTCCGTCGAGGATGACCCAAGCGCCATCGTCTTTGCGCTGGAAGAGTCGGGCCGGTTTGCGTTTGCGTGGCATGTGGAAACGAACCTCTCCAATTCTTCACGTGTCATGTAAAAACGCTGCCCAATCTTGGTCGCGTTAATTTGTCCATGGTGGATCATCGTCCTAACCGTTCTGGACGAAATGGTGCGGTGCAAAGCTGCTGCAAAATCTTCAACAGTCAAAAACGCTTCGTCAGCTCTCATGCTGGCCTGCCTGGGTCGGCAAGAACATCGGCAGGGTGTTGCAGAACATGCTGATGGTAAAGGATCGTTTCTTGCGGGCCTCATGCTGGATGCTTTTGCTCATTGAGAGAACAACTCCTGTTTTCATGTTAACAGAATACTCTATAGCAACTGCGATTTCGGATGCGCGCCGAGTTCCAAAGGAAAATATTAAATATATGATATTAATGAACAAAATTAGAGCATAGGTGTTCCAGGAAATGTTTCAGAAGCTGGGAAGTCTTAGCGGCTACGTGCTTCCGAAACACGGTCGATGAAATCAACAATAGGTTGCGCAAGCCACTATCCGCACTTAGAAATTTCCCACGGAGTCAATTTTGGCTTCGCCAAGACAGAACTATCAAGAACGGACTTTCCATGAACCCCACCGAGATCTTCGAAGCTCTGGAACAGATCTCTGACAAGCCGTTCGACGCTGACGAATTTCCCTTCGAGTTTGCCCAAGCCATCGATGTCGCCCAAGCGGCGATCGCCAAGCTGCGCAATGGCACGACCAACAAATCGGATCAGCCCGGTGGTGTCCTGGTCAACAAGAAGTTCCACTTTGCGCCAGCTATGGCAGGAATGGCCGATGTAACCCTGGAGGCTCTGCGAAACTCCAAGAAGACCGCCACCGCCAAACCGGCGATCCTGATCGCCACCGATGGCGAAATGGTGGCTGCCCAGCAGCGGGTCAGCGGAGAGACCCTGCATTGCCGTTTTGACGAGATCGGGGACAAATTCGGCTTCTTCCTGCCTGCTGCGGGCAAGGAACGCTATGAGGCAGCCGAAGAAAACCCGATCGACGTCAAGGTCACCGCCAAGCTGGCCAAGCTCTATGACGCACTGGTTCGCAAGAATCCGGATTGGGCCACTGAAGAGCGCCGGCATGAGATGAACCAGCTGATGATGCGGCTGATCTTCTGCATGTTTGCCGAGGATGTGGGCATCTTCCCTGACAACCAATTCAGTCAGATTCTGTTCAATCATGCTGGCAACAAGGGCGAGGAAGCCCGCGAGGTGATTATCGCCGCCTTCACCGCCATGAACCGGCCCAAGGACAAGCGCGGCGATCTTCCTGCCTGGGCGGGTGACCTGGAATATGTGAACGGCGGGCTCTTTGCGGGATCCATTGACGCACCTGTCTTTGACGTGACCGCCTATCGCTATCTGCGCGATGCCTGCGGTGAGGATTGGCGCGAGATCAATCCGGATATTTTCGGGTCGATGATCCAGTCGGTGGCTGATCCAAAACAGCGCAGCGAACTGGGGATGCACTACACCTCGGTGCCGAACATCATGAAGGTGATCGGGCCGCTGTTCCTGGATGATCTTGATGCCGAGATCGAGAAGGCCTGGGACCGGGCGGGTGGCCTGCGCAGGGCGCTGACGCGGATCGAGGGGATCCGGGTTTTTGACCCCGCCTGTGGGTCGGGCAACTTCCTGGTCGTGTCCTACCGTCAGCTACGCGAACGCGAGATGCGGATCCTGGAACGGCTGGAGGAGCTGACGGGGGAGAGCACCAAGGAGATGTTCTCGGCCGTGAAGATCGCCAATTTCCACGGGATCGAGATCACCGATTTCGCCGCTGAAACCGCCAAGCTGGCACTGTTCATCGCCGAGTATCAGGCCAACGCGGTGTTCAAAGAGGTCTTTGGCCAGGGCCCGGCCAGCCTGCCACTGCGCGAGAGCGCCCATATCGTCTGCGGCAATGCTCTGCGGGTGGATTGGGAAGATATCTGCCCGCCGCCCAGCGAAGGGGAAGAGGTCTTCATTGCGGGCAACCCGCCGTATCTTGGGAAAGGAAAACTGACTGATGAGCAAAAAGCTGACATGGCTCATGTTTTTGGAGAGACAGGAATAAAATATGGCTATGTCGATTTCGTTGGCGCTTGGTCTTGTCACGCTTTCGTGCCGCTCCAAGTGCTCGTTTAAGCCACCTTCCGTTCGAAAGCGACCGGGCTTATCCAGCCCAGTGCTGAGTGACGGCGTCGTGGATTGTAGAACCCGTTGATGTATTCGAAGATTGCCATCTCAGCCTTCCGCCGTGTCTCCCAAGGATGCCGCCAGATCAGCTCCGCCTTGATCGTCTTAAAGAAGGTTTCGACGGCAGCATTGTCGTAACAATTACCCTTGCCGCTCATGGACACCTTAAAGCCGTGCTGGCGCAGGATCTTCTGATAATCATGAGAACAATATTGCGATCCGCGATCGGTGTGGTGGATGCAGTCCTTGGGCGGTTGCCGGAACGCGATGGCCATGTTCAACGCTCGGATTGCCAAGTCGCGTTTCATGCGGTTGCTAACGGCCCAACCGATTACCCGCCTGGAATGTAGGTCCAGGATAACAGCCAAATACAACCAGCCTTCGCGCGTCCAGACATAGCTGATGTCACCCGCCCATTTCTGGTTTTGTTTATCAGCGTTGAAGTCACGATCCAGCAGGTTGGGTGCTATATTGAGCTTATGATCGCTGTCAGTGGTCACCTTGTGTTTGCGGGTCCGAACAACAGATATGCCGTTCTGACGCATCAATCTGCCCACACGGCGATGGCCAACATCCAAGCCGATCTCCTTCAGCTCTTCGGTCATACGCGGCCTGCCATAACTGCCTAAACTGAGACGCGACTGTTCTTTGATATGCGCCAGCGTGACCAGGTCAGATCGCTGTCTGCGGCTGGCTGGCCGACTGCGGAACGCACGCAAACCGCGCAGGCTGACATCCATAACCTGACACAGGCGCGCTGCCGGAAACGCATCCCGGTGTTCTTCGATGAACCTAAACCTCATGGCTTTTGGCTCGCGAAGAACTGCGTTGCTTTTTTTAGGATGTCCCGCTCCTCCTTGAGAATGCGGTTCTCACGCCTAAGCCGGTCATTCTCTTGAGCAAGGCTCAAATCTTCTTTCGACACCACGTCTGTATCTCTGTGCGCGGTGATCCATTTGTTCAGCGTCGACATACCGACGCCAAGATCATCCGCCACCTGCTTACGCGTTAGCCCGCTGGTTAACGCAATCCGCACCGCATCTTGGCGAAATTCGTCCGTCCGTTTTAGTCCCATAGTTCATCTCCTTTGGTGCAGTAAATGCTATCAAAGGAGCGGCATCAAACCGCGACAGGTCCAGAAACCATAGAACACCATAACACCATTACCGCCCAAAAGTAGGCCGCATAAGAAGTCGACTGTAAAGGAAATTGCTGGTCACCTGCAGCGTTGCAGACAGGCCCCTGGCGGTCACCTAGATGTTCATGAACTCTCGGAAGACAACGAACTTATTGAAATGTGTCTCCTCGGCACTCATCTTTGTAATATATTGGATAACCCCAGCAGATTCAACGCCCTGGCAGTCAAAAGATCCCTGCCGCACCAAGCTGAGCCAGTGCATGTGCCCGATCTCGAACAGGCGCTCGGTGCGCTCGGCTCGTGTGGAAGATTCGATGTCCGGATCCACCTGCATAATCATGTGCCAATGCGGATTCACGTCCATTTTCTCTGGGAAGGCGAACCAGACCAAGCGCTCGTCCGGCCGCTTACCCCACTTCGGCCCGTTGATCTCACGGTTCACACGTGCATCCCACTCTTTCAGCAAAGCGCGCATACGCAGATAACCCAATGGCTGGTGGTTCGATGCCAGCGTAATGAAGTGCGTGAAATCGTAGTCAAGCAGCTTGGTGCGCAGCTCCTGGCGCATGCGCTGGTGCAGAGCACAGCGCCCTCCTCTGCCAATCGCTCCCTTTCCTGCCCAGTCCTTCATGTGTCCGGTTCCTTCGGTGATTTACGGTCCACTGGGCACTATAGCAACCGCGTTCACGGGACGCGCAAAATGGGCTAAAAATTATTACCAGCTTCTGGAGGTCGGTGCACTACCCTTGAATCCGAAAAGCCCACCAGGATGGCTGGGGCGCTCTCTGGCCGGCACTTAGACTATCAGCGTCGTCATGTAGCAGGCAGCCTGCGATGCGCAGCCCTGAAGCTGTTGAGAAGCTCAGGCAAGTAGCCAACTGGCATGGGAGCTTCCGTTTCAAGGTTGCTCGCGGCGCCAGAATGCATCCCCCTAGTCTCCATCTAAAAAACCTAGGACTTCGCTTCACATGTCTGGCACCGACGGGACCTACCGGGATGTCGAGCCATTACTTGGCACGGCGAGAAGGGCTTCAATGTCCAAATGTTTCCGTGATCTGATCTATCGACCGCGTCTGAAAGTGAGGCATGGGAGCTTTCTATCCACGGCTAACGGACAGGATGTGGTTGCGATGGCGCGTCCTTAAGCTCCTCTGGACGATCTGGCGCACTTTGTTCCACCCAATCCATGATTAACGTGCCGGACGGTCTATCACGCGGCACCATCACTCTGGACACACTCTGCTCGATCCGGGCGGTAACTGCGACACTGACATAGTGTGTTCTCAGGCACGCTGTGTGCGTCGCTGAGCGCGGTCCATGTTCTGATGCGTTTCGTATGCTGCACGCACGCTATCGATGTTCTACGCGCTCTTCTACAGTGCTGGACTGACACCGAAGCCCCTTGTTTCCTTGGCTTCCTCACCGACAGAGGTTTACATTTCTCGTGAAAAACGCCGTTTTCGGCTTCAATTCGTCAACTTTATGTAAATCTTAGGTAAACCCTGAAGGCTGATTTTGCGGTGTTTTCGAGGGTTCGGGGTTTACGTGAACCGGCGCTGAGGTTGTCGGATGTCAGCCCATGTAAACCCCATGACAACCCTATCGCTTGTTGCTGCGGACGTATTCGGGACCCGGCGAAGCGCAACGATCGAGCCGTTCCTCACCGTGGTCCCAGCATAAGTCCAACTCATTCAGATCGAGGCGCGCAGAGACGCCGCAGGAGCTGCACCCGACGCAAGGTGGGCCGAGGGTCACTGTCATTGCTCACCTCGCGCAGGAAGCGCAGCCAGGCGCGTTCGTTGGGGGTCAGATCGTCTTCCTGGCGGCACATGTTACCTACCTCCCGAAGATCGACTTGATCGCCGCCTGCGATCTGCTGGTAAGCCGGGGATCCGTGTTGTTCGAGGCCTCACGGATCGCCTGCAGCCAACCAACTTCGTTCGCGGTGACGGGTTCGCCGAACACCTCCACGACTGCCTCAGCCGCCGTCTTGCCGATCGCTTGTTCTAAAGCGAGCCGCATCACGAAGGCCGGATCTGCCTCCAGTGCGCGCGCCAAGGCCGGGACGCGATCCAGAGCGACCTTGGAGCTCCCCTGCTTGATCATCGTGATCATGTTCTGGTTGACATATCCGGCTTCGGCGGCGATTTCTGACTGGCTCTTCTGACCTTTCAGTTCGAGCACCCGGCGTTCCACGTATTTCGCCAACGGTGTATCTTCGTGCGGTTTTTTGGTCATCACTATCCTCTCCGATTGGATGTAGATCGAGTTTCTATTCTTCATTATAGCGATGACGTGTATGGGGATTTGTGGCGGGATTTGTTCGCAATGAAACCGCAAAGTTATTCCGGCACCAACTACCACTGAAGCTCAGTGACCGGCACCAGAACCCCTTATTTTGCTGATCTTTGCCCCCGTCACTCGCCTTCGGGAGGCAGGGGCCGGAGGTTCGAATCCTCTCGCTCCGACCAAATATGCAAAGGCGCCCTTGGGCGCCTTTTGTTTTCTTAGTCCATTGCTTCGCCGTTAGCCGCCGTTTGTGGCAAAGCACATGAACAGCCCGGCGCCACCTGTCATGGCAAGGGCCTCCATCGAACAGCCACGCGTGTCATGGGCCGCATTCCAGGATGTGTTGCCGCCGCCATGGCGGTCATGATGCCCAACCGTGGCGCTACCCTCGCCGGAACTGGTCCAGTTGCTACAGGTCTTATCGCCCTCCATCCAAGGGAAGTAAGCGGTGCCATCCGCCATGGTCCCGGTCAGCAGATCATGGACATTCGGGCGATCGCCCCGTCCATTCACCAGATTACCATTCTCATCCAGCCCAGTGGATTTGACGATATTGGGGCTAAGATGTAGCTCATCCAGATTGCCCGCGATCTGCACGCCCTTGGCATTATGCCAAGGACCACTGCTAATCCGATCACGCGCTGAAATCCCGCGCTTGCCCTCTTCCTGCGTGCTGAGATAGGCGCGCCAGGTTTTGCCGTTGACACCGGCAGCTTCGGCTAGGTTGGCACAATGCGCGTCAGCACCCTCGAGCCCACCGAGATCACCGCCCTTTCCCGAGCCAATGCTGGTCACGAAAAAACTCATGCTGGTGTCCTGAGCAAGCGCAGCCCCACCGGCGCTCAAGAGCAGCGGAATAGCGATCAGCGCGGCTTTCGTCGCGGCTTTGGTCACTGTCATCTTTCTGGTCTCCCTTGTTGTATCGGAGCGAACGCCTGAGCGCATGTTGGCAGAAACCATAGTACTGCTCCCGCCTGCGCGCGCATGCGCCTGCCAATCTTTAGGTAGAGGCCAACAGGAGGTTTTCAAACAAGGACTAAGCATGCTTGCCACGGGTGAGCGCCGTAACCGAAAAAGGCCGCACCAAGAGATCCCGGTGCGGCCTTCATTCCTGCGCTTCTAATTTGACTCTGTTTCGCCAATTAGGCTCGGATCTCGTGCCCGGATTAGCCGTGCAGGCGTTCCAGTAGGTCGCCCAATGTGGCCTTTTCCTCAGCGCTGTATTTCGCCACCCGGCTGCGCCACAACGTGGCCTGCGAGCGCAGGATCAGACCGTCCGACATCAACTTCAGGTGGTTGGCCCGCAGGGTTTCCCCGGTCGAGGTGATATCGGCAACCATTTCAGCAGTCTCATTCTTGACGGTCCCCTCGGTCGCGCCCTGGCTATCGACCAGCTGATAGTCCGCAACACCCGCATCCATCAGGTACTCACGCACAAGACGGTGATACTTCGTCGCGATCCGCAGCCGGTGGCCGTGTTTCGCCCGGAAAGCGGCGGCGACCGCATCCAGATCGTCGATGGTTTCCACGTCGACCCAAATTTGCGGCACCGCCAGAATGAGATCGGCATGACCAAAGCCGAGGCCTGCGATTTCTTCGACCTGCTGCTCCCAGAGGGGTAGTTTTTCCTGTACCAGATCGGTTCCGGTCACCCCGAGATGGATGCGTCCGGCGGCCAGTTCGCGTGGCATCTCCCCGGCGGACAGCAGCACCAGATCGATCCCGTCGATCCCTGCGACTGCGCCGGCATATTCACGGTCCGATCCGGTCCGCGACAGGGTGATCCCGCGTTTTGCAAACCACTCGAAGGTCTTTTCCATCAGCCGCCCCTTGGACGGCACCCCAAGCTTCAGGCTCATGATTTCACCCCTTCCAGCAACAGCATCAGATCGGGACGAACCACACCGCCGACGGCGGGGATTTCCGCCCCCTGTCCAAGCTGCCGCGTCAGCGCGTCATAGCGACCGCCGCTGGCAATCACCGGCAGATCTGGACGGCTATCAGCGTAAAATCCGAAAACGAAGCCATCGTAGTATTCCATTGACGTGCGTCCGTAGGAGGCTTCGAAATCAAGGTTGTCGACATCAATGCCCCGCGCCTTCATCGCCGCAGTACGCGCATCGAGCCGGTCCAGCGCCGGGTTGATCGCAGGCAGGTCTACAGCGATGTCGCGCAGCTGTTCCGACGCATAGGGAATGGTCTCGCGCACCGCCATCAACGCCTCCAGCGCGGTCAGCTCATTCTCAGCGATTGGCGGGGCCGCCGCATCGGCGCGCAGAGCCTCAACGCGGGCATCCACCTCCGCCGGACGACGCTTGCCAATGGCGGGCACCTGCCCGGTCAGCACCCCTTCGGTAGACAGCAGCTTGCGACGGCTTCCCGCCACCGGGCTGCGCCCGGCAAACTGGTCGAGCATCGCCCGGAACCGGCGCGGCCGCCAGATATGACGCATCAGGGCCGCCTTGCGCAGTGAAGTGGTGTTAAGCCCCTCAACCGCCGCCATAAGGATACCGATATCACCGGTTGCGGCGCGCACTGGCAGATCGCGCAGTTGTAGCGCAATCAGCGCGAAAACCTCAGCGTCTGATCCCGCCGGGTCATGGCGTTCAAAAACCTCATACCCCACCTGAAGATATTCGTTGGCGCGGTCCTCGTCATGTTCCTGACGGCGGAATACATCGCCCGCATAGGTGTAACGCGCAGGCTCTGCACCGTCGCGCATGTGCATCTCGACCACCGGCACAGTGAAATCAGGACGCAGCATCTGTTCCCCGCGCAACGCATCGGAGGTTACATAAGCACGGGCGCGGATATCCTCGCCGTAGAGATCCAGCAGCGTTTCGGCAGGCTGTAGAAACGGCGGTTCCACCACCCGTGCGCCAGCAGCCTCAAAGCTCATGCGTAGCCGCGCCGCGAGCGACAGAGCACTCAGACGATCACCCATCGTTCAGCCCTGCCCTGCAAGGATTTCGCGCACCTTGGCGACCAGATCACCGCGTGGCACTTCAAACTGGCTCGGGCGCTCTTTCCACTCTTCGAGTGTGGCATTCTCGGCAATCTGTGCGCCAAGGATCAAATCCTTGATCTGCACCACGCCGCGATCTTTTTCCTCACCACCTTCGATCACCGCGATGGGCGAATTGCGCTTGTCCGCATATTTCAGCTGGTTGCCAAAATTCTTGGGGTTGCCCAGATAGACCTCTGCACGGATGCCTGCATTGCGCAGCTCGGCCACCATGGTCTGATAATCCGCCATGCGGGCCTTATCCATAACGGTAACCACGACGGGGCCAGTGGCTTCCGCCTTGATCCGTCCCTTTTCACGCAGCGCCGCCAACAGGCGATCCACACCAATGGACACGCCGGTTGCAGGAACCTCCTGACCGGTGAACCGCTTCACCAGATCATCATAACGTCCACCGCCAGAGACCGAACCGAATTGCCGCTTGCGGCCTTTCTCGTCAAGGATCTCAAAGGTCAGCTCTGCCTCATAGACAGGCCCGGTGTAGTAGCCAAGACCGCGCACCACCGAGGGATCAATGTCGATGCGGTCAGCACCGTAGCCGCCTGCGGCCAGAAGATCACCGATCTGCTCCAATTCGCCGACGCCCTCAGCGCCAATGGAACTGCTACCAACCGCCTCGCTGAGGTTGGCAAGGGTCTTGGCCGCGTCCGCCCCCTTGGAGGTCAGGAATGCCAGCACGGGCGCAGCCTGATCATCGGAAAGACCAACACCGTCAATAAAGGCACCAGAGGCATCCAGACGCCCCTTGGTTAGCAATTCGCGTACGCCAGCCTCGCCCACCTTATCAAACTTATCGATGGTGCGCAGAACATCGTCACGTTTGGCGTCGCCCGCCTCAAGCCCCATCGCCTCCAGCACGCCATTCAGGACCTTGCGGTTGTTCACCCGTACCAGATAGTCACCGCGCGGAATGCCGACGGTTTCCAGCGTATCAGAGAGCATCGCACAAATCTCAGCGTCCGCCGCCATAGAAGCGGTGCCAACGGTATCGGCGTCACATTGATAAAACTGGCGATAGCGCCCCGGCCCTGGCTTCTCATTGCGCCAGACCGGCCCCATCGCGTAGCGGCGATATGGCGTCGGCAGATCGTTGCGATGCTGGGCATAGACCCGGGCCAGAGGGGCGGTCAGGTCATAGCGCAGCGCCATCCAGTCACCATTGCCGCCTTCGTCGTATTCCTGCCAGGCGAAGACGCCCTCATTGGGACGATCGACATCGGGCAGGAATTTGCCCAGCGCCTCAACGGTTTCCACCGCAGAAGATTCCAACGCATCAAACCCGTAGCGATGATAAACCCCCGCAATGGCCTGCAGCATCTCGCTGCGCTGGCTCACCTCTTCGCCGAAATAGTCACGGAAGCCCTTGGGCGTGATCGCCTTGGGGCGGGGCTGTTTCTTGACTTTGGCCATCTTGGCCTCCTCGGGGTGTCAAATGGGTCAGATACTCGCCCGGCGGTCTAGCCCAAGGGCGGGCTGACAGCAAGGCGGCAGAGGTGCACACCCGGCAAGGCGTCTCTGCGCTGCCTCACATGCAGGCACTGTGTTTCAGACTTGTGACAGCATGGACGCGCCCGCCGCCAGCGCATATGAGAGCGTCAGACCTAAGGAGACAGCAATGCAACATCTCGAAGAGCAGATCGCCCACCTGACGCGCACCGTCGATGAGCTGAGCGAGGTGATCAATCGGCAGCAATCAGAGATCGACCGGCTGACCCATCGCGTCGCCATGCTGTATCAGCGCGAAGCTGTCCGTGAACAGGACGGTGGCGGCGGCGTTGTCATCGGTGACGAACGTCCGCCGCACTACTGATCCGCTGCGACGACTGACGGCACTACCCATCAGTTATCGCTGCTCGTCAGCGACGGTTTGAACGATAGCAGACGCAACGCATTGAGTGTCACCAGCACCGTGGCGCCAGTGTCAGCCAGAATGGCGATCCACAGGCCGGTCATACCAAGGACCGACGTGACGAGGAAGACACCCTTCAGCCCCAGCGCAACGGCAACGTTCTGGCGAATATTGGTCAGCGTCGCACGGGACAGCCGGATCACGCCAACCACGTCGCTGACACGGTTGCGCAGGATCGCCGCATCTGCGGTCTCTAGCGCGACATCGGTGCCGGACCCCATTGCGACCCCGACCTGAGCCGTCGCCAGCGCCGGCGCATCGTTGATTCCGTCGCCAACCATCATGACCTGAGCGCTCCGGGTGAGATCCTGCAGCGCCGTGACCTTATCCTCCGGCATCAGCTCCGCCCGATGATCCAAGCCCAATTGCCCGGCAATCGCTTCTGCCGTGCGGGCATTATCCCCGGTCAGCATGGTCGCATTGATCCCCATCCGCTTCAGCTTTTGCACCGCATCAGCCGCATCTTCGCGGGGTTCATCACGTAGCGCGATCAAACCATAGAGCACCTCGTCGCTGAACAGGACGACAACCGTCTTGCCCTGCGTTTCCAGCTTTGCCGTCTGCGCTATGGCGGCCTCTGTCATGACGCCGGTTTCTGAGGCAAAACGCGGGGATCCGACAGTGATCACAAGGGATCCGACTTTGGCGGAGGCGCCTTTGCCGGGCACTGCACGGGCCTCCTGTACCAATGGACTATCCACGCCGCTGTCTGCCGCCCGCGCGCAGATCGCTTCTGCCAGCGGATGGCTCGACTCGCGCTCAACAGCGGCGGCCAGTTCCAGCAGCTTATCCTCGCTGCCATGATGGACGACGATATCCGTGACCTGAGGCCGCCCACGGGTCAATGTCCCGGTCTTATCAAAAGCCACATGAGTGGTGCCCGCTGCGGCCTCAATGACCGCGCCGCCCTTCAGCAACAGACCGTGGCGCGCCCCGGCTGACAAAGCAGAAGCAATGGCCGCCGGAACACTGATTACCAGTGCGCAGGGGCAACCAATCAGCAGCAGCGCAAGCGCGCGATAAATCCATGTATTCCAATCCAGACCAAACCCAAGCGGTGGCACCAGTGCCACCAACAGGGCGACCCCGACGATGATGGGCATATACACACGGCTGAAACGGTCGATAAATCGCTCAGTTGGCGCACGGGCACTCTCGGCCTCTTCAACCAAGCGAATGATCCGAGAGATCGTGTTATCTGCCGCCGCACGGGTCACGCGCACCCGCAGGACGGCCTCCGCGTTGATCGATCCGGCAAAAACCTCGGATCCGGGCTCTTTCAGGCGCGGGACGCTTTCACCTGTCACCGGGCTTTCGTCGACGCCAGAGACCCCATCTATAACCGCGCCGTCGGCGGGCACCCGGTCACCGGGACGAACCACAACGATCTGACCTTCGCGCAGACTGTCTGCCGCAACATCCTCTAATACATCACCACGCTCCACCAGCGCCGTCTTGGGCACGAGATCGGCCAACGCGCGAATCCCGTCTCGCGCTTTGTTCGAGGCCAATCCTTCAAGCATTTCGCCCACAGCAAAGAGAAACACCACCAGCGCGGCCTCTTCTGCGGCACCAATAAACAAGGCACCAATCGCCGCAATCGACATCAGCATTTCGATGGTGAAGGGCATTCCCGCCCGGAGCATCGCGAAGGCGCGGCGTGCGATGGGAGCCACGCCAATCAGGGTTGCCAGCATAAACGCCCAGAGACCCACCGTAGGGGACGCCAAGAGTTTAATTCCCCAGGCCAGCGCCAGCAGCAAACCGGTTCCCAGCAGCAGTTGCCCCTTACCACTACGATACCATGCAGGTGCCTCGGTTGCGGTGGATGCGCCGGCCGGCGGGGTGTCGCAGCAGGGGTTCCGGTCGACCCCTGCGCCATCACCACGGGCCATCAGATCAAACCCCAATTTACGCACAGCCTTTTCTACGGCGATAACCGATCCCTCTTGCGGGTCCAGATCCAGACGCAGCCGTTCGGCCATCATCGCGACCTCAACCCCGCTGACACCCGGCAATCGCTCAACCGCGCCGCGCAGTTTGGTCGCGCAGGACCCACAGTCCATTCCTGTTACCCGCCACTCCAGTTGCTCACCCGTATCCCTGGCCATCCCAACGCCACCTTTCCTGCTCTCATATCCTGTCAGCGCACTATGTAGTTGCTACAGCAACTAGAGCTTCAAGACATTTCTTTTGAAAAACCGGTCCAAACTCAGCTCTGCACAGGACGTGCCGCAACGGCTTTATTGGGAAAGGGCAGAAAGCCGCTAAGCTACCGATAAAGCCTGGCCGATCCGCCAGCATCACGACCAAGGAGGCGCCGCAGTGCTGCAGGGAATTCGTGTGATTGAGATTGAAGGACTGGGGCCTGCACCCTTTGCTGCGATGATGTTGGCGGATCTTGGGGCTGACGTCATTTGCGTCCACCGCAAGGGCGACAACACAGGTCTGATGCCACCGCATCCGATCATCGACCGGGGCAAACGCTCTATCACGCTGGATCTGAAGTCTGACGCCGATGTGGAGACACTGCTGCAACTGGTCGAAAGCGCCGATGTGTTGATTGAGGGGTTTCGACCCGGCGTGATGGAACGTCTGGGCCTTGGGCCTGCTGCCTGCCATGCCCGTAACCCTAGTCTCATCTATGGCCGCATGACCGGTTGGGGGCAGGACAGCCCATTGGCCCAAACTGCAGGCCATGATCTGAACTATACTGCGCTCTCCGGCGCGCTTTGGTATGACGCGACCCCAAGAACGCCGCCGCAGCCGCCCGCGACGCTGCTAGGCGATATTGGCGGAGGTGCACTTTATCTGGTCGCAGGTATTCTCGCAGCCCTTGTTAGGCGCGGAAACGCCCATGATAGCAGCCCCGCCGGATGTGTGGTCGACGCTGCGATCTACGACGGCTCGGCCCATATGATGAACCTGCTGATGACATTGCAGCAGGCCGGACAGTTTGCGACGATGCGCGGGGCGAGCCTGCTTGATGGGCCCCATTGGAGCCGTTGCTACCTCTGCGCTGACGGCGGCCATATCAGCGTGCAGTGTCTGGAACCGCAATTCTATGCAGAGTTTCTGTCACGTCTGGATCTGGGCGAGGATGCACAATTCGCCCAGCAGCATGACAAAGGGCTGTGGCCGGTGCTGGCCGCGCGGCTGACCGGGATCTTTGCCACCCAGCCGCGCGATTATTGGGCTGATCTGTTCGACGGCAGCGACGCCTGCGTGGCCCCAGTTCTGTCGCCGGAAGAAGCAGTAACCCACCCGATGAACACGCGCAGGACCTGGATCATGGCAGACAATGGCCTTCAGGCTGCACCCGCGCCGCGTTTCTCAGGTCAGAGGGATTGGACCGCCCCCCCAGCGCCAGAACGCGGTGAGCATACGGCCCAGATACTGGCCGACCTGATGCAGCGCCAACGCTAGATTAATCGGCTTTCTTGGCTTTCTCAGCTGCCGCCTTCATCCGCGCGAGCAGGTCCGCTTTTGTTTCGCGGCCGCCGTAGGGGTTTTTGTCGGACCCTTTGGCGTTGTGTTCTTGGTGGCGCGGGCTGTTCTTGCCCTTTCTGGGGGCGCCAGATTTCTTGTAGTCCATCGACTTGCCCTTTCGGCGTGATCGCAAAAGGCGCTGATGCCGCAATTGGCCTCAGCGCGCAAGATTATCGTAAGCATTACATTATGGAGTGCAGACGGATCAGCCGTCCCGCACAGCATCAATCATGCGCTGCACATTATCCGGGTCCGCATCAGGCGTGATACCATGACCAAGGTTGAAGATATGCGGCCCGTTACCAAAGGCTTTGACAATGCGGCGTGTGTCATCCACCAGCTCCTGACCGCCGGTGACCATATGACGAGACGCGAGATTGCCCTGCACACAGCCGTCCACCTGAACATGGGCTGCGGCCCATTCAGGATCCACTGAGTTATCAAGCGCGACACAATCCACCCCAGTTGCCTTGGCAAACCCGACGTATTTGTCACCTGCCTCACGCGGGAACCCAATGACCGGGATACTCGGGTGGCGCTGTTTCAGCGCCTCGGTGATCTGGCGGCAAGGCTCCAGCGCATATTTCTCAAACGCCTCGCCACTCAACGAGCCTGCCCAACTGTCGAAGATCTTAACCACCTCGGCGCCTGCTTTAATCTGCATCGACAAATATTCAATCGTCGCCTCTGTGATACGGGCCAGCAAGGCCTCAAACAGCGCGTTATTCTCCTGACGCAGCAGATGCGCAGGCCCCTGATCTGGGGTGCCACGCCCGGCAATCATATAGGTCGCGACAGTCCAGGGCGCACCGGCAAAGCCGATCAGCGTTGTTTCTGCAGGCAGCGCGGAAGAAAGCAAGCGCACCGTCTCATAGATGGGATTCAGCGTTTCATGAATATCGCTGACCGGGCCCAGCTTGGCGAAATCCGCCTCGGTGGTGATTGTCGAAAGCCGCGGCCCCTCGCCGGTCACAAACCACAGATCCGCTCCCAACGCCTGCGGCACCAGCAGGATATCGGCAAACAGAATCGCCGCATCAAACCCATAGCGACGGATGGGCTGCAGGGTGACCTCCGTTGCCAGCTCCGGATTATAGCAAAGCGACAGAAAATCGCCCGCCTCGGCCCGTGTGGCGCGATATTCCGGCAGATAGCGACCGGCCTGACGCATCATCCAGATCGGCGGCACATCCTGTGTCTCGCCCGCCAATGCACGCAGCAGTTTCTTCTGTTCGGCCATGGTCACCCTCATATCTGTGTTGCATCTGAGGTCTAGCCTTAGCGGCAAATTGTCAAGGGCAGCAGGACCGGTGCTTGTCATGGCATTATGTCGCGATTAAGGGTCAATGCATGACACAGACCGATCTGCCCTCCCCCGCTTCGCCCCTAAAAATCGGCACCCGCGGTTCGCCTCTGGCGCTGGCCCAGGCTCATGAAACACGCGCCCGGCTGGTTGCGGCCTTCGATCTGCCACAGAACGCCTTTGAGATCGTGGTGATCAAAACCAGCGGTGACAATCAGGCGCTGATCGCAGCGGACAAACCGTTGAAGGAACTGGGTGGCAAAGGTCTGTTCACCAAGGAAATCGAAGAGGATCTGTTGTCCGGCGCCATCGATATCGCAGTGCATTCGATGAAGGATATGCCTGTGGCGCAGCCTGCCGGATTGCTGCTGGATACCTATCTGCCCCGCGAAGACGTACGTGATGCCTTTGTCTCGCCAGATGTGACCGCCATCACCGATCTGCGCGCGGGGGCCGTTGTCGGCACCTCCTCCCTGCGGCGGCGTGCCCAGCTGCTGCATCGTCGCCCCGACCTGCAGGTGGTGGAATTTCGCGGCAACGTTCAGACCCGCCTGACCAAGCTGCGCGACGGTGTCGCAGAATGCACTTTCTTGGCAATGGCCGGTCTGAATCGCCTCGGCGCCGACCAGGTGCCCGCAACACCCATTCCGCCCGAAGACATGCTGCCCGCCGTCGCCCAGGGCGCCATCGGGATTGAGCGGCGCGCGGATGACAGCCGCACCGGCGATATGCTGGCAGCCCTTCACGACCGCGAAACCGGAGAGCGGCTGGCGGCAGAGCGCGCGTTTCTGGCCGCCCTTGATGGCTCCTGCGAGACCCCGATTGCCGGGCTGGCAACCCTAGAAGGTCGGACGCTGCGATTGCGCGGCGAAGTTCTGCGTCCTGACGGTTCTGAGGCGATCAGCGATGAGCAGACCTGCCCGGTTGAGGATGGCGCAGAACTGGGTCGTGAAATGGCGGCAAAGCTGCTGGCACAGGCGGGAGCGGGCTTCTTCGATTGGAAGCGCTAAGGGCTGGCCAAGGGGGGGCTAGGTTCTGCCTCGCACTCCGAGGTATTTGAAGCCAGAAGATTTATGTCAGATGTGGAGCCTCAGATCTGCCCTGACCAGCGCAACCAACGCTCTGGTCCACCGCCAAAGACATTCAAATCGACGTTCCCGTCAATCCCCGGCACCCGTCCGGTGCCGGTGTATTGCCAGAACCGCCAAAGCGCGCCGGGATAGGTGACATGAGGGTGATCCGCAACGGAGCGCAGCCAGAATTCGGTGCCCTTCAGGCGACCGATGCCAGTATCACGGTAGAAATCAACGGTGGTGTAGAGCACTGGGCGGCGTCCGTAATGCGCCTCAAGAATATCGAGAAACCGATCCGCCTCAGCACGGACTTTGCTGCCGGAAGGGCGTATTGTGCAGGTGCGCGAATGGGGGGTCCATTCCATATCCAACACGTGAGGCAAGGCGGCGCTGTCGCGCGGGACATGGCGGATGAACCAGCGCGCCTGCTCCGCAGCAGGGCGGCAGAAATAAAAATAGTGATAAGCCCCGCGTTTCACACCGGCCTGCCGGGCACCGCGCCAGTGATCGCGGAATTTTGGATCCGCCAGATCGCCGCCTTCGGTCGCCTTGAGATAGGCAAAGCTGATACCTGCCGCCTTCGCCCGGCGCCAGTTGATGTCGCCCTGCCAGCGAGAGACATCGATCCCGTGGATCGGATAGGACCAGGGCGTGCGGCCCTTCCACGGGTGTGGATCACTGTCGCCAAATTTGGGATGGGTGATCAACCGCGCGCGCGCCTGTGCGAGGCTGGCAGCGGTCTCACCAGGTTGAACCGGCTGACCGATCGGCGGTGAAGGCGGCGCAACAGATGCTGTGCGTGACCCGCAGGCGGCCAGCGTCAACACTGCTGCAATCAACAGCCAAATTCTGCTCATACGGACCTGCCCTGATTTGTCCCGGATCTGCGTGTGATACCACGCTTTGCCTCAGTAAAGCGCGACCAGCCAGTCAGAGCAATGATCAAGGCGTCCCCCTGCCGCGATCAGCAAAACACCGCGACGTCAGATCCATTTGGCCATTGGTGGCAGGCTCATCAGCACCGCATTGGCATCATGACCGGTCTCCAGCCCGAATTTAGTCCCGCGGTCATAGACAAGATTATATTCTGCATAGAGACCGCGATGGACCAGCTGGATGTCCTTTTCCGCTGCGCCGAACACCATCGGCCTGCGTTTTTCAACCAATGGCAGGTAGGCGGGAAGAAACGCGCGACCAATATCCTGCGTCAGGGCAAAGTCAGCCTCCCAATCACCACTGTTGCGATCATCCATGAAGATGCCGCCAACGCCTCGTGCCCGGTTGCGGTGGGGAATGTAGAAATACTCATCCGCCCATTCTTTCAGCTGCCCATAGAGCGTGTCCCCATGCGGTGCCAGATGCTGCTCCTGGGTGCGGTGGAAATGGGCGGTGTCCTCGTCATACTCAATACAAGGGTTGAGATCCGAGCCGCCTCCGAACCACCAGGCGTGTGGGGTCCAGAACATCCGCGTGTTCATGTGGACTGCGGGCGCATGGGGGTTCTGCATATGGGCGACAAGGGAGATACCAGAGGCCCAGAACCGCGGATCGTCCTGCATACCTGGGATCCCCTTGCGGGCCGCCATGGCGGATTGTGCGCGAGCCCCCAGGGTGCCGTAGACCTCGGAGATATTGACGCCAACCTTCTCAAACACCCGGCCACCGCGCATCACACTCATCAGGCCGCCGCCGGCATCGCTGCCATCCTCGGCTGTGCGCTTTGTCTCGCTGATCTCGAAACGGCCCGCCGTCTGATCACTGAAGGGGCCAGTGTCGTGGCTGTCTTCCAGCGCTTCAAAGGCCGCGACAATATCATCGCGCAAAGATTTGAACCAAGCCGCAGCGCGGGCCTTTTGGTCGATCATATCGGTGCTCATCTGGTCGCCTATGTCCGCAGGAAAGGGGTAAAATGGTTTAATGAACCGGTACTGCAACCGTGTCCAGCAACGTGCGTCCACCGTCCAATGTGACAATCTGTCCGGTCATGAAGGCCGCCGCGTCGGAGGCAAGGAACTGCGCCGCCTCGGTCAGTTCACTGGGAGAGGCAATCCGGCCCAACGGCGTATGCCGTTCGATATCCTGCCGGTAAGCGCGATTGTCCTTGAGCGTTGCCTGCATCGACGCGCTCATAACCGAGCCAAAGGCGATGGAATTGACGCGAATCCGATGCGGCGCAAGCGAGACCGACAGGGAACGCGTCAGCTGATCGAGTGCGGCTGATGCCACGCAATAGGCCATGAGCTCCGGATGGGACCGGCGCGCCGCTATGGAGGACAGGTTGATGATCGCGCCATTGGGTCCGCTGCTGTCGCGCTGCTCACCCTGTTTGATCATGCGTCGCGCCACCTGTTGTGACAGCCGCATGGTCGGCAGCAGAGTTTCATTGAGCAGCAGTTCCATCGACTCATCTTCCGGGTCCAGTGGATCGGTCGGCACCACCTGCCGGGCGCCGTTGACCAGAATATCGACCTCATCAAAGGCATCAATGGTTGCCGACAGGAGATTGGCAATGGTCAGCCGTTCTCGCAGATCCCCGGCAAAATAGCGGATGTTGCTCTCATCCGCTTGGGCGCCCAACTCACTCAGCAGGGCCTTTTCATCGGTATCGGCAAACATCACATTGGCGCCAGCCGCAGCAAATTGCTTGCCGATGGCCAAGCCGATGCCACTGGCAGAGCCGGTGACGATGGCCGTTTTGCCGGAAATGGAAAAAGACATAAATGACCTCCGTCAGGACCGAGAGAATGGACCAGTGGCCAGCCTCTTTTCTGCAACCTAGACTGCGGACAGAAACAAGGGAACCACCCTTTGTCGTCCGTCTGCGTCAGCGGCGATGACGGCGTGGGCGGCTGGCCTGCAGCACTTTAAATCGATTATCACCTGCGACCTCCGATACCGTAGCAAACTGTTCCGCAAGCGTGGCCTCATAGGGAAGATGCCGGTTGGCAACCAGCCAGAAGGCCCCGGCGGGCGCCAGCATCCCGGAGGCTGCTGTGATGAAGGCCTGCCCCAGCGATGGTTCCGCCGCGCGACTGGTGTGGAACGGTGGGTTGGAGATGACACAATCGACCCGCTCGGTTGTCTGCCAGCTGCGGGCATCCGCCCAGTGAAACTGGGCACGGGGATCGTTGATATTCTGCCGGGCGCAGCTGAGTGCGCTGTGGTCGGCTTCAACGAGATGCAGCGCCTGCACGGTCTCTCGTTGAAGAACCGCTGAGGACAGATACCCCCAGCCAGCGCCAAGATCGACCACATTGCGGCCGAGCTTTGCGGGCAGTGCGGCGACAAGCAGGGCCGAGGCCGGATCGACACCATCTGCGGAAAACACCCCCGGAGCGGTCTGAAACCCTCCGTCAATCTGCGTGGTTGCAACCTGCCAGTCGCTCAGGTCGGTGCCTGTCGCATCGAACCAAAACGCCTTACCGTGAGCCTTTGAGATGGGTGCCGAGACGTCACAACGGGCGCGCAGTGCTTTCAGCACCGAATCGACACCGTCCGTCTTGCCGCCATCGACCAGAACAGGACCGTCGCTGAGCTCTGCCGCCTGCGCCAAAAGGCCACGCGTCAGCGCCTTGGCACGCGAAAGGAACACAACCGATGCCGCGAACCGCACATCAGCAGGCAGCTCAGGCACGCAGTCATAGCCCCGCGCCGCAAGGGCGGCATGATCCGGCGCAAAGGGCTGGACGATCAGCACCCGCTCTTTCGGCAGCGCCGACAGGTCTACATCAGAGGCGGGGTGAAACACCGCTACACGACCGGTTTCGGGCACGGGAAATCCACCCGTCTCGACGGCCAAGGACAGGCGAACAGACATCTAGGAGCCTCTTTTTATTCTTCTTTTTCCATCGTGCATTGCAACGGATGCTGATGACGGTGGGCAAAATCCATGACTTGTCCCACCTTGGTTTCGGCGATTTCATGGCTGAACACACCAACCACAGCGACGCCTTTTTTATGCACGGTCAGCATCACTTCAAACGCCTCGGCATGTGTCATGTTGAAGAAGCGCTCCAACACCATGACCACGAATTCCATCGGGGTATAGTCGTCATTCAGCAACAGCACCTTATAGCGCGGCGGACGCTGCGTTTTGGGTCGGGTCTTGGTGAGGACACCGAGATCGGTATCGTCATCTGAATGATCCGACATCATAACTGGCGTAGGCAGCATTGGCACAGACTTCCGATCGTGGATGGATTTTGGTGTCCCGCTTATATAGCCTTTCTGACGAAGAGGAAAAGGGATTGAGCGTGTCGGATTGACCCGAAAATTGACAACAATTGGCTTCGATGCTGATGATACCCTTTGGCATAATGAACGATTTTTCCGCATTACTCAGGATCGCTTTGCCGAGTTGCTGATGGACCACGTTCCGCAGGAGCTCGATTCGCAAGCTCTCGGCGACCGTCTCTTAGCCGCGGAGAAGCAAAACCTTGGCCGCTATGGCTATGGCGTGAAAGGCTTCACGCTGTCGATGATCGAAACCGCCATTGAGGTGACGGATGCCCGCGTGCCGGCCTTCGTGATTCAGGAATTGATTGTCGCCGGCCAGATGATGCTGTCCTATCCGATTGAATTGCTGCCCAATGCGCAAAGCGCAGTGGAGGCCCTGGCCGACAGCCACCGGGTGGTTCTGGTTACTAAGGGCGATCTTCTGGATCAGGAGCGCAAACTGGCGCAATCCGGCTTGGGGGATCTTTTCGACGGGGTCGAAATCGTTTCGGAAAAAACACCACAGATCTATTCCGAGATTTTCGCCCGACACGGTGATGGCCCCGAACACGCAATGATGGTGGGGAACTCCATGCGATCCGATGTAGTGCCCATCATTGAGGCGGGCGGCTGGGGCACCTACGTTCCGCATGGCTTGGTCTGGGAGGTGGAATATGCCCCTGCTCCGGTTCACAGCCCGCGATATACCGAAATTGCCGATCTCAGCGCCTTGCCCACGCTGGTGGCGCGGATCAGTTAAGACGCCCCAGCCTCACCAAACGCCCCACGGCCCAACCCAATGGACACACCAATGCCTCATGCCGAAATCAAATACAGCAGCGATCTCGATCTTGATATCCCCGCGATCCTAGCTGAGATCGAACAGGTCATCCTGTCCCACGACGACGGTGCCGGCGATTGTAAGGGGCGCGGTTACCCGACCGATGCCTATCACCACACCCATGTTGCGGTGAAAGTCTTCGTGCTGGTGAAGCCGCATCGCGATGCAAATTTTTCCAGCACGTTACTTGCGGCACTACGGGCGGCAATCACGGCGCGAATCTCTGCCCCCTGTGCGTTTTCTCTGGAGCTGGCCTATACAGGTCCCTTCTATATTACCGGCCAGCATCAGCCCTGAGGATGAGCCCTGCCAACGGCGCGGCAAGCCAGTCGGCAGAGCGGAGAAGAGCCAACAGACAGTGCCTTCACTCGCCCTTGTTGCATCCCTGCACCAGACGGCAGCGCACAACCGCCGAAGGTCACATCCTTTGCGACTTTTTTTGCCAACACTTCCTTAACCAACCGCCGATCTAGTGGGTACCTTCCGGGCATTCCACTAGATATCGGATCCTCGGACCAGATCGCGATTTTCCCTTAAAAACCTCACTGTTTATTCCGAAGTGGCCCTGTGTTACGCTTTTTTAATACAGGCAAAAACGTCAGTCGGAAAACCGGCGGCAAGAGGCAAAAATGGCAGATATCGTGCAGGTCAAGCGGACTCCGCTGATCCGCGCACCGCGGGCGTGTTCCCGTCTGGGGCGTTGGGTCTTGGGACTGGTTATTTTCCTATCGATGGTCGCAACTGCGCCACCCGACGCGATGGCTGCGCCATATGCTGCAATGGTGATTGACGCTCGGACCGGAGAGGTCCTGCACTCGCGCAACGCCGATACCCGGCTGCACCCCGCCTCCCTGACCAAGATGATGACGCTCTACATCGCGTTTGAGGCAGTCCGCAACGGCGAGATCAGCCTTGATACCAAGGTAAAAATTAGCCGTAACGCCGCTTCCGAACAACCCTCCAAACTGGGCCTGAAAACCGGTCAGCGCATTGCTTTCCGTTACCTGATCCGCGCCGCTGCGGTGAAATCCGCCAATGACGCCGCCACCGCCATCGGCGAGACGCTGGCTGGATCCGAGGCCGCTTTCGCCCGGCGCATGACCCGCACGGCCAAGGCGCTTGGCATGTCGCGAACCACTTTTAAAAACGCCCACGGCCTAACCCAGAAGGGGCATATGTCCACCGCCCGCGACATGACAACGCTGGGGCGGCATCTGCTCTATGACTATCCCGAATACTACAACCTCTTCTCGCGCCGCTCGACGGATGCAGGCGTGCGCAAGGTGCCAAACACCAATCGCCGCTTGCTGGCGGCCTACCGTGGCGCTGACGGGATCAAGACTGGCTACACCCGTGCGGCAGGTTTCAACCTCGTCGCCTCTGCCGAACGTGGGAATGAACGGGTCATCGCCACGGTTTTTGGTGGCAAATCCTCCACCTCCCGCAACGCTAAGGTGGCCGAACTGCTGGACCTCGGCTTTCGCCGGGCGCCCAGCCGCGCCAAACTCCGCCGCCCGGCCCGCCCGCCATATCAGGGCAATCGGGGTCTCGGAACACAGCTGGCCAGCGCTGGCGACAGCACACCAAACGGTGCGGCAGGAAAAACCATCCGGGTTTCGGGTCTGGTAAAGACCAGCCTGCGTCCCAAGGGCCGTCCAGCCTCCACCGCGCCTGAGGTTCCAACGCTACTGGCGGAGGCGCAAACAGACACCGCAACCGTCGATGCGCCAACCATCGAAACACCAACCGCCGCAAGCGAAGCTGCACCAAAACTGGATCGTGATGTGCTGCAGGCCAGCATCACCGCAGCGATTGCCGAAGCAGAAGTCATCGCTGCCGTGGCCGAGCAAGCCTCAGCCCCGATCGCCAAACCGCGCCCCTTTGTCGGGCTGCGTCCGATGGCGCGCCCCGCGCGGCTGGCTGAAAACCAGACAACCGCAGAGCCGGAACCCGTGGTTGTCACCCGCCTGTCCACATCAGGCGGACGGTACTGGGGAATCAATGTCGGGCGCTACGGCAGCCGCTATCAGGCCGAAAAGGTGCTGCTGCGTACAGCCCTGGCCGAAATGGCCACCCTGGACGGCAGCCTGCGCAAAGTTGTCAGAACACCTCGTGGCTTTGATGCCAATTTCCTTGGCATGACAAAAGAGAGTGCGGCCCTCGCCTGCCGCCGCCTCTCTGCCCGCAATATCACTTGCGAAACGGTCGGTCCCTCCTGAGCGCGGGATCGCAGAGCCAACAGGAGAAGGCGCCCATGAGGCGCCTTTTCTTTTGACCGACAGCTCCCGGTTGGAAAGGCATTCTCAGGGTTTTGGGTGGTCGTCCCACTCATCGTTCAGGATACGGCGCGCGTCCCCTTCGGGGTCATCATATTGATTCGAACGCACGGTATAGAGAAACCCGACAAGGCCAATGCCCCCCAAAAACAGGGATATCGGAATCAAATAGGTCAATACACTCATCAGAACTCTCTTGATCTGGGGCCGCAGTCGTGCGCGCAGTTCATTACCGCAGACGCAGCGCGTTCAGGGACACTGTAATCGACGAGGTCGACATCGCCAAGGCAGCCACCAACGGGGTCGCCAAACCGGCGACGGCGAGGGGGACTGCAATCACATTATAAAGCGTTGCAATGCGGAAATTCTCACGAATGCGGCGAGTTGCCTTCTGTGCGACGCTGCAAGCCTCGGCGATCGGTGACAGATCCTGCCCCAGCAGAACAATATCGGAAGCCACCCGCGCGGCATCCAGCGCTGAGGCAGGTGAGATGGAGACATGGGCCGCAGCCAACGCTGCCGTGTCGTTAAGACCGTCGCCCACCATCAGCACCCGATGTCCCTGCTGCGACAACAACGATACCTGATCGCATTTGTCCTGCGGCAAGGCTGAGGCGATCCAGGTCTTGATCCCAAGACGCATCGCGAGATCACGAACCGCCCCCTCTGTGTCGCCGGAGATCAGCCGAACATCTTTGCCCACCTTCAAAAGCGCCTCAACGGCGTCAGCAGCCCCAGGCCGAAGATTGTCGGAAAACGTCAGAGCCCGTGGTGCGCCTGCGCCCCGATCAAGATAGGCCGCAGTCTTTTGTCCCGGCTCGGCTCCGACCCAGGCCGCGCGGCCAAGGCGCACCCGTTGCCCCTCATACAGGGCTTCACTGCCATATCCGGGAACTTCTTCCTGTGCGGTCACTGCGACGGCCTCCATCCCCGCCTGCTCGGCCGCGCAGCAGATTGCAACCGATAGCGGGTGGTCCGACCCCTGCGCCAATGCAAAGGCCAGCCTCTGGTCCGACAGCGACAAGTGGTCAAAATCGTCACAGCGTGGCTGCCCATTGGTCAGCGTACCGGTCTTGTCGAAAACGACGGTATCCACCTCTGCCAGACGTTCCAGCGCGGTTGCATGTTTGATCAACATGCCTTTCTTGAACAATCGGCCAGAGGCTGCCGTGGTCACCGCAGGTACCGCCAGCCCCAGCGCACAGGGGCAAGTTATGATCAATACAGCTGCCGCGATATTCAGCGCGACCCGCATGTCGAAGGTGAAGAAATACCAGCCGAGGAAGGCCAGTCCCGACAGGATGTGAACCCCCGGCGCATAAAGCTTCGCCGCACGATCCGCCAGTGAGGTATAGCGCGAGCGTCCGGACTCCGCGATGGCGACAAGATCCGCCAGCTGATGAAGAGAGCTCTCATTTCCGACAGCTGTGGCACGGATTACCAAGGGACCGGTCAGATTAACCTCCCCTGCCGAAACCGAGCTTCCGACTTCGGCAAAAACCGGCAGCGTTTCGCCCGTCAGCAAGGATCGGTCCAGTTCAGATTGCCCCTCCAGCACGACGCCATCCACGGGCATTCGCCCACCCGGACGCACAAGAATATGGTCATCGATGGACAGATCCGCGACAGCCACCTCCACCGGTTGCCCAGCCGAATCCAGACGCAGCGCACGCGGCACTTCCAGGGCGGCCAGCTCCTCCGCAGCAGACCGGGCGACCGCGCGGGTGCGATGGTCCAGATACCGCCCGGCCAGCAGGAAGAATGTTAATGTCAGCGCCGCATCGAAATACGCATGTTCTCCGGAAAGGGAGGTCTCCCACAGCGATGTCAGCAGGGCCAGAACAATTGCCAGAACAATCGGCACGTCCATATTCAGCCGCCCCACTCGCAGGGCCTGCCATGCATTGCGGAAGAACGGCTGCCCCGCAAACAGGATCGCCGGAAAGGTGATCGCCGCAGAGATCCAATGGAACATATCGCGGGTTGCGTCGCTCGCCCCGGACCAGACCGAAATCGACAGCAGCATCACGTTCATAGAGGCAAAGAAAGCAACCGCCAACCGCATCAGCAGGTCACGACCGGCCTGATCTGTCTGGGTTGCACTCAGCGCGGCGAGGTCCAACTCATGCGCCTCAAAACCCAAACGCTCCAAGACTGGTACGAGATCCAAGGCGCGGACCTCCGGGTCGGCCTCAATCAGCGCGCGTTTAAGTGTAAGATTCACCCGCGCGCTCCGCACGCCCGGCACCGCATTCAGTCCACGCTCAACGGTAGAGATACAGGCCTGACAATGGATGCTGGGCAATGACAGCGCCAAGCGTGCCTCCGTCGGCGCCTGCTCTACTGTGCCATTTGGTGCAGCAACGCAGCCCGGACAGGCAGCAAGTTGGGGGCGGACGGCGGTGCTCATGGCTGTTTACCGCGCCACATGCAGAATGACACGCTGCGTGAACTCGGTACCGTCTTCCGCCCGGGCCACCATGCGAATGTTCCAGTTTCCAGCGCTCAACTCTGCGGGGGCGACATAAGCCGTGCCGTCGAACCGAAAATCAGGCGTCTGATCGTCCTTCACATGGGTCGCACGACCAAGGGTCGCGTGCAACGCTGCCACCTCAACCGGCGCGCCATCAGCATCGGTGATTTCCAGTTTCACCTGATCGCCAACAGCCGAAGCATAGACGGACCAGCCCAGTGCCTGCTGCGCATCGCGGCGGGCATCAAAGCTCTGACTGGCGACATAGCTGTTCTTCACTTCAAGCCCCGGAAAGGTGCGAACCGCATTGACCGCCAGCGCAATATTGACGCCGATGATCACAGTGAACGCGCTTCCAAAAACCATGAGCATGTGCCAGCCGGTGAATTGCCGTGGTGTTTTACCTTCAATCATTGCCCGCTTCCCCGCCCGTTATAGCTGGTATCCTTATACGCGCGCTCTCCATTGTCGAGGTCGGCGACCCAAATCCGTACCGGCGTGCTGCGTGCAGATGCAGCGTTGGCGGTTTTTGGGGCCACGATATAGACCCGCTGAAGGAAGCTTGTATCCGCAGGTACGGTGACGACCGTGCCATCAATCCCCTCAAGATCGAGCTGCATCGCAGGCTCCCCCTTGATTGACAGCTCAAACGGGCGAGGTTCGCCGGTCTTGTTGCGCAATCGCACATCGTAGGTGTTGCGGATTGATCCGTCGGAGAGGGTCACAAAGGTCGGGTTGCGCACCGGAGCAACAGTCAATTCGATGTCAGAGCGGATAAACAGGGCAAACAACAGCGCCAGACCGACGCTCCCCCACAGGGCCGTATACATGATGGTCCGCGGCCGCAGGACGTGTTTCCAGATGTTCTTGGGCGGGTGGCCTGCCCGCTCATTCGCCTCATCGCTCAGCGCCATGTAGTCGATCAATCCGCGCGGCTTTCCGATCCGTTCCATCACGTCATCACAGGCATCGATACAGAGTGCGCAGGTAATACACTCCATCTGTTGCCCATCGCGAATGTCGATCCCCATCGGGCAGACATTGACGCAGGCCATGCAATCAATGCAGTCGCCATGCACCAGACCAGGCTCATCGGTCTTGCGAGGCTTGCCACGCGGCTCTCCGCGCCATTCACGATAGCCAACGGTCAGGGTATCCTCATCCATCATCGCGGCCTGAATACGCGGCCAGGGGCAGGCATAGATACAGATCTGTTCTCGGGCAAAGCCACCAAAGAGAAAGGTCGTGCCAGTCAGAATAGCCATCGTGGTATAGGCAACAGGGTGGGCCTGACCGGTCAGCAGATCACGCAGAAGGGTCGGTGCATCTGCGAAGTAGAACACCCAT
Organism: Phaeobacter inhibens DSM 16374; assembly: GCF_000473105.1. Lineage (NCBI taxonomy): Bacteria > Pseudomonadati > Pseudomonadota > Alphaproteobacteria > Rhodobacterales > Roseobacteraceae > Phaeobacter > Phaeobacter inhibens. The sequence continues at coordinate 3,207,314 of NZ_KI421498.1, read as the reverse complement.
GCGCCCCCGGTCGCCAACCCGATCAGGAGCCAGACCACCCATTTGGTAATCCGCAGGCGCGCCTTTCTGAAATCCAGATTTTTCTGGCGGTGCAGGCGCAATCGCGCATTTCGATCCCCTTCAATCCAGCGTTCCACCAGAATGAAAAGGTCGGTCCAGACAGTCTGCGGACAGGTGTAGCCACACCAGACACGGCCAAGCGCCGAGGTGAATAGAAACAACCCCAGCCCGGCCATGATCAGCAGGCCGGCGACGAAGTAGAATTCATGTGGCCAGATTTCGATCCAGAAGAAATAAAATCGCCGGTTGGCCAGATCCAGTAAAACCGCCTGATCCGGTAGTGTCGGCCCCCGGTCCCAGCGGATCCAGGGCGTCAGGTAGTAGATCCCCAGCGTCACCGCCATGATATACCATTTCAGGTTTCGAAACGGCCCGGACACACGGCGAGGGAATATCGGCTCACGGGCGGCATACAGGCTGGGGGCGGGATCGGAATCGCTCACGGACTCACTCCAAATCTTGCTTTGTTGCAGCGGTTGTCCCAGATGCGCCACGGACGAACCTTGACGTGGATCAAACGCATATACAGAACGCATCTTTGCCCCTACTCGGACGCCGTCAACCGGGCGCGGCATTCTGTCCCGAAACGCAATACACGCCATAAACACATATAATACAGTCGTTTACACATTGTTGCGACGAGCACCCCCGCGTCGCCGCGTCGCAGATGTGACACCAGAGCGCAGGCTTATTTACAGACCACCTTCTCGCTATAGAAGAGTGTAGCGCGATCGCTGCGCGCTGGGTAGCGCGACGTTCGCCAGAACACATCGGCCCTGTCAGCCATCTGGGAGGATCAGGGCGTCGGCTTTTCAGGAAACGCGCGAACAGATCGAAAAGCCGACGCCGGGTCCGCCCCTGCAAAGCAGGAGAGCGAACTGGACAGCCATCAGCGCTGGAAAGGGCGAACCGATGGCATTGTCTCAAGAAGGGATATTACCCGGTTACGCTGCTTGGGTATTTGACAGGGATCAAAGACCCGTAAAATAGGGCACCCCGATTTTAGCTATCCATGAACACCCGATCCGGAACATCCGGCTTCAGCCCCTTGTCACCGCCAGGCAAGGTCGGCACAACCCCGCGCCGGATCGCTGCCACCCGACGGTTCATCCAATGGCGAATGATGTTTCGATAGAGCCGACCCCGCACCCCCGTGAGATCCTGCTGATGCTGGCCAAAGAACGCATCCGGACTGTCGAAAATACCAAGATCGGCATTGATCCCGGCTCTCTGAATATAAGTATCCCGTCCCTGCCACGTGATCATTGGCGCTTGCAGGCAATCGGTCCCCGCCCCATAGGCACATAACGATGTCCGGCCCGGAAACGCCGCTTGCAACGAACCCAAGACCTGCTGATCAAGGATGAACCCCTCAAGATTGATCCACTGGGCGTCCAGACGAACCTCGACCCATGAATGCAGGATGCTGCGTGGCGCCATCCAATAAACCAGCTCAGGCACTATTCCGCGTTGTAGGCTCTTGTCTATGGTGAACCCGTGCAGTCGGCATGGGATACCAAGTGCGCGCAGCACTGCCATCAGCAATGTCGCTTTTGTGTTGCACTGACCATAGCCATCCGCAAGAACCAGAGAGGCTTGGCGCGTGTCCGCGACATTGTAGCCAAACAGGATCTCATCACGGACGTAGTCATAGGCTGCGCCGATCCGGTCATGAGGTGACAACCGCTGCCAGCCACGTTCTGAGATCAACGCTGTTATCGCTGGCGCCTTGCTGTCGAGCATCGGAGTTATGTCAAGGAAACGGGTATCGGGCATGAAGTCACCTATTTAGCTGCCCACCCTTACTGCACTCTACAGCAGCTGTAGCTTCAAGCAGAAAATGAACCATGTGCCGACATATTGAAACGAAACGGGGCCGCCCGAAGGCAGCCCCGCTTGATGCTGATGATATATGGAAGGGCGCAGCCTTACTCACCGCCACCCAATTGGTGCACGTAGGCGGTCACCGCACGGATCTGGGCTTCTGTCAGCCGCGCGTTCCAGTTTGGCATGACCCCGTAACGCGAGTTGTAAACGGTTTCGGTCAGTGTCGCGTGATCCCCACCATAGAGCCAAATGGCATCTGCAAGGTTCGGCGCGCCCTGAGAGCGGTCACCGGTGCCATCTTCCATGTGGCAAGAGGCACAATTATCCGCGAAGATCACTGCCCCCGGCGCGACCTTGTCGGCATCCTGAGGCTCACCCGAAAGAGACATCACATAGTTCACAACCTGATCAATCTCTTCCTTCTCCAGCAACTCATCCCGGCCAAAGGCTGGCATCTCCGAGTAGCGCGCATCGTCGCTCTCTTCGTTGCGGATACCATGGGCAATGGTGGCATGGATATCCTCCATCGACCCGCCCCAAAGCCAGTCATCATCCAGCAGGTTCGGGTAGCCTTTCGCCCCAGCCGCGCCAGCGCCGTGACACTGGGCGCACCAGGTCTTGAACACCGCAGAGCCGGCCGAGACCGCATAGCCGTTCAGCTCGGGATCGGTGGTAATAGACGCCAGCTCAATCTCCTCCAAACGGCTGTTGATTGGGGCGTTGGCCTCATTCACGGCTGCGATTTCTTCAGCGACCAGCGCTCTGGAATTCCAGCCCAGCACACCAGCCGTCGCCGATTGGATCCCCGGCCAGGCGGGATAGGCAACGGTATAGCCGATGGCCCAGATAATGGTCGCATAGAAGGTCCAGAGCCACCACCGCGGCATCGGATTGTCGAATTCCTCGATCCCGTCCCAGCTGTGGCCGGTGGTATTCGGATCGTCCTCGAACTTCTTCACTTTCTTGCTCATGACCGCGCCTCCTTGGCTTTACCCATTTCTGGGGCGGGTTTGTCTTCGTGCCGGAAGGGGATGTTGGCAGTATCCTTGTAGACCTTGGAGCTGCCCGGGCGAAACGCCCAGACCACCACGGCCAGGAAGAATACAAACAGGAAGAGTAGCATCCAACTGTCGGCGAATTCCCGAAGCAGAGTATAAATGTCCATGTCTGCCTCCAATCAGCGGTTGGCGACGGGGGTAAAGGTCGAGAAATCAACCAAGGTCCCCAGCATCTGCAGATAGGCGATCAAAGCGTCAGCTTCGGAGATCCCGGGCTGACCGTCGAAGTTCCGGACGCTGACCTTCTCGCCATAGCGCTCCAGCAGGCCGTCATAGTCGGCATCAGGATTGCTTTGCGCACGAAAGTCTGCCTGTGCGTTCTCCAACATCCCGTCGGAATACGGCACCCCGACAAATGCATTCGCCGCCATCACATCACCGATGTATTCGCCATCAATCCGGTTGTTCTCAAGGAAGCCGTACTTCGGCATCACGGATTCCGGCACCACCGACTGCGGATCGCGCAGGTGATCGACGTGCCATTCGTCCGAGTAGCGACCGCCCACACGGGCCAGATCCGGACCGGTCCGCTTTGACCCCCACTGGAACGGGTGGTCATACATTGACTCTGCGGCCAGCGAATATGGTCCGTAACGTTCGACCTCATCGCGCATGGGACGGATCATCTGACTGTGGCAGACGTAGCACCCTTCGCGGATGTAGATATCACGCCCGGCCAGCTCCAGCGGGGTGTAGGGACGCATGCCTTCCACCTCTTCGATGGTGTTTTCCAGCCAGAACAGCGGTGCGATCTGGACCAGACCACCGATGGTCACAACCAGGAAGCTGCACACCAGCAGGAGGGTCGCGTTGGTCTCGAGGATTTTGTGTTTGTCGAGAATTCCCATTGCTCGGGCCCTCCTTATTCAGCAGGGACTGCGACGGTCAGGCTGGCCTCTTTGGCCGGCGCACGCCGTACAGTCATCCACAGGTTGTAGCACATGATCAGGGCACCAGCGAGGAACATGACCCCACCCAGAGCGCGCACCACGTACATCGGGAATTTCGCAGCCACGGTGTCTGCAAAGGAGTTCACGAGGAACCCGTTGGCATCAACTTCACGCCACATCAGGCCTTCCATGATGCCGGTCACCCACATGGATGCCGCGTAGAGAATGATGCCAATGGTGGCCAACCAGAAATGCCAGGACACCAGGCTGAGGCTGTAGAGACGCTCACGTTTCCACAAAACCGGCACCAGGAAGTACAGCGCACCAAAAGTGATCATGCCGTTCCAGCCAAGCGCGCCGGAGTGAACGTGACCAATGGTCCAGTCGGTGTAATGCGACAGCGAATTCACCGCGCGGATCGACATCATCGGGCCTTCAAAGGTGGACATGCCGTAAAAGCCGATCGAAATCACCATCATCCGGATCACCGGGTCGGTGCGCAGCTTGTCCCAAGCGCCGGACAGCGTCATCAGGCCGTTGATCATGCCACCCCAGCTGGGCATCCAGAGCACGATCGAGAACACCATACCAAGGGTCGAGGCCCAATCCGGCAGAGCGGTGTAATGCAGGTGGTGCGGACCGGCCCAGATGTAGAGGAAGATCAACGCCCAGAAGTGGATGATCGACAGCTTGTATGAGAAAACCGGACGCTCAGCCTGCTTCGGCACGAAGTAGTACATCATGCCAAGGAACCCCGCAGTCAGGAAGAAGCCCACAGCGTTGTGGCCATACCACCATTGGACCATCGCATCCTGTACGCCTGACCACATGATCACCGATTTGGAGCCCCAAATGCTGACGGGTATCGTCATGTTGTTGACCAGATGCAGCATGGCGACGGTCACGATGAACGCAAGGTAGAACCAGTTTGCCACATAGATATGCGGCTCCTTACGCTTGATCACGGTGCCCAGGAACACCGCCAGATAGGCCACCCAGACGATGGTCAACCAGAGATCAACATGCCATTCCGGTTCTGCATATTCCTTGGACTGGGTCGACCCGAACAGATAGCCGGTCGCCGCCAGCACGATGAACAGCTGATAGCCCCAGAACACGAACCATGCCAGATTACCCCCCCAGAGACGGGCGGCCGAGGTGCGCTGCACCACGTAGAATGAGGTCGCGATCAGCGCATTACCACCAAAGGCAAAAATCACCGCCGAAGTATGCAGAGGCCGCAGCCGCCCGAAGTTGGCCAGGCCTTGCGCCCACTCGAAGTTCAGGACCGGGAAGGCCAACTGAAAGGCGATGAAGACACCCACCAGAAACCCGACCACGCCCCAGAACGCGGTTGCCACCACACCGGCGCGCACCACACTGTCAAAGTACTCGCCCTGCAGCGATCCCGTTGCAATCACAGGCTCATCGGTGTGTCGAAGGGTGTATAGAAACAGCCCGCCAGCCACGATCATGATGATGATCGCATGAACCTGATAGGCCAAATCCCGCGCGTAATTGGTCGCGATCATCGCAAAGAGCGTGACCAAACCAAGCACGATTAGCTTGATATAATTAGACATCTTGCGTCCCTTTTCCTTGCCCGACACGATTCTCTGGCTCGCGTCAGACAGTTTTTTCTGAGCCTTAAATGCAAAACTGCGCAGAACAACGCCTTGATCTGTATCAAGACAGTTTGCCGCAGAATGTGAGATGCACCTTCATAATGACGCAACTCGCGGCACAACCACAAGTTCGTTGCAGTCGCCCATACACATGCGAGGTTAATATGTCCTACAAGACACTGCTGACTGTCCTGACCACCCCCGCAAACACCGAAACGCAGCTGGAGCAGTCGATCTCGCTGGCCCGGCTGGCCGATGGCCATGTCGACGCGCTCTGCCTCGGTGTAGATCGCACGCAGACGGGGTATTATTATGCGGGTGCCAACGCGATGGTGCTGCAGGAAACCCTCGCCCGCGCCAAAGAAGAGGTTAACGCTATCGAAGCAACAGCGACGAAGCGGTTGGCGCAATCCGCGGTCGGCTTCAACGTTGAGACAGGCGTCGCACAGATGGCTGATATCGGACGCCACGTTGCGCGGTTGGCGCGGTTTTGTGATCTTGTGGTGCTGGGACAACCCTATGGCAAGGATCGCCCCGCCGAGGCTGAGGCCATCGTCGAAGCTGCCCTCTTTGAAGGCCGTGCGCCTGTGCTTGTGGTGCCGGATGATGCGCCTCTGCCAGCGCAGCCAAAAACCGTATTGGTCGCCTGGAACGAAAGCATCGAAGCAATGACCGCCATTCGCAAGGCGCTGCCAATGCTACAGGCAGCGGATGTGGTCCGCGTCGTTGTCATCGACCCGCCGCAGCACGGGCCGGAACGCTCAGATCCAGGCGGGCTGCTGTGTCAGATGCTGTCGCGCCATGGGGTCAAATGCGAGATTGATGTGCTCAGCAAGACGATGACACGTGTCTCAGATGTGCTGAACCGGCATGCGGTCGATACAGCTGCAGATCTGATCGTGATGGGGGCCTACGGGCATTCCCGTTTCCGCGAGGCGATCCTGGGCGGCGCAACCCGCAACATGCTGGAGAAGGCAAAAGTGCCGGTTATGATGGCCCATTAAGGCAGGGACGCAGGTACAGAGGGGGCGACACATTCGCCCCCTTCGCCTCCTAGAGAGGTGGTCAGATCAGGCAACCGCCGTCGCTGTCATCTCCTGCCTCCTCCATAAGGCGCCCCATGTCAGGCACGGTCACATGGCGCTTGCCCTCCAGTTCGATCACACCGTCCTTACGCAAGGCGGAGACCTGTCGACTGACTGTTTCCAGCGTCAGCCCCAGATAGTCTGCCATGGCCTCGCGGGTTAGTGGCAGATCAAAAACGCGTCGGTTGCTATCCTTGTGGAGCTGTAAGGAAGCATCACGCCGCGCCAGGATGGACAACAAGCTTGCAATCTTCTCGCGCGCTGTTTTACGTCCCAGAACCAGCATCCATTCCCGGGCAGCGTCCAGCTCATCCAATGTCATCTCAAGCAGACGATGCGCAACATGCGGAGTTTTGGCCATCATCTCCTCAAATGGTTTCTTGCGAAAACAGCACATGACCACGGTTGAGGTTGCCACCACATTATAGGCAGCCGTATCGCGCCCGGGTCGGCCAACAAAATCGCTGGGCAGCAGCAGACCGACCATCTGGGTCCGCCCGTCCTCCATGGTCTGCGTCAGGGTTGCGATCCCCGAAACGACGGAGCCGACAAAATCCATCCGGTCGCCGGACCAGGTGATGGGTTGGCCGGCGTCATAGGTGCGGTAGTACTTGATAGAATCCAGCACCTCCAATTCGTCCGCATCACAGCGCGCACAAACGGCACGATGACGAATAGGGCAATCGCCGCAATTGACGTTCTGAATGGTAGGAGCGTTCATGAGAGGTCCGATTTGATCTGCACTAAGGCTAATGCTCACCTTCCGGTGACAATTTATACATCCGTCGCGTAAATCACAATTGGCAACGCGGCGTTTGTTGGGGCAACGCAGAGGGCATGTATCCGTCGTCGCCTACAGCGATCGCAGCCCCCCTCTTAACAATGACAGGGGCTTATCCGCTTCGCAGGGCCATGGGCCGTGGCTCCCTGATCGGATGTGCCATACTGTCGCGACGACCCAAGCCGCCGATCTGCGAAACCGCGAGATGATTTTGCGCGAACCGCCGTTATCCGGCCGCAGCAAGAAGTTGCTGCGTGTAAGGATCCGATGGATTGTTGAACAGCTCAGCCGCTGAGCCCGCCTCAACCACATCACCTTGCTTCATCACGATCATCTTGTGCGACATGGCCCGCACTACATTCAGATCATGTGAGATGAAAAGATACGCAAGCCCATACCGCTCCTGCAGGTCGCGCAACAGATTGACGATCTGAACCTGCACCGTCATGTCCAGTGCCGAGGTCGGTTCATCCAGAACCACCAGTTTAGGTCGCAGCACCATCGCCCGCGCAATCGCAATCCGCTGCCGCTGACCACCTGAGAATTCATGCGGATAGCGGTCCATAAATGCCGGATCCAGCCCCACCTCACTCATCACCTCAGCAACCAGATCCCGCGGATCACGGTCCTGATCGACGTTGTGAATAGCCAACCCTTCGGCAATAATCTGAGCACAGGTCATCCGCGGGCTGAGCGCCCCAAAGGGGTCCTGGAACACGATCTGCATATCTGCCCGCAACCGGCGTAAATCACGGGTCGACCATTGCCGCAGATCCTGTCCCTGAAACTCAACTCGCCCCTCCGAGGCGATGAGACGCATAATGGCCAACGCCAACGTGGTTTTGCCGCTGCCGCTTTCGCCAACAATGCCCAACGTTTCACCCGCGCGGACTGACAGAGACGTCGGATTCACCGCCTTCACATGGCCGACGGTGCGTTTCAGAAAACCCTTTTGAATGGGAAACCAGACCTTCAGATCCTCAGTCCGGATCAGCTCCTTCGCGTCCTTTGACACCGGTTGAGGCTGGCCGGTCGGCTCCGCGTCCAGCAGCTTGCGCGTATAGGGATGCTGCGGATTGGCAAAAATCTCAGCCGTTGGGCCGCTTTCAACGATCTCACCGGCCTGCATAACGCAGACGCGATCCGCGATCCGGCGCACAATGCTCAGATCATGGGTGATGAACAGCAACCCCATACCCTCGCTGGCTTTCAGATCCGCAAGCAGGTCGAGGATCTGCACCTGAATAGTGACATCAAGGGCGGTTGTCGGCTCATCAGCGATCAGGATATCGGGTTTGTTGGCAAGGGCCATGGCAATCATCACCCGCTGTCGCTGCCCGCCGGAAAGCTGATGCGGATACGCGTCGAGACGGGTCTCCGCGTCCCGGATACCAACCCGGTTCAGCAGATCCACAATCCGCTCCCGTGCCGCTGCACCGCCCAGCCCCTGATGCAAGGCAAGGGACTCCGCCAACTGTTTCTCAATCGTATGCAGCGGGTTGAGAGAGGTCATCGGCTCTTGAAAGATAAAGCTGATATCGTTGCCTCGCACCTGCCGCAGATGGCGCTCACTGGCGCCGACCATCTCGGTACCATCATAGGTAACGGAACCGCTCACTGTGGCGCTATCGCCCAGCAGTGAGACCGTCGACAGCGCCGAAACCGATTTGCCTGAGCCGCTCTCCCCCACCAACGCGACCGTTTCCCCACGACCCACGGAAAAAGAGACACCGCGCACCGCCTCCGTCACCTTGCCATCCTGGCGAAAGGAGACATGGAGATCCCGGACACTCAGCAACGGGGTAGGTTTTTGAGTTACGGTCATCGAATTGCCCATAGGTTAGAACATCTGTCTGTTGCACTGCATCTCGGCACAAAACAGATCATCCATTCGTCTCTGTTGTGCATGTTAGGGCCTGATCTGATCACGAAAATGTCTTTCTCGGATCGAATGCATCGCGCACCCCCTCAAAGATGAAGACCAGCAGCGACAGCATAATGGCAAAGGTAAAGAAGGCGGTGAACGCCAGCCAGGGCGCCTCCAGATTCTGCTTGGCCTGCAATGTCAGCTCACCCAGCGACGGCGCGGAGGATGGCAAGCCAAACCCGAGGAAATCCAGCCCCGCAAGCGTTCCAATGGTGCCGGTCACGATAAACGGCAGAAATGTCAGGGTCGCAACCATTGCATTCGGCAACATATGGCGGAACATGATGGTCATATTGCCAACCCCCAATGCCTTGGCCGCACGCACATATTCCAGATTTCGCGCGCGCAGGAACTCTGCCCGGACCACACTGACCAAAGCGGTCCAACTGAACAGGATCATCAGTACAACCAGCAGCCAGAAGCTACGCCCCAGAATGGCGAACATGATGATGATGACATAGAGCTGCGGGATGGAGCCCCAGATCTCAATCACCCTCTGGAAAATCAAATCTAGCCAGCCACCGAAGAACCCCTGAACCGCGCCCGCCGCAATGCCCACCAGGGTGGCGGCTCCGGTGACCATCAGGGTGAACAGGATCGACAGGCGAAACCCGTGAATGACACGCGCCAACACGTCGCGCTTGGTATCATCCGTCCCCAACAAGTTTTGCCTATTAGGTGGCAGAGGTGCCGCGCCGGGGCGGTCGACCGTGGTGTTGAAAGAATAGGGGATCGGCGGCCAAATCGCCCACCCTTCCACAAACCTATCCGCCGCAAACGTGCCGGTTTTGATCTCTTCCAGAATACCTTCGGGATCATCAAAGCAGTCCTCAACACCGCCAGAGGCAATCAGGCATTGCACCTCCGGATCACGGTAGGCCGCCTCTGTCTGGAAATCCCCGCCAAAAGCCGTCTCCGGGTAGAAGTTGAATACTGGCGTAAAATATTCTCCCCGGTAACTCACCAACATCGGTTTGTCATTGGCAACAAACTCAGCAAACAGCGAAATCCCGAACAGAACGGAAAAAATCCAAAGCGACCAGAAAGCCCTGCGATTGCGGCAGAAATTGCTCCAGCGGCGCTGGTTGAGCGGGGACAATGCCATCTGTCAGCCCTCTCTCTTTTCAAAGTCGATACGCGGATCGACAATCACATACATGATGTCGGAGATAATCCCGACCACAAGGCTCATCAGTCCGAAAATAAACAACGTGCCAAAGATCACCGGATAATCACGCGCCACCGCAGCCTCAAACCCCAGACGCCCCAGACCATCAAGCGAGAAGATCGTCTCGATGATCAGGCTGCCGGAAAAGAACACCCCGATAAAGACGGCCGGAAAGCCCGCGATCACGATCAGCATCGCGTTGCGGAATACATGACCATATAGCACCTTCCGCTCGCTCAGCCCCTTGGCTCGGGCGGTCATCACATATTGCTTCTTGATCTCATCCAGAAACGAATTTTTGGTCAGAAGTGTCAGCGTAGCAAAGGCCGAAATGGTCGAAGCCACAACCGGCAGCGTGATGTGCCAGAAATAGTCGACGATCTTACCAAAAAGGCTCAGGCTCTCCCAGTTGTCAGAGGTCAGCCCCCTCAGCGGGAAAATCTGCCAATAGGACCCACCGGCAAACAGCACTAAAAGCAGAATCGCAAACAGGAAGCCGGGGATTGCATAGGCCGCGATAATCAGACCACTGGTCCATGTATCAAATCGGCTACCGTCCCGGAGCGCCTTGCGAATACCCAGCGGGATGGAGATCAGATAGGCGATCAATGTCGACCACAGCCCGAGTGAGATCGACACCGGCATTTTCTCCAAAACCAGATCCATCACATCGATCTTGCGGAAATAACTCTCACCAAAGTCAAAGCGCATGTAATTGCCGAGCATGAGGAAGAACCGCTCCAACGGCGGTTTATCCAGACCATATTGCTGCTCCAGCTCCGCGATCAACTCAGGCGGCAGCCCTTGTCGGCCTGCGTAATTGTCATTGGCTGCGACGGCCTCTCCGCCGGCGTCACCACCGCCGCCGGCAAATCCTTCGAACACGTCGCCGCCGCCTTCCAGCTGCGCGATCATCTGCTCGACCGGTCCGCCCGGTACAAATTGCACCAGTGCGAAATTGATAACGAGGATCCCGAACAGCGTCGGGATCACCAGGAGGAAACGTCTAAGGATATAGGCTGCCATGTCAGGCGCTTACCGCAACGCGCCGGAGGATTTCAATGCCGCTTCTTTCTCGGCGTTGACCCACCAGACATCGCGCAATCCAAGATCAAACAGCGGCAAGGTCTCTGGCTGCTCATAAAAGTTCCAATAGGCCACCCAATTCACATCCAGATACCAGGTTGGAACCATAAACCGCTTGGCCCGCAGAACGCGGTCCAACGCACGCACATTGGCATAAAGCTCTTCTTGGTCTTCCGCCTTCACGATGGCACCGATCAGCGTATCAACCGCAGGATCGGCCATCCCCGCCGGGTTGAACACTGAGAACTCATGCGCGTCAGACCCAAACTGCTGATAAAGCCCGGTCGAGGGCTGCAGGTACTTTGGATAGGCGTAGGTGATCATATCAAAGTCTTTTTCACGGCGACGGCTGGTATATTGCGCGAAATCGACCCGATTAGAGATGGCATCTACCCCCATCTGCCGCAGATTGGCGATATAGGGCTGGACGATCCGCTCAATCGTGGGCGAATCGATCAGGAATTCCAGTTTCAGCACCTCACCCTTGGCGTTGCGGCGCAGCCCGTCATCGCCAACAGCCCAGTCGGCCTCATCCAGCAGTTTCATCGCCCGGCGAAGGTTGCGCCGATCCGCTGGCCGCGCAGGTTTTGAGCTATGCGCCATCACCGGTTCGCTTGTCAGCAGCGCCGGATCAATCTGGTCACCCAGATCCTGCAGCACCTCCAATTCGCGTCCCTCTGGCAGCCCCTTCGCTTCAAGAGCCGAATCCTGCCAGAACGAATGGCGCTGCGCGAACAGCCCATATTGCAGGCTGTCATTGGTCCATTCAAAATTATAGGCAAGCTGGATCGCCTCACGCACGCGGGGATCCTGAAATTTGGGGCGCAAGAGGTTCATCACAAACCCGCTGGCTGCCGGAACATTGCCGTCGGGGAACTCCCCCTTCACTACATCGCCCTCTTTGACCGCGTCGAACCCATAGGCGGTGGCCCAGCTCTTAGAGCTGTTTTCCGGGCGCATGGTATAGACCCCGGCCTTGAATCCTTCCATCGCGGCAACACTGTCGCCGAAATACTCGATGCGAATCCGATCGTAGTTGTGGCGCCCGACATTTACATTCACGTCATTACCCCAGTAATCGGGATTGCGTTTGTAGACGATGCGCTGGTTCACGTCCGCGCTTTCGAGCACATACGGGCCAGACCCGATCCCAGGGTCCAACCGCGGCTCATCCAGACGACGGTTCTCCGGGTCTGCCTCAAACCATGACTTGGAAAACACAGAGGTCCCTGCCACCTGCGTGATCATCGCCCGGCGCGGAAAGTCCGGTGAGAAATAGAATTTCACCCGATGCGGCCCCAACACTTCGGCCTTGGGAATGCGTTTTTTAACGGCCTCAGCATAGGACTTCAGCCCCTGCTCCAACAGCAGGTTATGCGAGAAGACAACATCCTCTGCCGTCACCGGCGTGCCATCGGAAAACCGTGCCTCAGGGCGCATGTTGAAAATCACCCAGTCCTGACTCTCCGGATATTCGAGGCTCTCGGCCAGCAGCCCATAGTAAGATCCCGGCTCGTCATAGGATCCAATCATCAGCGATTCAAAATGATCGGCCGACATGGCGCCTCCACGCCCCTTTCGGGTGTAGGGGTTCATACTGTCAAAGGTGCCCACCGCCGAGAGAGACAGCTCGCCGCCTTTCGGGGCCTCCGGATTGACGTAGTCAAAATGGGTAAAGCCTTCGGGATATTTCAACTCTCCGAATTCAGTGAAGCCGTGGCTTTTGATCACCCGCTCCTCAGCAAATGCCAGCGAGACCGTCAGCGCGCATATGATGAGCGCGGCAAACCCTGTCATCACGATGCGAAAAAATGGTTGCGGATCAACCACTCGGGCCGAAATGGCGCGGCGCGGTGCGGTGGGCGTCTTCATCTGCCAATACCTCCATTGTCCGGCGTTCGCTGCCAGGATCATTGTCTGACTCAAAGCTAAGCGGCTGCCCCCCTAACATTCAAGTTCAGATTGGCTGAATTTCCCGTGTGTCAAGAAACAGGAGGGCATGAACCCGCCGACTCGCGTTCAAACCTGATCACTTCTGCGCCGCCCACGCCTCAGAACGAAAAAGACCGCGCTGAATAGCGCGGTCTCTTCGTTCTGTCATAAGGCGACAAAATCAATCGTCGAGGCTATCGAGATAGGCGATCAGGTTCACCCGGTCCTTCTGCTTCTTCAGCCCGCTAAAGCTCATGGTGGTACCAGGCGCATATTGTGACGGTTTGGTCAGGAAGGCATCCAACTCTTCTGCGGTCCATTCGCCGCCAAGACCGGCCAGGGTGGCAGAGTATCCAAAGCCATCCGCAGCGGCGATCGGGCGATCAACCACCCCATATAGATATGGACCGGTGGCGTTTTCACCGGCTTCGAGTTTGTGGCAGGCGGAGCATTTCTTGAAGACCTTGGCACCTTTGCCAACATCTGCTGCGGCCATCAGTTCGCCGAAGTCTACGACTTCAGCAACTTCTTCCGCACCTGCCTCTTCCACTTCAATCACATAAGAAGCCTCGCCGTGGCTTTCAGTATGATAGAGTTCCTCTGCGGCCCATTTGCCCAAGAGGAACACGAGGAACGCGCCGCAAACGCCTGCGGTCGCTTTGGTAAGGGTCATCGTGTCAAACATGATCGCGAGTCCATTTCAGCTGTCTGGGAGGGTGTCTAAGGCTTCCCCTCTCAAGTGGCAAGGTATAGACAGCGCGACGAAACGCCCGTTTTTTGAAGTTTTGCACGGATGTCGCAGTTATGACCCAGAGAATTGCCATTCAGGGGGAGCTTGGCTCCTACAGCCACGAAGCCTGCCGCAAGGAACGTCCGGACATGGACGTGCTGCCTTGCCGCAATTTCGAGGACGCCATTAACGCTGTACGCAGCGGTGCGGCTGAACTGGCCATGCTTCCGGTGGAGAATTCCACCTATGGGCGCGTTGCCGATATTCACCGCCTGTTGCCGCACAGCGGCCTTCACATCATCGACGAAGCCTTTGTGCGGGTTCACATCAATCTTCTAGGCGTTCCTGGCGCCCAGCTTGAAGACATCAAAGAAGCGCATTCGCATCTGGTACTGCTGCCGCAATGCGCCCGTTTTCTGAGCGAAAATAACATCCACGGGCGTGTCAGCCCCGACAATGCCCGCGCCGCCCGTGACGTGGCTGAACAAGGCGACAAGAGCCACGCCGCGCTGGCCAGTGAACTGGCGGGCGAGATCTACGGCCTGGAGGTGCTAGCCCGCCATATCGAGGATCATGGCAATAACACCACCCGCTTTCTGACCATGTCGCGCGACCCGAATACGGAGCGCCGTGGAAACCATGGCATGATCACCAGCTTCGTGTTCCAGGTCCGCAACATACCCGCCGCACTTTACAAGGCGATGGGTGGCTTTGCGACCAACGGCATCAACATGACCAAACTCGAGAGTTACATGGTCGATGGGTCCTTCACCGCGACTCAGTTCTACGCTGATATTGATGGCCATCCGGACGATCCGAACGTCCGCCTCGCCATGGATGAACTGGCCTATTTCACCACCAACATCGAAATCCTGGGCGTTTACCCGGCGAATGATGATCGTTTCTGAGCTGTAGCCGACGTCAGGCGGAGCGACCGACCCGGTCTTCGGTCTGTTTGGCAAATTCGGAGACGCGTTTCTTGAAGCCGCGGTTCAACTTGCTGCGCGCCAGTTTCAAGGACTGGACCATCAAACGACCCGACAGCGTCTTGGGTGTCAGAGATAGGGTTACCGACAAGCGGGTGCGCTGCGGCGACAGGGCCAGCAGCTCGACATCCATCGCGCCATCCAGGCCGCTGCCTGTGCCAGTCAGCACCATTTGCGTCACCGGCTCATAGGTGCTGAGCGAGAGATGCAGATTGCGTTTTTTGCCGCGAAACTGGAACTCAATCTCCCAGGCCAGCCCGTTTTCAGGGTGATGAACATCCCCCATCCGCTGCACATCGACACCCCGACGCAGCGCCATACGCTCCATGTTTTCGAAGTCCGAAATCGATCGAAAGACTTCTGCAATTGGTGCGTCGATGTCTTCTTTGCTGGAAAAATCCATGGGCGTCCTGTTGTTACAGCGGATCGGAAAATCCGATGGCGATCTTGTACTGACTGCTACTATTCGTCTCAATCCAGTGTATCTGCAAGCCAGTTCTGTAGCAGAAAATGTGCAATTGCGCCCTTACGAGGCTGGCGAATATCAGGGTGCGTGCCTTCGAATATCGCCATCATATCCTGACGCGAGACCCAGATCGCATCTTCGATCTCTTTAGGATCGATGGTGATCTCACGTCCCAATGCCTCACCCGCGCAACCGAACATCAGCGACATCGGAAACGGCCAGGGCTGACTGGACAGATAGCTGACGGCACCGACCTTCACACCGGTTTCTTCCGCAGTCTCACGTCGCACAGCGGCCTCCAGTGTTTCCCCAGGCTCTACAAAACCGGCGAGGAGGGAGTACATCCCATCGGGCCACCCAGGCGACCGCCCGACCAGCACCGCATCCCCATGCGTAATGAGCATGATGACAACCGGATCAGTGCGTGGAAAATGCGCCGCTCCACAGCTGGGGCAGACCCGCTGCCACCCCCCCTGTGCCATATCGCTTTTGGCGCCACAGCAGGCGCAATACCCATGCGAGTGATGCCAGCCAAACACCGCCCGTGCAGTCGCCGCCAGTTCTGCCTCCTCGCGGCTGAGCTGGGCCATGATGCGTCGCAGCTCAACAAAACCGGTCTCCTGCGGCAGATCCGGATGCCGCTGTTCACTGTTATCCACAAAGGCGCGCAACGCCGTATCGTCAAGGTTGTCAGGCTGCCAATCACTGATATCAACTGAGAACCTTGCCCGCCCTGCCGTACAGATCCCGAGGAAGACAGCAGCCACCGCCGCGTCCTTCGCCACGGGATGATCGGACCGGACCCAGGCCAAAGCCACCGGTAGAATCCCCTTATCCGATGCAACGGCGACCTCTGAAGGCAGAGAGCACAATGGCTTTCCGCGCCAGATCAACAGGATACGACAGTCCCCGCCACTCCAGAGCGCAGCCAAAGCCGCGGGATCATCCCGCAGATGCGCGGCCCGGTCCAAACCACTGCCACCAAATGTCACATGTTCTGCCTGTCGCATCGCCCGCCCCGCTCTTTCGTCTGCACACAGATGTGCCACAGCACCTGAATCCGTCAGAGACGTGCAACCTTAAGGTGAAAAGTTGTTTCCTCTGCGCCACAGTGGCCTAGAAATATCCTGACCACTCGCCGTAGGTGAAAGCCGTAAATCCATAGCATCTCAAGAGGAAAGCAACGCGATTGAAATGAATTCTAAGCAATAAGCGGCTTTCGAGTGTCACATTTGATTGCTTCAAAGAGGCAATCAGGCTTGTTAATAAATTGGCAATCAACGCCACCTCGGGAATTACCGTGCGACCTCTAAGAAACGCCACATGACAGGATCGGACCAAGCCGAGGACAGTAAGGTCGGATCCCTGCGCATTCTGGCGACCACGGATCTTCACGCAAACCTGCTCAGTCACGATTACTATTCCGATAAACCTGATCCTGCGCAGGGTCTGTCACGCGTGGCCACGCTGATCGCTCAGGCGCGCCACGAAGCCGCAGACAACGGTGCTGTCACTCTGCTTTTAGACAATGGCGACAGCATTTTCGGAACCCCGATTGCGGAGCGCCCGCTGGAGCTTAGCGATATCCGCCCTGCGCCGGTTGCGCGTGCGTTTGATCTGCTCAGCTATGACGCCATCGGCCTTGGAAATCACGACTTCGATTTCGGGTTGGATCAGTTGCGGCAGGCACTATTGCGGATCAGCTGCCCGGTACTCTGCTCAAATATGCGGGCGCTGGACCCGCAGCTGTCCCTTCCGTTCTGCCAATCCACCGTGCTCGAACGCGCACTCCCGGATACCTCAGGCACACCGCCGCTGCGCATTGGCCTGATCTCAGTTCTGCCGATGCAGACACTCAAATGG
Source organism: Phaeobacter inhibens DSM 16374 (assembly GCF_000473105.1). Classification (NCBI taxonomy): domain Bacteria; kingdom Pseudomonadati; phylum Pseudomonadota; class Alphaproteobacteria; order Rhodobacterales; family Roseobacteraceae; genus Phaeobacter; species Phaeobacter inhibens. The sequence goes on along the minus strand of NZ_KI421498.1, from coordinate 3,189,830 downwards.
GCGGCCCATCAACTTCAAGGCAAAGTCACGATCGACGACATGGTGCAATCCGCACGCGATCATGCCGCTGCCTTACGCGAACAGGGCTGTGACGTCATCGTGGCGCTCGCTCATACCGGGATCGGCGAAGGACACGCAACCTACGGTATTGAAAACGCTCTCCATCAGCTGGCCAATCTTGGCGTGCTGGACGCGATAGTTGGCGGCCACACCCATCTGACGCTGCCCGATCCACGCCACCCGGTTTCCGCGCCGGTCGTGATGCCCGGGGCCCATGGCTCACATCTTGGCGTAATCGACTTGCGGATGACGTGGAACTCTGATCGCTGGGCTGTGACCAAGGCCACCTGTACGCTCCGCCCCATCGCCCGACGCAGAACCATCGGCGGCGCTGGCGGCGTACTGACGCCTCTGGTGGACGAAGATCCCGCAATGGTCGCGGCGCTCGCGGAAGATCATGCCGAAACACGGACCCGCATGGCGCAACCTGTGGGACGCACCAGCCAACCGCTGCATTCCTATTTCACTTTTCTCGGCCGCGATCAGGCTCTTGCGCTGGTGGCTTGGGCCCAGGCGGCTGCAGTGCGTCCGGCCCTGACAGATACCGTGGCCAGCAACCTGCCCCTGCTCTCAGCGACGGCCCCCGGCAAATTTGGCGCACGCTCCGGCCCCTCAAATTACACGGATGTACCGATCGGGCAGATGTATATGCGCCATGTCGTCGATATACAGCCTTTCCCAAACGAGTTGCGCACCGTGGTTCTGGATGGCGCCCAGCTGCGCGATTGGCTGGAAATGTCGGCCGGGTTGTTCAATCAGATCGCGCCCGGCACCTTTGGCTCCCCATTGTTGGACGACGATCGGGCCGGCCATAATTTCGATGTCATTTTCGGTGTCCAATACGATATCGATGTCTCCGCACCAGCCCGGTTTGCCAGCGATGGAGAACTCGCAAATCCGGATAGCTACCGGATCCGCAACCTCCGCTGGAAAGGGGCGCCGGTGCGCGACAGTCAGCATTTCGCGGTAGCGGTCAGCAGCTATCGCATCGGTGGCGGCGGTAACTTCGCCATGGCCCAGGCCGCCACGCCGCTGCCGATTCCCCCGTTGCGGGTGAGAGACGCGATCCGCGACTACGTGGCCGGGCGTCTTGATCGTGACCCATTGGAACACGCTCCTCCTCCCTGGCGCCTGTTCAGCCATCCCTCCACAGAGGTTGAGATCTTTACCGGGCCCGGAGCCCGCGCCTATCTCACCGATCTTGATCCGTCCCGCCACAGCCTCCATGGCACCACCCCCGACGGGTTTCTAAGGATTGGCGTCAAATTGTGAGATCAGAGCGCGAGACCAGCCTCTCTGCTCCTTTCATATTGCGCATCGCACGGGCTTGCCATTCCCCGCCTGCACTCCTATATCGGGGTCGAGAGGTTGGCGCGGGCAAGCGCCTCGCCAACCTGGTCAGATCCGGAAGGAAGCAGCCACAACGAGCCCCGCTTGGGTCGATGTCCAACCTCTCACCTTTCTTTCTTTTACAAGATGACTGGTTCGTGGCCGTGAGCGCAGAGCATCACGCCCGACTAAGAAATGGTCACGCTACACAATATATAGACGCGGCTCGACCGGTAGCGCCAGATATAGCGCCATCATGGATCAATAATTCCGGGTACATCCGGACGAAACGCTTGACGACTCGCCCCTGCCACCGCTAGCTCTTCGACAGATGGTTCCTGTATCGCCCTTGGGTGGTCAGGATGAAAAGGGAACACGGTGCGAGATGGCAGACCAGCCAGATCAATGCCGCGACTGCCCCCGCAACTGTAAGCGGCGAGCAACCTCGGATTATGCCACTGATGCCAGCGTCCACACGGACCATGCCGCATTGGGAAGGCCCCGGGGATGTGACGACCCGCAAGTCAGGAGACCTGCCATCTGATGAGAAACTCGAAACCAGGCGGGGTGTTCTGGCAGCGTTTGCATGTCTGCCAATTGGCCTGCCAGCACTGACCATTCATCCCCTCCTTCGCGCGGAGGGCGCAATGAACTGGACTGATACAACACACCGCTACTCACTCAGCAACTGCCAGTATCTGGGGCGCCCCTGCCCTGCGGCAGAACGTATGCTGTCACGCCTGACCACTGCTTTGGGACAGGCCCGTACGGTCACAACTGATGATTTTGAAATAGCGGGCAATTGTGAACTGACGGCCTGTGACCGACCCTGCCAAGCACGGTTTTCGGCCAGCCACGATCGTATCCGCATCTACTGCGGCATCTCTCCGGAGGCAGATCAGGGCAGTCTTGATCAATTCGCGGACGCGCTTTTTTGCCAGGGTGCGGACAGCCGCCCCATCACCCGTCTGCCGGAATACCCCTGTGGCTTGGCTCAGGCTCTACCCCTGAGACCGCAGCCCGGGCCCGCGCCAACGCCGCTGCAATCCGTACCTGCCTGACAGGCACAAGCAACCTGTCGAAATTGCCTTAAGCGCCGCGCTTGCGCGGCGCCGCATCACGATGAAGCGGCACAGACGACGGTTGGCAACTTGCTGTGGCGCGTTCCGCAGCTGCATTAATTCAGCGTGCGTTGCCGGGAATCCGTCTCGGGCCGTAGGCCCAAATCATCTGGGCGTCGGTTTCAATGGCACAGGGCCGCACCGCGCGCAGTCGCGCCAGCGCCAGATCCGGCCGCTCACCACATTCCGTCATCAGTCGCAGCACAACCATTCCCGACCGGCCACAGCCGCCTCGACAATGCACCAGTACCCGACCACCTCCGACAAGCGCCTTGCGGGCCATATGGCTCGCCTCAGGCCAGCGGCTCAGAATGTCCGGAGGCGGCGTGCTGAAATCAGGAACCGGCAGGTGGATCCATCGGCTGCCAAGGCTCTGCAGATCGCTGCCGAGGCTCTCTGCGCCAACGGCGGCGTGTTCCTCATCCGTGGTCATGGAGATCACCAGTCCGGGCTGCCACTCCCGAATATGCTCTATGTCGGCGTAGTAATCCCCGCTTGCCCCCGGCAGCGGACACAGCGCCAAAATGCCATCCGCCACCGACAGCGCGTGCAACACCAGCGGTCCGCCTTTTTCCGCACTTTTGGTATCGCCACCCTCAGATACATGCTCCATTGTCAGCCCCCACTGCCAAGTGCGTCGCAAATCCTGCGTTACGATCCCCCCGGATGATCACATCCTTCAATGTAGCGGTCCGCCCGCCGGGCACCTAATGGTTTCTTGATCCACACCGGTGATGAACACCTGCTCCGCTTGGATCTGCATCAGCGGTGGACGCCACGCGCGCGCTTGCCTACTTTACCCGAATACAAACGACCGACCCCCGAATCTGGCACGAGACATCATGAGCGACACAGCAGGCGACACAGCAGGCCAAGCACCGGACCAAGGGTCTGGCCAATATCAGGTTCTGGCCCGCAAATACCGGCCTGAAACTTTCGCCGATCTGGTGGGTCAGGACGCCATGGTGCGGACGCTGAAAAACGCCTTTGCCGCCGATCGGATTGCACAGGCCTTCATCATGACCGGCATTCGCGGCACCGGTAAGACGACCACCGCACGGATCATCGCCAAGGGCATGAACTGCATCGGTGAGGATGGTCAGGGTGGCCCGACTACCGAGCCCTGCGGCAAATGCGAACATTGCACGGCGATCATGGAAGGTCGGCATGTCGATGTAATGGAGATGGACGCCGCCTCGCGCACCGGGGTGGGTGACATCCGCGAAATCATCGATTCGGTGCAGTACCGCGCCGCCTCTGCCCGCTACAAGATCTACATCATCGATGAGGTCCACATGCTGTCGACCTCCGCCTTCAACGCGCTGCTGAAGACGCTGGAGGAACCGCCCGCACATGTGAAATTCATCTTCGCCACCACGGAGATCCGCAAGGTACCAGTGACGGTGCTGTCGCGCTGCCAGCGGTTCGATTTGCGCCGGATTGAGCCGGAGGTAATGATTGCCCTGTTGCAAAAGATCGCAGGCGCTGAGAATGCCCAAATCGCCGAGGATGCGCTGGCCCTCATCACCCGCGCCGCCGAGGGGTCGGCCCGTGATGCCACCTCGCTCCTAGATCAGGCGATTTCTCATGGCGCAGGCGAAACAACAGCTGATCAGGTCCGCGCCATGTTGGGACTGGCGGATCGCGGGCGGGTCCTTGATCTCATCGACATGATTCTGCGTGGCGACGCGGCTTCGGCGCTGACCGAACTCAGCGCGCAATATGCCGAGGGCGCCGATCCGCTGGCAGTGCTACGCGATCTTGCTGAAATCACCCATTGGGTGTCGGTGGTGAAGATTACCCCCGATGCCGCCGAAGACCCCACCGTCAGCCCCGATGAGCGCGCCCGTGGCAGCCAGATGGCCGAGGCATTGCCGATGCGGGTGCTGACGCGGATGTGGCAGATGCTGCTGAAAGCGTTGGAAGAGGTCGCCGCCGCGCCCAACGCTATGATGGCGGCCGAGATGGCGGTGATCCGTCTGACACATGTGGCCGACCTGCCGACGCCGGAACAACTGATGCGCACCCTGCAGGATACACCTCCGCCTCCGCCACCTGGCGGGCATATGAATGCGCCGATGGGGAGCTCTGGCGGACCATCTGGCCCCGGCAGCGCAGGCGGTTACGTCCCTCAGCAGGCCGGGCCACAGGGCGGCATGCCGGGCGGTCCCCAAGGCGGGCCAACGATGTCAGCAGGCAATGGACAGGCCACCGCCCTCGCCCCGCAGGCGGACAGCGCGCTTGCGCGCTATCCCAGCTTTGAGCATGTAATTGAACTGATCCGGGTAAAACGCGACGGTCTGCTGCTGGAATATGTAAAAACCTATCTGCGCCTGGTGTCCTATCAGCCGGGCCGAATCACCATCCAGCCAACGGATGACGCGCCCAAGGATCTCGCTGCCCGTCTGGGCCAGCAGTTGCAGACCTGGACCCATGCCCGTTGGGTGATTTCCCTCGCCAATGAGGGCGGCGGCGAAACCATCACTGAGCGTGAAAACGCCGCAGAGAACGCCCTGCGAGCGGAAGCCAGCACCCACCCGATGGTACAGGCGGTCCTTGAGAGCTTCCCCAAGGCAAAGATCAGACACATCCGTACAGCAGAAGATCTCGCCGCCGAAGTCGAGGCGGAAGCCCTGCCAGAGGTCGAGGACGAATGGGATCCCTTCGAAGAAGAGTGACTTGCTTTGCAGGTTTCATGACGCTGTTTCCCGCCGCAGCAATTGCAGAAGTCTGTGATAAGGAACAAACTTTTTGGAAACCGGGTGATGGTCCGGCCACCGCCTGGGATGAGTTGATTGGCCTCTCCACCCTGCCCGTGTCCCTCGCGTTGCTTGCCCTTGCGGGCATCGCTCTGACCACAAGAAACCGCGCGACCTTCGCAATCGCCGCCGTACTCTGGGCCGGGATCGCCTTTGTCGTTTCGGTTGACCGATACGAAAACGCGCTTGATTATGTGGAAGCCTACGCCCTTGCTGAAGGCTGTCTGGGACCACCCCACTTGTTCATCGGCCTCGCAGTTGCGATATGTGCAGTGATGACTTACGGCGCCCTGCGCCCTCGCACTTAGGAGAAAACAGATGCTCAAAGGCCTCGGCGGTCTTGGCGATATGGCCAAGATGATGAAATCGGCACAGGAACTGCAAACCAAGATGGCGCAGATGCAGGAAGACCTGCACAATGTCATGGTCACCGGCGAAGCAGGCGCAGGTCTGGTGAAGGCAACCGCCTCGGCCAAGGGCGATCTGAAGGCGCTGGATATCGACCCGTCGATCTTCAACGGCGACGACAAGGAAGTGGTCGAAGATCTGATCCTCGCCGCGATCAAGGATGCCCAGGCCAAAGCCGCCGAAAAGGCGCAGGAAGAAATGGCCAGCCTGACCGAAAGCATGGGCCTGCCCAAGGACATTAAACTGCCGTTCTGATACGCCCGGCCTCACGGACAGGATAAGGCGGCCTCGGTGCCGCCTTTTCTTTTACCCATCTCGTGCCCAGCTGCGGTGTAAAACAAAACCTGAACAGCTGCCCTGCCCCCCTTGTACTCGGAGGTCGCAATCAGCCTATATAGCGGAGCAAAGAAGGGCGTTTTAGGCATGATCAAGAACTCAACCACCGATATCGAAGACCTGATTGCCCTGATGGCCAAACTGCCGGGGCTGGGGCCGCGCTCTGCCCGCCGGGCGGTGCTGCACCTGATCCGCAAACGCGCCCTGCTGCTGACCCCATTAGCCGAGACCATGAGCGAGGTAGCCGCCACCGCGCGGGAATGCCTTAACTGTGGCAATGTCGGCACCGGTGATCTCTGCACCATCTGCGAGGATATGACCCGTGCGAACGGCGAACTCTGCGTGGTGGAGGATGTTTCCGACCTCTGGGCCATGGAACGTGCGGCCGTCTTCAAGGGGCGCTACCACGTGTTGGGCGGAACGCTCTCCGCCTTGGACGCGGTCGGTCCGGAGGATCTGCGCATTCCCCGTCTGGTGGACCGGGTGCAGGCCGAACAGGTCAGCGAGGTCATACTGGCGCTCAACGCCACAATCGACGGCCAGACGACGGCACATTACATCGCGGATCAGCTCAGCGGACAAGTCCGCCTGACGTCGCTGGCGCAGGGGGTGCCTATTGGCGGAGAGCTCGACTACCTCGACGAGGGCACCATCACAGCCGCCCTGCGTGCCCGCAAGGACATCTGACTGTCACGACATCTGGTAGAGGCAAGGTCTGCTCGGCCTTCTCCACAGCACCCAACAAACAGGCAATATCAGGCCTGAACAAAGCCCTGTTGCAGCATCGATAGCGCACAGAAATTCAGATGTTCGGGCAGCAGTTTTCCCGGCAATCCGCCAGTGGTCGAGTCTATATTTTCAAGAGAAGAATGGTGGCGTGGGGGAGACTCGAACTCCCGACCTAACGATTATGAGTCGTTCGCTCTAACCAACTGAGCTACCGCGCCGTCGGGGTGCGAGGTACGCCAGCCACGCCCGCACGTCAAGGCGGAAAAGTCAGAAAAATGCAGGGATCGGCATCGAAAGGCGAATTTTTTGTGACGGTCAATTAATAGACCTCCCCGCACCTCATCCTGCCTCGTAAAGTCACCGGGGCAGCATCGCCGACTTCTGTGACTTCCAGACGCAAAAAGACCACGGAACGCAGCACGCACCGTGGTCTTTGCTATCTGACATGCCGCCACTCCGGCGGCCTGTGGATCTTAGAAACGGGGATCGATGTTATCCTCGTCATCATCCTCATCGTCACCACCGGCAGGCAGGTTGAAGAAGCTGTCGGCATCCACAACAGTCTCTTCCTCGGCCGCTTCGGGCTTGTCGTTGCCACCCAGGGTGAAGGTTTCGAGACCTTCGATCGCAGACGGCATGCGTGGCTCCGCGTCCATTTCCAGCGATTGTTCAGTCGACACCAGCTTGCGACGCTCATCATCGCTCATCACGCCACCTTCGGCAGCCTTCTTGGCAGCAGCTTTCTGGACGGCGGCATCCAGCTCGGACTGTTTGCAGAGGCCCAGAGCAACCGGGTCAATCGGCTGGATATTGGCAATATTCCAATGGGTCCGCTCACGGATCGCCTGAATGGTCGGTTTGGTGGTGCCCACCAGTTTCGACACCTGACCGTCCGACAACTCAGGGTGAAACTTCACCAGCCAGTAGATCGAGGCCGGGCGGTCCTGGCGCTTCGACAGCGGGGTATAGCGCGGGCCACGGCGTTTTTCTTCACCAGCAGCAGCCGGATTGAACTTCAGCTTCAGCTTATGCAGCGGATTTTTCTCGGCCTTATCGACCTCTTCCTGCGTCAGCTGGTTATTGGCGACCGGGTCGAACCCCTTGACGCCCGCAGCCACATCGCCATCTGCAATGCCCTGGATTTCCAGCTCGTGCATGCCGACAAAATCGGCGATCTGTTTGAAGCTGATCGTGGTATTGTCCACCAGCCACACGGCGGTCGCCTTGGCCATCAACGGTTTTGCCATGCGCTCATCTCCTTAATAACACGGTTGTCCCAGATACATCTTTCCCGTCGCCTGAAAGAGGCTTCCCCGATTTGGGGCGGTTTCCGTTGTCGGGGAACTTCAATTCTATATAGTCGCGATGTTTCTATAAGGAAAGAGGCGAATGCGCGGGATCAGACAGGCCCTGATGGCGGCCCTTATTGCAGTAACGGGCGTCGGCGTGGCCCTACCGGGCAAGGTCCGTGCCGAAGGCGAGATTGCAGGTGAATTCGACTACTATGTGCTCAGCCTCAGCTGGTCGCCAAACTGGTGCGTGCTGGAGGGGGATGCCAAACGGTCCGAGCAATGCGACGCCCGACATGATCACGGCTGGACATTGCATGGTCTGTGGCCTCAGTTCCACCGCGGCTGGCCGAGCTACTGCCGCACCGCCGAGGCCCCACCCAGCCGGGCCATGAGCCGGGAAATGACGGACATTATGGGCAGCGCCGGCCTCGCTTGGCACCAGTGGAAAAAACACGGCACCTGCTCTGGCCTCTCCGCGCAGGCATATTTCGCACTCTCCCGGCAGGCCTATGCGCAGATCAAACGTCCCGTCGCCTTCCGTAAACTGCAGCAGTCGGTGACCCTGCCTGCCAGTTTGGTCGAGCAGGCTTTTTTGCAGGACAATCCTGACTTGGCCCCCAACACGCTGACCATCACCTGCCGCGACGGTCACATTCAGGAGGCGCGTGTCTGTTTGTCCCGCGACCTGAAACCGGTCCCCTGTGGCCGCGACGTGATCCGTGATTGCACGCAGAAAAATGCAGTATTTGAGCCGATCCGGTAAAGATCACCCCCGGCACCTGGCGACAGCCTCGGCCCACCGACCAGTCCCGGATGCCCCTCGCGCCATAGTGACCCGTTTTGCGCTGCTTTTGTGATACCCTGCGGATACGCACCGGCTTGGGGCGTCACTGATCCGGACTTGTCACGCCCGCCTCCACCTGCCCCCTCGGTGCGCCCTACGCTAATCCGAGAGGAAGGATCATGGAACGTACGATCGGAAATCCCATCAGCTGGCTGGCCAAATCCCTTGGCCTGACCGGCTCTCACGTCTCTGCATCGGTGGATCATCTGGGCAGCGACAAGACTGGCGACATGCCGCGCGTGCTGCAACTGGACATCGCGGATCTGGGCGCTGCCTTGCGGGCGGGCTGGCAGGATTTCACCGCCTGCCGTTCCGATGCCATGGCGCTCGTCTTTCTTTATCCGCTGATTGGCGTTGCCCTGGTGGTTCTCAGCCTGTCGATGAACCTGTTGCCATTGGTGTTCCCGCTGGTTCTGGGCTTTGCGCTAATCGGACCGGTGGCCGCTGTCGGGCTATATGAAATGTCATCGCGCCGCGAGGCCGGGTTCACACCACACTGGATGGACGCCTTTGCGGTGCTGCGGTCTCCCGCGTTCCTGTCGATCCTGATGCTGGGCTTGTATCTCGCGGCACTCTGCATCCTGTGGCTGACGATGGCTGCGGCAATCTACAACCGCACCCTTGGCCCTGAGGCGCCGCAGTCGGCAATGCGCTTCATAGAGGATATTTTCACCACCGCCCCCGGATGGGCAATGCTGGTGATCGGCAGCGCAGTGGGCGCCGCCTTCGCGTTTGCCGCGCTGGCCGTCAGCCTCGTGTCTTTTCCGCTGTTGTTGGACCGCCATGTCGGCCTTCCCATCGCAGTCGCCATATCCCTGCGAGTCGTGCGCCAGAATCTTGTCGTCTCGCTGCTTTGGGGCGTCATCGTCACCGCCTTGCTGATTATTGGTGCGATGCCGATGTTTGCGGGCATGATCGTGGTCGTTCCGGTCTTGGGACACGCCACCTGGCATCTCTATCGTCGTGCCGTTGCATGACACGTGCCAGCGACAACCGCGCCGGCACGATCAGCCCGCGCGGCGGTGCCTACCCCTCGCCGCCAACCTCCAGAACAATCTTGCCGATATGAGCGGAGCTTTCCATCCGTGCATGGGCCGCCGCCGCCTCTTCCAGGGCAAAGGTCTGGTCCATCACCGGCGCAAACTTCCCCGCCTCGATAAGTGGCCAGACGACTTCGCGCAGATCCTGGGCAATCTGCGCTTTGGCCAGATCGCTCTGCGGGCGCAGGGTTGAACCGGTCAGCGTCAACCGCCGCGCCATGATCTGAGCAAAGTTCAACTCCACCTTCGGACCCGACAGAAACGCGATGTGGACCATGCGGCCATCATCCGCGAGCGCACGCACGTTGCGCGGAATATAGTCGCCACCCACCATGTCCAGAATCAGATTGGCACCACCTTCGGTCTTCAATACCTCTACAAAATCCTCGTCCCGGTAATTGATCGCCCGCTCGGCCCCCAGTTTCAGGCAGGCCGCACATTTCTCATCTGATCCAGCGGTCGTGAACACCCGTGCGCCCAGCTGCGAGGCAAGCTGGATCGCGGTTGTTCCAATACCGGATGACCCTCCGTGAACAAGAAACCGCTCCCCGGCCTGCAGGCCCCCGCGGGTAAAGACGTTGGACCAAACGGTGAAACAGGTCTCCGGTAGGCAGGCTGCCTGCTTCATCGACAGGCCCGCAGGTACCGGCAGGCAATGCGCCGCTGGCGTCGCGACATATTCAGCATAGCCGCCGCCCGGCAGTAGCGCACAGACCCGGTCGCCCACAGTCAGCTCGCTGACCCCGGCGCCGATGGCGACCACCTCGCCCGAAGCCTCCAGCCCCGGAAGATCGCTGGCTGTGGGAGGTGGTGCATATTTGCCGGCACGTTGCAGCGCATCGGGGCGATTGACGCCTGCATAAGCGACTTTCAGAACCACCTGCCCATGCCCGGGTGACGGTACCGGGCGTTGACAGGCCTGCAGAACACTTGGCCCACCGGGCTCCTGGATCTCAATCGCGCGCATCATTTCGGTCATTGGCATTCCTCCGCTGTTGTCACTGCCTAGCAAAGGACGCCCACCTGTCATAGGTCCCGCACCACCACGGATCGCTGAAACATTGCGCGCCTCAGCGTCGCGGCGCGGACCAGCTGCCCGGCAGGTCATCGCGGGTGCTCGGCGCCTTGATCTGCTGCGCCAGCCAATTCGGCCCCACCAGCAATGGTTTCAGCAGCGGATTGGACTGTACCTGCGCCTTCAGCTTTTCAAACTGCATAACATTGTCGATCCGACGATCCAGAAACTCCCAGCTCGCTTGATGCTCCAGACTGTCATCCCCCAACCAATACAGAACGGTCGCGGAATAGACCCCGGCAAGCGAGCCGCGTTTGGTGTACCAGTTGATATCCTCAGATCCGTCGCCCAAGGCGTTCCAGATCGCATCCACCGTGCCCCAGATCAACCGAGCTCCGTCGCCAGCGTATGGCGGCAGGGAAAACAGTGTGGTGCCGCGACGCACGGCTTCCTTATCATCAACGACTTCCAGTCTCAGCCGCACAGCACGTGCAATCTTGGCGCGAAACCGCAGGCCAGTCATGTCCTCCTCCGCCAGACGGTCAAGCATCAGCTGATCGCCGCGTCTGTGAAAAGCAACGGCCAGATCCACGGCCCCACGCGGACACAGCGCCTCGGCCAGCGCGGGTGTAATCCCCGCATCCTCGACAGCCGCCGCAAACGTCTGCGCGCTCCAGCCATCAAAGGGCACATGCAACAGTGCCGCATCCAGCAGCTGCCCGATGATATCTCCAGCCTCAGGCTCAGCGCGCGGGTCGGTGTGATCCTCAATCGTCATGGTCTCGCCTTCCGAAATTTCACGTCTTACTAAGTGCAATCGCATCTGTGTGACACCGGATATCTAATGTTACATCGGCAAAATCCACAGGGCCAATCGTCTCACTGGCTCGCCGCCGTCAATCAACCCTGTGGCCCTAACCGCGAACGGGCCCGGTACTGGACAAGCTAGTACGACCTTGCTATATGGCCACTTCCTGCAAATCCTTGCAACTCAACTTAGAAAGGTGGTGAAAACCACATGCAGGTTAGTGTTCGCGACAACAACGTCGATCAGGCGCTCCGTGCCCTGAAGAAAAAGCTGCAGCGTGAAGGCGTCTTCCGTGAAATGAAGCTCAAGCAACATTTCGAGAAGCCGTCCGAGAAAAAAGCGCGCGAGAAAGCTGAAGCGATTCGCCGTGCCCGTAAACTGGCACGTAAGAAAGCACAGCGCGAAGGCCTCCTCTGAGTCCTTTGTCCGCAGTTCTGGACGCAAAATGACGACCCCCGAGGCTCAGCCGCGGGGGTTTGTCGTTTTCGGCCTCCCCATAAATAGCGAGTGCGACAATCCGCCACCTATAAACTTAATATTTTATCGAAAATTACACGTAATGCGTGTGTTCGTTTTGAACAAACTGCGCTAGTGTGGTTAATGCACGGGCAGGCTGACGCGTTTCCCCAGCAGCTGCCCGCTCCATCGGATTTGGAACACCCGATGGTCTAACCCGGAGCAGGCAGCGTCTCCCCCCCATCAGGCGCTTGTCTTACCCCCTTACAACCAAGGCATTTGCCGCTCCGGGTTCCTTCTTCCCAGCCTCATCCGCGCGAAGAAAAAAAGCACGGCACATGTACGCCCGATCCCGGTGAGGTCGCCACGTCAGCTTTGGTCAGTAAATCTTGGGCACATAGAGATCATCAGGCAGCACCCTGCGCTCGTAGTCGGGTTTGTATTCGCGATCCGGAAGCGACACACGCTCACTCGGCACATCGCAATAGGGGATCTTGGTCAGGAGGTGCTCAATACAGTTCAGCCGCTCGCGCTTCTTGTCGTTCCCTTCAACGATATACCAGGGCGCTTCGGGAATATTGGTGCGCTCGAACATGTCCTCTTTTGCCTTGGTATACTGCTCCCAGCGGATGCGGCTTTCCAGATCCATCGGCGACAGTTTCCACTGCTTCATCGGATCATGAATCCGCATGAGAAACCGCAGCTGCTGTTCTTCATCGGTGATGGAGAACCAATATTTCAGCAGGATAATCCCAGACCGCACCAGCATTCGCTCAAATTCGGGCACGTCCTGAAAGAACTGTTCGACCTGATCATCGCTGGCAAAACCCATCACCCGCTCGACCCCCGCCCGATTGTACCAGGATCGGTCAAAAAGCACGATTTCGCCCGCCGCCGGCAGATAGGGGACGTAGCGCTGAAAATACCACTGGCTCTGCTCACGGCGACTGGGCGCAGGCAGCGCCACCACCCGCGCCACACGAGGATTGAGGCGCTGGGTGATCCGCTTAATCACGCCGCCCTTACCGGCGCTGTCGCGGCCTTCAAACAGGATACAGACCTTGGCCCCGGTGTGTTGAACCCAATCCTGAACCTTGATCAGCTCCGCCTGCAGCCGCAGCAGGTTGCGAAAATAGACCTTGCGATCCAGCATCTCTGGATGCTGCGAGCGATAGATCTTGCGCAGCTCCATCGACAGCATCGGCTCGGCGAATTCGATCTCGAAATCCTCGTCCAGCGTGTCCTGAAGTTCGGCGTCCAGCCAGTCAAAAGAATCAGGGTCATGGTCGCTGGTCACGCTAAGGCTCCTTGGTCGGTCAGTGGTCAGTCACGCGGCAGTAGCAGGCGGATGTGATCGTTTCGTGTCACATTGAGGCAAGCGATGAATGCTGTTGTCAGCTCCTCCGTCCCCTGAAAAGGGGTCAGCGCATCCCGCAAGCCACGCGCCAGCCGGATTGGAACAGGGAATCGAATATTGGCAGCGGACGCAAGGGGGCATGGTGCCCGAACGACCGATTACCCGCGATGATCGCTCAAAATCATGTCAGCTGCCTTTTCCGCAATCATGATCGTGGGCGCATTGGTATTGCCACTGGGAATCACCGGCATCACGCTGGCATCAACCACCCGCAAGCCGCCAACCCCGCGCAACCGCAGCGCGCCATCCACCGGGGCCGCCTCCTCCGCCCCCATTCGCAGGGTACAGGTCGGATGAAAGATGGTTGTCCCGATCGCGCCTGCCGACTGCATCAGATCCGCCTCCTCATCGGACCCGCCGCCCGGCTTCATCTCTACCGGCGCGTAGCGCTGCATGGCCTCTTGCCCCATAATAGCCCGCGCCTGCCGGATCGCCGCAACCGCCACCTGACGGTCGCCTTCGGTCGATAGGTAATTCGGAGCGATACGTGGCGCCTTCACGGGATCAGCGCTGGTGATCGCCACCTCGCCCCGGCTCTCAGGTCGCAAGTTACACACGCTTGCCGTCAGCCCCGGAAAATCATGCAGCGGCTGACCAAAAGCCTCCAGTGTCAGGGGCTGGACATGGTATTCAAGATCCGGCGTCGCCAGATCCGGGCGTGAACGAGGAAACGCCCCGAGCTGACTGGGGGCCATCGACATCGGACCGGAACGGCGCATGGCATATTCAGCCGCAATCTTTGCCTTGCCGATCAAAGAATTCGCCAGTGTATTGAGCGTCTTTGCCCCTTTCAACCGCCAGGCGCAGCGCAGCTGCAGATGGTCCTGCAGGTTCTGACCGACCTCAGGCATGTCACGCTGCACCGCAATCCCGTGGTCGCGCAACAGCGCTGCCGGGCCCAGACCAGACAGTTGCAGGATCTGCGGGCTGTTGATGGCCCCCGCCGACAGCAGCACCTCACCCTCCGTCCGCGCTGTTTTCACCGCGCCGCCCTGACTGTATTCCACCCCCACGGCACGGCCATTCTCGATCAGGATGCGCCGGGTGTGGGCGCCGGTCTCTACCTTCAGATTTTCACCAGTCGCTGTGCGCAAAAACGCCTTCGCGGTGTTCATCCGCCAGCCGCTCCGCTGGTTCACCCGGAAATAGCCAACGCCCTCATTGTTGCCGGTATTGAAATCCGTAACTTTCGGCAGGCCCCATTCGGCGGCGGCCTGCATCCAGTCATCCAGTACATCCCAGTGCAGACGTTGATTCTCCACCCGCCACTCGCCGCCGACCCCGTGCATGTCAGAGGAGCCGTCGACGTAATCCTCGGACTTCTTGAAATAGGGCAGCACATCATCCCAGCCCCAACCGGTCAGCCCGCGCTGGCGCCAGCCATCATAATCCGCCGCCTGCCCGCGCAAATAGAGCATTCCGTTGATGGACGAACAGCCGCCCAGAACCTTGCCCCGCGGATAGATCAGCGCGCGCCCATTCAGACCGGCTTCGGCCTCTGTCCGATACATCCAATCGGTGCGCGGGTTGTTGATGCAATAAAGATATCCCATCGGGATGTGCACCCAATGGTAGTTGTCTTTGCCACCCGCTTCTAGCAGCAGCACCCGCTGACCTGCCGCACTCAACCGGTTGGCCAGCACGCAGCCCGCGCTGCCTGCTCCGACAATGATATAATCCCAGCTCATACATCTCCACCCGCGACAATCCTGCCGTCTTGTTCTGCCGGGGCAGTCTTTCCCAGATCCCCTCGCCTGACAAGCCACGCGAAGACCCGCGCGGGCACGTGTATCAGACCGGCAGCGCCGTGGTTTTGAACACCGTGCGCAGCGCAAAGGAACTTTGCATCTGGGCCACACCAGGCAGTCGCGTCAGGTGCTGGCGATGGATGCGGGCAAAATCATCCGTGTTTTCAGCCACCACCTTCAGAATGTAGTCCGCAGTGCCTGCCATCAGATGACACTCCAGCACATCCGGGATCCGCGCCACTGCCTTTTCAAAGGCATCCAGCAACTCATCCGCCTGGCTTTGCAGCGTGATCTCCACAAAGACGGTTGCCGGCAGGTTCATCTTGCGCGCATCCAAGAGAGCGACGTAATTACGGATATATCCATCTGCCTCCAGCCGCTGCACGCGCCGGTGACAGGCCGATGCAGACAGATTGACCTGCTCGCTGAGCTCTGCATTCGAAATCCGCCCCTGCTTCTGCAACACCTGCAAGATGCGACGATCCGTGTGATCAAGTGACATATCGTGAAAGATCCTTCGATGAAGGTCGAACTTATTCGAAGAACCTTCGATATGCACCTTTTTATTTTGCCTAAAAAAGCAGCAAATCTCACCCTTTCTGCGGCACAATAGCGCAAGCATGTAGGAGGAGTGATTACATGAAAATCGGATGCCCCACAGAGATCAAGCCGCAGGAATTCCGCGTCGGCATGACGCCGGACGCCGCTCGTGAAGCCGTAAACCATGGTCATACCGTCCTGATTCAGGCCGGTGCCGGGATGGGCGCAGGCTTCACTGACGAAGACTATACCACCGCAGGTGCCGCAATCATCGACACCGCAGAAGAAATCTTTGCCACCGCCGACATGATCGTCAAGGTGAAGGAACCCCAGGCGGTTGAGCGAAAGATGCTGCGCGAAGGTCAGCTGCTGTTCACCTACCTGCACCTGGCCCCCGATCCGGAGCAGACCCGCGACCTGCTGGACTCCGGTTGCACCGCGATTGCTTATGAAACCGTGACCGACGACCGTGGCGGTCTGCCTCTGCTGGCCCCGATGTCCGAAGTTGCCGGCCGTCTGGCACCGCAAGTTGGCGCCTATACCCTGCAAAAGGCCAATGGCGGTCGTGGCGTCCTGATGGGCGGCGTCCCCGGCGTGGCCCCGGCCAAAGTCGTGGTGATCGGCGGCGGTGTCGTTGGCACTCACGCAGCCAAGATCGCCGCTGGCATGGGCGCGGATGTCACCATTCTCGACCGTTCCTTGGCCCGCCTGAAATATCTCGACGATGTCTTTGGTCGTGACTTCAAGAACCAGTACTCCACCGCAGGGGCCACCGCTGAGCTGGTGCGTGATGCAGACATGGTGATCGGCGCGGTTCTGATCCCCGGTGCTGCTGCGCCAAAACTGGTGTCTCGCGCACAACTCAGCGAGATGAAGCCCGGCGCAGTCCTCGTGGACGTTGCCATTGACCAGGGCGGCTGCTTTGAAACGTCGAAGGCCACCACCCACGCCGACCCGATCTATGAGGTCGACGGCATCATGCACTACTGCGTGGCCAACATGCCGGGCGCCGTTGCCCGTACCTCGACGCAGGCCTTGGGCAACGCGACCCTGCCATTCCTGCTGAATTTGGCCAACAAAGGCTGGAAGCAAGCCTGCGCTGACGATCCGCATCTGCTGAACGGCCTGAACGTCCATGCTGGTAAGCTGACCTATTTCGCGGTCGGCAAAGCCCTCGGCATCGACGTCGTCTCCCCACAACTGATGATCAAGTAACGCCTCCCGAACACTTGGCATCAGCCAGCGCAAGGCCTCGCAGACGCGGGGCCTTGTCTCGTTTTTGGGGGACGGGAAAAAAGTTACGACCTCCACTAGACAATCGGTCTAATGAGCTTATGTCTACCAACATGAGTGACACCCGACTGCATATTCTGGATACTGGACGCACCCTGACAGCGCAGCGTGGCTATACCTCCGTCGGTCTGACGGAGCTGTTGGCGACGGCACAGGTGCCCAAGGGGTCTTTCTACCACTACTTCTCCTCCAAAGAGGACTACGGCTGCGCCCTGCTGCGCCATTACGTGGAGCAGTACCGGATTGAGCTGGCGCCAACGCTGAACAACCCGTCGCTGACAGGGCGCGATCAGGTGCTGTCCTATGTCACCGCCTGGCAAGACCGGCAGAGCTCAGACATGGCCGGTCAAAAATGCCTCATCGTCAAACTGGCCGCTGAAATCGCGGATCTCTCCCCGGCGATGCGTGGCATCCTGCAACAGGCCGTCGAAGGCATTACTGCCCGGCTCGCCGACTGCCTGCGTAAAGGTCAGCAGGACGGCTCTCTCAGCCCGGACGTCGACCCCGTCCAGACTGCAACATCCCTCTATCAGATCTGGCTTGGGGCCAGCCTGATGGCCCATCTGTCGCAAGACAGCACCCCGTTTGACACCGCCATGGTCCAGACCCGGACCATGCTTCCCCCGCCCCGGCAAACCTAGCCCGTCAGAGCCGTTCTGGCGCAAATGGGTGCCGTCAAAAAAATTTACCGATCACTAGACGATCGGTCTAATCCCTTCAGAAAAGGATCTAAACATGACACAGACATCCACCACCAACCGCCAGTTCGTCCTCGCCGAACGCCCCAAGGGAGAGCCGACAGACAGCACCCTGCGCCTGGAAACCACCGAAGTACCCACCCCGGGTGAAGGCCAGATGCTGCTGCGCAACGAGTATCTGTCGCTGGACCCATATATGCGTGGCCGGATGAGCAGCGCGCCCTCTTATGCCGCCCCTGTCGAAATCGACGAAGTCATGGTTGGCGGCACCGTGGCCGAGGTCGTCACCTCCAACGTCAAGGGATATGAAAAAGGCGACTGGGTCGTCGCATTCGGCGGCTGGCAGGACTACACGCTGTCGGACGGCACCGGCGTGATCAACATGGGCAAGAACCCGCAGAACCCCTCCTGGGCGCTTGGCGTTCTGGGCATGCCGGGCCTCACCGCCTGGGCGGGTCTCACTCAGATCGGCCAGCCCAAAGAAGGCGAAACACTGGTTGTCGCAGGCGCCAGCGGCCCGGTTGGCGCAACTGTCGGCCAGATCGGCAAGATCCTCGGCCTGCGCGTCGTGGGCATCGCCGGTGGGGCCGAGAAATGCCAGCACGTCATCGACACATTGGGCTTTGACGCCTGCATTGACTACAAGGCAGACGGCTTTGCTGACGACCTCGCCAAGGCGGTTCCGGATGGCATCGATATCTACTTTGAAAACGTCGGCGGCGCCGTCTTTGACGCGGTGATGCCACTCCTCAACCCCTCTGCCCGCATCCCGCTCTGCGGCCTGATTTCCCAATATAACGCCACCGCCCTGCCCGAAGGCCCCGACCGGATGAACTATCTGATGGGCCAGCTGCTGCGCAAACGCATCACCATGCGCGGCTTCATCGTCTTTGACGATTTCGGTCATCTCTACCCGGAATTTGCCAAGCAGATGACCGGCTGGGTGCAGGATGGCAAAGTGAAATACCGCGAAGAAATGATCGAAGGCCTGGAACAAGCGCCTGCAGCATTCGTTGGTCTCTTGAGAGGCGAAGCGTTTGGCAAGCGTGTCATCCACCTCGCCGACTGATCTGAACTCCAAAAACAAAGGAGACCCGAGATGAAAATCCTGATGGTTCTCACCTCCCACGACGAACTGGGCGACACGGGCGAAAAAACCGGCTTCTGGCTGGAGGAATTCGCCGCGCCTTATTATGTGCTGAAAGACGCAGGCGCCGACATCACACTGGCCTCCCCCAAAGGGGGCCAACCCCCGCTTGATCCCAAGAGCGATGACGAAAGCGCCCAGACCGATGCCACCCGCCGGTTCAAGGTAGATACCGCCGCGCAGGATGCCTTGGCCAATACCAAACGGCTGGCAGAAGTCAAAGATGATGGCTTTGATGCGGTATTCTACCCTGGTGGTCACGGTCCTCTCTGGGATCTGGTCGAAGACGCCGACAGCCGCCGCCTGATTGAGGCCTTCGCGCACAGCGACCGTCCCGTCGGCGCGGTCTGCCACGCCCCGGCCGTGTTCCGCCACACCAAGGATGCGGATGGCGCGCCGCTGGTGCAAGGGAAGCGTGTCACCGGCTTCTCCAACAGCGAAGAAGACGGCGTCGGCCTCACCGATGTCGTGCCCTTCCTGGTGGAGGACATGCTGGCTCAGAATGGCGCCACCTACGAAAAAGGTGACGACTGGGCCTCCTTCGCCCTTACCGACGGCAAGCTGGTCACCGGCCAGAACCCCGCCTCCTCGGAAGAGGCCGCCAAACAGCTGCTCGCCTTGCTCTGAAGCCGTCGGCCTGAATAGACGACATCAAAAGACAAAGGCCGCCCAGCACTTATGCGGGCGGCCTTTTCAGTAAGCGATGAATGCGCGATCAGATCGCGGCGTTCATGCTTTCTTCCAGATAGATCTCGCGCAGGCGCTTGGCGATCGGGCCCGGTGTGCCATCGCCCAGCGCCACGCCGTCGATCTCAACCACCGGCATCACAAAGGCGGAGGCCGAGGTGGTAAACGCCTCATCCGCCTCTTTCGCTTCCTCAATGGTGAACAGGCGCTCTTCGATCTTCATCTGCGCCTCTTCTGCCATGCGCAGAACCGCCTTGCGGGTAATGCCGTGCAGGATGTCATTGGTGAGCGGACGGGTGACGATCACGCCATTCTTCACGAAGTAAGCGTTGTTGGAGGTCCCTTCAGTCACATGACCATCTTCGATCATCCAGGCGTCATCGGCCCCGGCCTTCTTGGCCATCATCTTGCCCATGGACGGATAGAGCAGCTGCACGGTCTTGATGTCGCGACGACCCCAGCGAATATCCTCGATCGAGATGATCTTGGCACCCTTCTTGGCCGCTGGGCTATCCGCCAGGCCGGGTTTGTTCTGCGTGAACAATACGATTGTGGGTTTGGTATCCGCCGAGGGGAAGACAAAATCACGATCCCCATCCGAGCCACGTGTGACCTGCAGATAAACCAGACCTTCCTCAATCTCGTTCAGCGCGACCAGCTTACGGTGGATCTCCAGCAGCTCTTCCTTCGAGCAGGGTTCCGCCATCTCCAGCTCATCCAGCGACCGTTTCAAACGCACGGCATGGCCTTCAAAATCAATCAGCTTTCCGCCCAGAACCGAGGTCACCTCATAGACGCCATCAGCCATCAGAAAGCCGCGGTCAAAGATCGAGATTTTGGCGTCCCCTTCGGGCAGGTAGTCGCCATTTACATATACGGTACGGGTCATAGTTCTCTCCTTAGCCCCACAAGGCCGCTTTGGGCGGGTGCACGCCGTCTGCGTCAAAATCCAACGGTTCCTCGCGGTCTTCGGCCAACAGAAGCGGTCCGTCAAGGTCTGTGACCACCGCGCCCTGTGCCACAAGTGTCGCAGGCGCCATGGCCAGCGAAGATCCGACCATACAGCCCACCATCACCTCAAAGCCTTGCGCGAGCGCCGCATCGCGCAATTTCAGCGCTTCGGTCAGACCGCCGGTCTTGTCCAGCTTGATATTGATGACATCGTATTTACCCTCAAGTGCTGCGAGGCTCTCGCGGTCATGACAGCTTTCATCTGCACAGACAGGCACTGGCCGCTCCATCCCCAGCAACGCAGCATCCTCACCCGCAGGGAGAGGCTGTTCTACAAGATCAACACCCAAACGCACCAGATGCGGGGCCAGATCGGCGTAGACCTCGGCGCTCCAGCCTTCGTTGGCATCAACAATAATGCGGGCCTCCGGGGCACCGGCGCGCACGGCTTCCAGACGGGCCATGTCATCAGCGGTGCCCAACTTGATCTTCAACAACGGGCGATGGGCATTCTTGGCGGCCTGCGCCTGCATGTTTTCAGGGCTGTCCAGCGACAGCGTATAGGCGGTGATTTCCGGCTTTGGTTCTGGCAGACCTGCCAGCTCCCAGACACGCTTGCCAGCCTGCTTCGCCTCCAGATCCCAGAGCGCACAATCGACCGCATTGCGCGCAGCCCCCGCAGGCAAAAGCGATTGCAGCTCTGCGCGATTGAACGTCTCTGGCAGACCTTCGATCTCGGCCGTCACACTCTCCAGCGTCTCGCCATAGCGCGCGTAGGGCACACATTCACCACAGCCGGTCACGCCGTCCTGTATGATACGCACGGTCAGCACCTTGGCCTCGGTGCGTGATCCGCGGGAAATGGTAAAGACCTGCGCCAGCTTGAAAGTATCGGGTGTCACGCTGATCTGCATATGTCTCTCCATCACTGCGGTTGTGGTCTTTTTCAAAAGAGCCAGATAAGGCTCAGGGCGCGCCCGTGGTGCCGAGCGCCCCATTGTCATCTTTCCAAAAATACTCCCGCCGGAGGCTCCGGACCCTTCGGCCCACCCTCGGCGGCAGCAGGGGTTAGATCACACAGCGTCCAGCGCGTCCACCAGGCGGCCTGCTCCGTGGCGATAGGGGTCCACCGCAGGCAGCCCCATACGGGCCTCAACTTCAGCGAGATAGGATTTCGCTTCATCTTCGCTCAGATGCTGGGTGTTGACCGAGATACCGACCACTTTGCAGTCTGGATTGGACACCTGCGCCAGCGGCAGCGCCGTATCGCGCAGTTGTTCAAGGGTCGGCAGCTTGTAGCCCGGCAGACCGCGCATATGCTCACGGGTCGGCTCATGACACAGGATCAGCGCATCCGGCTGGCCACCATGCACCAGCGCCATGGTCACACCGGAATAGGACACGTGAAACAATGAGCCCTGCCCCTCGATCAGATCCCAGTGATCGTCCTCATTATCCGGGGTCAGATATTCGATCGACCCTGCCATGAAATCCGCGATTACCGCGTCCAACGGTACCCCGTGGCCGGTGATCAGAATACCCGTCTGACCCGTCGCGCGGAAGGTCGACTTCATGCCGCGTTTCTGCATCTCGGCATCCATCGCCAAGGCTGTATACATTTTGCCCGCTGAACAATCGGTGCCAACAGCGAGGCAGCGTTTGCCGCTGCGCTTTACCCCATTGGCGATCGGATAGCCAACGGTTGGCACGCGCACATCATGCAGGGTGCCACCATGGGTCTGGGCTGCGGCCACCAGATCACCTTCGTCCCGCAGCAGATTGTGCAGACCGGACGCCAGATCATAGCCCATCTCAAGGGCCGCAATCAGCACCTCTTTCCACGCAGGAGAGATCACACCGCCCCGGTTGGCCACACCGATCACCAGCGTTTTGGCACCCGCCGCCTTAGCCTCGGCCAGCGTCATGTCGGCCAGCCCCAGATCGGCACCACAGCCCGGCAGGCGGATCTGGCCCACGGCGTGGTCCGGACGCCAATCGCGAATACCGATGGCCACCTTGGCGGCCAGCATATCGGGCGCATCGCCCAGGAACAGCAGATATGGGGTCTCGATCATGGCGGGGCCTCCTCAGTAAAAGTCGAGTTCCGCGCGAGTGTAAGAGAGGCCCCATGCGAGAGGATCCCGAATTCTGCGCAACATCTGAAAATTGACGCATGAATCTTCGAATTTTGCACGTGATGTCAGCAGATCCTCCCGGTCATAGATAATATACGCCCGTTCCTTGCTTGTGATCTCACTCAGGTCGGTCCTCACAGTGACTGTTTCTGCGCGCGCAATGCTGCATCTGCACAAAAGACTTGCGGGTCACGTTGCAATTTAATAACAAAACAACAATCGATTACGACATATCATTACCCAGAGGTCGCCAACATGAGCTTTCGCATCCAACCTGCCGCCCCGGCCCGCCCGAACCGCTGTCAACTGTTTGGCCCCGGCTCCAACACCAAGCTGTTTCCCAAAATGGCGGCCTCCGCAGCAGATGTGATCAACCTCGACCTCGAGGATTCGGTCGCGCCCTCGGACAAGGACGTGGCCCGCGCCAATGTGATCGAGGCCCTGAACACCGTCGACTGGGGCAACAAATACATCTCCGTGCGGATCAACGGGCTGGATACGCCCTATTGGTACCGCGATGTGGTCGATCTGCTGGAGCAGGCGGGCGACCGGTTGGACCAGATCATGATCCCCAAAGTGGGCTGCGCCGAAGATGTCTATGCCGTTGACGCCTTGGTCACGGCGATTGAACGCGCCAAGGGCCGATCCAAACCCATATCCTTCGAGGTGATCATCGAATCTGCCGCCGGCATTGCCCATGTTGAAGCCATCGCCGCCTCCAGCCCCCGCCTGCAGGCAATGAGCCTGGGTGCGGCGGATTTTGCCGCCTCGATGGGCATGCAGACCACCGGCATCGGCGGCACGCAGGAGGATTATTACATGCTGCGCGCGGGCGAAAAACACTGGTCCGACCCCTGGCACTGGGCGCAGGCCGCCATTGTCGCTGCCTGCCGCACACATGGCATTCTGCCGGTCGATGGTCCGTTTGGGGATTTCTCCGACGACGAAGGCTACATCGCCCAGGCCAAACGCTCCGCCACGCTGGGCATGGTGGGCAAATGGGCCATCCACCCCAAACAGATCGCACTGGCCAATCAAGTTTTCACCCCCTCGGATGAGGCAGTAGGTGAGGCGCGCGAAATCCTCGCCGCTATGGAGCAAGCCAAGGCCAATGGCGAAGGGGCCACTGTCTACAAGGGACGTCTGGTCGATATCGCTTCCATCAAACAGGCAGAGGTGATCGTGGCCCAATCGGAGCTGATCGCCCAGAACGGCTAATGATTTGTAAAACCGGGGGTGCGACAGTGCCCCCGGAAGAACAATGATCCGTCAAGATGTAGACAAAGGCAGGCGAAGCACATGGTCGATCTCACCCTGATTCATACTGCCGAAGTCCATGTCGCCAGCTTCGATGCGCTGGCGGGCGCAGCAAAGCTGCATCATATCGTCCGTCCCGACTGGCTGGAACAGGCACAAGACGGCATCGACGACGCGCTTCGCCGGGAAATCACCGCCGAAATCCAGCGCCTGACCGGCCCTGTCCTCTGCACCTGCACCACATTGGGCGAGTTGGCCGAAAGCGCCGGCGCCACCCGGCTCGACTGGCCGATGATG
Organism: Phaeobacter inhibens DSM 16374; assembly: GCF_000473105.1. NCBI lineage: Bacteria > Pseudomonadati > Pseudomonadota > Alphaproteobacteria > Rhodobacterales > Roseobacteraceae > Phaeobacter > Phaeobacter inhibens. Next base: position 3,165,463 of record NZ_KI421498.1, on the reverse strand, counting down.
CAGGCCGCAGCGCAGATCGGCGGGCCGGTGCTGATTGCTTATTGTCTGGAAAGCACCCGCGCACCCTCAACCGCCCTGTTGGAGCGCGCCTTCAGCGACCTCGGCAAATCAGCGGAAATCCGCACTCTGCCTCTGACCGGTCTCTGGCCACATTTCACCGCAGGCGATACCGATCTGTTCCATAAACAGATCGCCACCTGGGTCAGCACCAGCCTCGCCTTGGTGGCCGATACCTCCTGCGTGGTGCTGGCGCAGGCCTCCATGGCCGGAGCTGCCGCCCTGATTGAGACAGAGATCCCGGTGCTGGCCTCCCCCGCCATCGCCATGCAGAACCTCACAGGCGCGGACTGACGTCAGCCCCGTCACCTTTCCCAAAATACTCAAAAGACGCCGCCCCGGCTTTCAGGCCCGCATATCCTTGGGCGATCCCATCACCACATAGGTGGTGATTGAGGTCACATAGGGAGATGTCCCCAGAATGTCGGTATGAAACTGCTTGTAGCTGGGCAGATCCGCACATTCGACCCGCAACAGATATTCGATGGTTCCGGTGATATTGTGGCACTCCACGACCTCCGGCGCCCGCCGCATGGCCACCTCAAACGCCTCTTGCGCTTCTTTGGTATGCTCGCCCAGACCCACCCCAATGTAGGTGACGAAGCCAACGCCCATCGCCTGCCGGTTCAACACCGCACGATATCCGGTGATGATTCCGCTGCGCTCCAGCTCCTGCACCCGACGCAGACAGGCAGAAGGCGACAGCCCCACGCGATCCGCCAGCTCAAGATTGCTGATCCGCCCGTCGCGGTTCAACTCCTGCAATATCCTGTCGTTTATTTGATCCAGCTTCGTCATTTATTGCAAAACATGACGCCAATTCGTAGAAAACGCAATTTCATTCGCTCAAATGCCCTGCATTTTCATCGTCATGACTTACGAACTCTTCCTCGCCCTCGCCGCCTTTGTCTTTGGCACTGTCTTCACGCCCGGACCCAACAATCTGATGCTGATGGCCTCCGGTGCAAATTTCGGCTTTCGCCGCTCACTCCCGCATCTCACAGGTGTTGCGGTCGGTTTTCCGTTGATGATTCTGCCGGTCGGCCTCGGGGTGATGCAGCTCTTTGATGCTTTCCCCGCGCTCACCTGGATTATGACGGCGCTTTCGGTGGCCTATATGCTCTGGCTTGCATGGAAAGTCGCCAATGCGGCGCCTCCCCGTGAAGGCGAGGCACAGGGCACACCGCTGAGTTTCCTGCAGGCCTGCGCGTTCCAATGGGTCAACCCCAAGGCCTGGGCAATGGCCCTTGGCGCGATCACCCTTTATGCAGCCAGCCGCGATGTGACTGCTATTCTCTGGGTATCCGGCACCTATCTGCTGGTGGGCTGTTTCTCGGCCTCGACCTGGACATTGCTGGGCCAGCAGCTGCGACGGCTGCTGACCCGCCCCGCACAGTTGCGGGCTTTCAACTGGACCATGGCCGCCCTGCTTCTTGCGTCGCTGGCCGCGATCCTGCTGCAGCGCTGAGCGTCACTTCAGCGGCAGGCAGATCTCCGTCAACAACTCCTCCGGTGCGACCTGATGTGGATCATTGAGATAGATCTCATAGCAGGGCGCATCGGCGGGTTCCTCGCCCGACTGTGGCAACCACGCTCCAAACAGATCGCCATAGGCGGCATGAATGCCGGAATACGGTCCCTTATAGGTCATCACCGCAGTCTTGCCGCCGGGAAGAGTCACCACCTCCATACCCTCAGGCAGGGCAACCCCCTCGGCCATGCTGGCCCCGGCATAGCTGCGCAGCTCGGCATCGGGGACCGTATCAGGACTGTCGAGATAGACACCGATCATCTGGCGCATCTGCGGCCAGAGATTCCGCGCCGTGCATAGCGCTGAAAACGCCTCAAAGCTACGGCCGATCTCGCTATAGGCCCCCTTATGAGCCAATGCAGCCAGGGTGCGGGCGGGTTCAGTCCGAATAATGGTGGGGTACATGGGGTCTCCTTGGGACATCAGGGTGGGATTGGGCGGCAGAAGACGGCCCTTCCTGCGAAAGGCCGCGGGCGACGCCCCATAAGCTTCGGCAAAGACACGCGCAAAAGATCGGGTATTGGGATACCCCGCCGCGCGACCGATGCTCTCGATCGGAGCTGCGCCCTGTACCAGCGCTGTTGCGGCCAGATGCAACCGGATCCGGCGCACCGCCTGCGCGCAGGTCTCACCGGTCAGGGCGCGAAACACCCGATGCCAGTGAAACCGCGACATCGCCGCAACATCCGCCAGCGCATCCAGCGACAGATCCCCCTCCGGGTTGTCGTAGATATATCCCAGCACCCGCAGAATGCGGTTCTCATAAGAGCTGCTCATGGAAAACGTCCCTCTTCTGACCCGATTTGGATGCCATAGTAGCACTTCACAAATCTTGCTGAGTTGCATCCGTCGGCCCTTGGGGCCATATATCGGGCAAACCGCTCGAGTGAGACGACATGACCCAGTACATGGATTTTGAAAAACCGTTGGCCGAAATCGAAGGCAAAGCGGAAGAACTGCGCGCCCTGGCACGGGCAAATGAAGAGGCTGATCTGACCGATGAGGCCGCCGCCCTGGATGCGAAGGCGGCGCAGCTGCTGATCGATCTCTACAAGGATCTGACACCCTGGCGGAAATGTCAGGTGGCCCGTCACCCGGAGCGCCCCCATTGCCGCGACTATATCGACGCGCTGTTCACAGAATATACACCGCTGGCCGGCGATCGGAACTTTGCCGATGATCTGGCTGTGATGGGTGGGTTGGCCCGCTTCAACGATCAGCCTGTGATGGTGATCGGCCATGAGAAAGGCTCCAACACCAAGGCACGTATCGCCCATAACTTCGGCATGGCCCGTCCCGAAGGCTACCGCAAGGCAATCCGCCTGATGGAAATGGCCGGCCGGTTTGGTCTGCCCGTGGTGACATTGGTCGATACCGCAGGCGCCTACCCCGGCAAAGGGGCCGAAGAGCGTGGCCAGTCCGAGGCCATCGCCCGTTCAACCGAAATGTGCCTGAAAATCGGCGTACCGCTGATCTCCATCATCATTGGTGAGGGCGGCTCTGGCGGTGCTGTGGCCTTTGCCACTGCCAACCGTGTGGCGATGCTGGAACATTCCGTCTACTCCGTGATCAGCCCCGAAGGCTGCGCCTCGATCCTGTGGAAGGATGCCGAGAAAATGCGCGAGGCCGCAGAGGCCCTGCGCCTCACCGCCCAGAACCTCAAGGAGCTGGCCGTGGTGGACAAAATCATCCCCGAGCCGCTGGGTGGCGCCCATCGCAATGCCGAAGCCGCCTTCGAGGCGGTGCGCGACGCACTGGCCGACATGCTGGCAGAGCTGGACGGCAAGGACGCCGCGGCCCTGATCAAGGACCGCCGCCAGAAGTTCCTGGACATCGGCTCCAAGGGGTTGGCGGCGTAACCTCGCACACAACATTCTGATCTGAATGCGAAACCTCGGCCTCTTGGCCGGGGTTTTTCTATTCGTGTCCCGTCAGTGAAGGTCCGCTTCGGAACAATTGACCGATTCTGCGCATTTGACTGGTAGATGCCCTTTCCCGGGGTCAGGAGCACTATCATGTTAGACCATCTAAAATCAGGGCTCGCAAATCGCACCCTGCCCTCGCAGCAAACCCGCGATGAGATCCTGGACCAGATCAACCCGGATGACTTTTCCTGGGCAATACCCATCATGCGTGCAGGCTACGGTGGTCGGGCGCTGGTCTATCTGACGATTGCCGGCACATCGCTTTGGTCGATCTGGCAGGGAGGAGAGGCAAAGGGAACCACTGCGGCCTTGGAGTGGCTGGACGGCGGATGGGGCACGATCGTTCTGCTATTCATCATTCTTGGGCTGGCGGCCTACGCACTCTGGCGTGTTGTCGACAGCATCTGGGATCTCGAAGCCTATGGCAGGGGCATGAAAGGGCTTGTCGCCCGCACAGCCATGATCGTGACAGGTCTCATTCATCTCGTCATGGCGGGCCTTGCCGTCACCGTTCTAATCGATCACCAATCTGAGGGCAGTTCCGGCGGCGGGACGCTTACTGAGCTTGCAGCGTCTTCAACTGGCACAATGCTTTTGGGCGCAGTAGGTCTTCTGACCCTAGGCGCAGCCGGCTACTACCTTCATAAAGCATGGGACGAAGGCTACCGGGTACACCTCAGGGCCAATCAGCTCACCCGACGCCTCAATACCCTGCTGAAGATGGGGGTCGCCGCGAACGGCGTGGTGATTGGCGTTATCGGAGCGCTGATCTTAAAGGCCGCCATGTCGGCCTCAGCCGAAAATCCAGACGGTATCGGCAGTGTCTTTGACTGGCTGCAGGAGCAGGTTTTTGGGCAGATCCTTGTCACGGCTCTCTGCCTCGGCCTTCTAGGCTTTGCCCTGTTCTGCTGGATAAATGCCCTGTACCGCGTTGTGCCCAAGGCCAGCCAGAGCGGCACGGAGACCTTGGGCGATGCGCTTGGCGATAACTGACGACACGCCCTACCCCGCCAGCATCCGCAGCCCCTGCGTCACATCTGAACGCACTGCCAGTCGCAACCCCGGTTCATCCCCCGCCTTGAGCGCGGCAATGATCAACTTGTGATTCTGCGGCGGCTCGGTCCGCCGCAACCGACCATAAAGCGCCCGCATCGTCGGCCCCAGCTGCAACCAGACGGTCTCCGCCATCGCCAGCATGGCCGGCGCCTGTGCCCGCAGATACAGCGTTCGGTGAAATTCCAGATTGGTGCGGAGATAACCGACAGCATCCCGCTTGGAGATCATCTCGGCAACATTGCTGTTGATGCTCTGCAACCGGTCGATCAGCGCGATATGCGCGCGCGGCAGGGCACGGCTGGCCAGCTCGACCTCAATCAACGCCCGCAAGGCTGCCAGTTCCTCAATCCGCTCGTTTGTCAGCTCCGGCGTAGAGACCCGCCCAGAAGACGACAGGAACAAGGCTCCTTCGGCCACCAGCCGCCGCACCGATTCGCGGGCGGGCGTCATCGACACATCAAACTCACGACCAATCCCCCGCAGCGTCAGCGCCTCCCCCGGTGCCATCTCACCGTGCATGATCCGGGTACGCAATGCGCGGTAGACACGGTCGTGGGCAGAGCCCGTGGGCGGCTCAACAGTCGGGCGAATGGGGTTGGATGCAGGATCGGACATGGCGGTGTTGTGATCACAAATCCCGATCAGGTCAACCGGTACCACTCGCCGAACACAGGCCCGCCGCCCCAACACCGTCAGAAACGGTAGCGATGCAACTGATTGCCCTCGCGGCGCAGCCACTCTCTCGCGCCGTCGTAGTTGCCATATAGCTGCCGGACGGTGGCCCAGAATGCGGGCGAATGATTCATCTCCGCCAGATGGGCCACCTCATGCGCGGCGACATAGCGCAGCACCTCAGACGGTGCCAGGATCAACCGCCAGGAGTACATCAGCGCCCCGTCTGACGAACACGACCCCCAGCGCGATCGAGTATCCCGCAGGCTGATGCGGCTGTAGGGCCGTCCCAGCGCCGCTGCATAGTGATCAGAGGCGGCCGCCAGCCTGTCGCGCGCCAGCTCCTGCAGATACCGCTGAATCCGGCGCCCGGGCTTTGCCCCGCTGGCGGCACCCGGTACAGTCAACTGGTCCAGGTCCAACAGCACTCTGCGTCCGCGCCCGGAAACCACATGCCGTGGCTGGCCATCAATCGGCAGCACGCAGCCATAATCCACGTCGATGCACTCGGGATGCTGTGCAAGGTGATCGCGAATCCAGCCTTCCTTTTCCCGCGCGAAATCCAGCGCTTCGCGATCCGGAACCCGTGAGGGCAGCGTCAGCGTCACCCGACCATCCAGCCCAGAGATACGCAAACTGATCCGCCGCGCCCGCGCAGAGCGGCGCAGCGTCAGTGGAACCGGCGGGTCTCCGGGCAGGTGATGATCAGCCATGACGGCCTCCCCTTTTGGCAAAGGCTTTGACAGTACCCGGCGCATATGGCAAGGCACCTGAATCGTCGAACCGACTCAGCAGAAAATCAAGGGGATCCACATGCCCAATGAAGAATGGGGTGTAAAGCGCGTCTGCCCGACAACCGGCAAACGTTTTTACGACCTGAACAAGAACCCGATCGTCAGCCCCTACACCGGTGAGGTTGTCGAACTGAACAACGGCAAAAGCCGCATGATCGAAGCCGACGCCGAAGACGCGGCAAGCCGCAAGGCCAAGGAAAACACCGACGGTGATGACGCGGTGCTTGACGATGCAGATGATGTCGATCTGGATCTGGGCGACGACGTCCTGGATGACGATGATGACGAGGACAACGTCTCGCTCGACGAGATCGCCGACGTCGCGTCCGAAGACGACGAGTCCTAAGGCCACAAGGCCCTTGGGGGAGGTGCTGCCACCTCCCCCGGATACCGCCAAAGATAGCTGGAAAACCGGTATCGAAAAAATCTAGGGCGATGGTGCATTTTCCGCTTGCGGCACGCGCCAGCCTCCCTTAAATCACCGAGACACACCGCGAGACGGAAACGAAACGCGGCGGTTTGGGGCCTTAGCTCAGCTGGGAGAGCGCCTGCATGGCATGCAGGAGGTCAGCGGTTCGATCCCGCTAGGCTCCACCAAACACTCATAAAATTTCCAGCATCGCAGCACAATCTCCCGAAGATGCCTGTGATCACTGAGAGCGTCTTGTGATATAGGCTGCCCCTCGAGCCGCCAGACTGCAGCTTCGGTTGCGAGCTTACGGCGAAATCTGGCCAGCGGCTCAACGCCTCTCCTTCTCAGCCTGTAGAGCAAACACCGGACTTCGCATCCCGTTTTGCGATGCCTGCTGTACCGCTGCGCAACACCAGCCTTGCTGATTTACGCTTTTTTATCGCGAAACGCTTAAGCTTCCGCTGATGTGTGTCCCCACCATCGACCATGCAGCGCGTGCTTACTGGTCAACACGACAGTTGTATAAATTGATTAAGGATTGATACCCCCATGCCCCGTCCAAGTTGGCTCGAAGATCTCCTCGCGACCCTGATAGGTGGTAAGGGTAAGGATAAAATGGGTGGCACCAAGGGTGACGATACCATGGACGCCGGCGAAGGCGACGATACCGTTGCGGGTGAAGAGGGCGACGATATCATTTCGGCAGGCGATGGGGATGACATCGTTTATGGCGATATGGGGGATGGGTTCGACCAGGGTGTGCAAGCGTCACCTCTGACATTGGACATCAACAACATGCAGTCGGTTTCCCATGATGGCGCCTACGGCTCCGCCGGCAACTACGCGGTGTTCAGCAATGTCGCCACACTTGAGGACGGCACCAGCATTTCCGGCAAATTGGTTCTGGTCGAGAAATCCAATGCCAACATGTCTGTTACTTTCGGCTATGACGCAGGCGCCGAAATCCTGTTGGATGGGGATCAGTCAGGGGATCAGGCCAAATTTCGGCTTGAGTTCTTTGACCCGGCAACGGGCGAAGCCGTCTTGCTAGACTCCACAGCGACCTTCAATGACATCGACGACAACAGCTATTCCGGCGACGCGGAGGCGGTGATCATTGATGGCAACAGCTTCACATCTTTCGGCGTTTCCTCCGATTCCTCGCTAACGACGGACGTTAATGGAAATGTGGTCAAGGCCACCGGTTCCGAGCTTAACGACTACACCGACCAGGATTCCTGGTTCTCCGCCTCATTCGAGGACAGATCGTCAATTGAGTTCACCTTGCAAACCCGTGCAGGCCTGGCTGGTTTCACCCTGTCTGGTGATGTTCTGGACGATCCGGTGACCACAATCATCGAGCAGGGTGACGATACTGTCATGGGCGGCGATGGCAATGACGTGGTTTACGGTCAGGGCGGGAACGACTCACTGCTGGGGGAAGAGGGCGACGATAGCCTGGATGGTGGTGACGGCGATGACGTCATAGAGGGTGGTGTGGGTGCCGATACCCTGATGGGTGGCAGCGGTGGTGATACCCTCTCTGGTGGTGACGGCGACGACTACATCGAAGGGGGCGAAGGTGACGACCAGCTTTCGACAGGCATTGGCAACGACACGCTTCTCGGCGGTGAGGGCAATGACACGCTAAACAACTCTGCCGGCGATGACAGTCTTGTCGGCGGGGTCGGCAACGACAGTATTGTTGCGACAGACGGCTTTGACACGCTGGAAGGCGGCGATGGCGACGACACGATGTACGGCGGCAATGACGATGACCTGCTGCTGGGTGGCGCCGACAACGACCTGATGTACGGCGAAACGGGCAACGACAGCCTGGATGGGGGCGATGGCAACGATGTCATGGATGGCGGGGTTGGCAACGATACCCTGATGGGTGGCCTCGGGGCCGATACCATCGCAGGTGGCGATGGTGACGATTACATTGACGGCGGCGACGGCGACGACAGTCTGACCACCGGGCTTGGCAATGACACGCTCATCGGTGGGGCCGGTAACGACACGCTGCGCAACTCGGCGGGCGATGACAGCCTTGTCGGCGGTACCGGTGATGACAGCATTGTCGCCACCGATGGCAATGACACGCTGGAAGGCGGCGATGGCGCGGACACCATGTACGGCGGCAATGACGATGACCTTCTGGTCGGCGGCGCCGGCGATGACAAGATGTATGGCGAAGCGGATGCTGATACCTTCCAGATGTCGGATGGCTTTGGCAATGACACCATCTCTGGCGGTGAGGCCGGCAATGACTCCGACCATATCGACATGTCGAATGTCACCAGCAGTGTCAGCGTTACGTATTCCGGATTTGAGGCCGGCCAGATCACCGATGGGGCCGACACGATCTCTTTCAGCGAGATTGAACAGCTGACGCTGACCGATCAGGCGGATGTGGTTGATGCCTCTGCTGATAACGCCGGGGTGAATATCGATGCCGGTGCTGGCGATGATACGATCACATTCGGTGAAGGCGACGATTCCATCACAGGTGGGGCCGGCGATGATGACCTGCTTCTGACGGAGGGCGGCGGTGTCGATACCGTCAGCGACTTCGATCTGAACGATGACGATGGCAACGGGTTTTATAATGACCAGCTGGATGTCTCTGACCTGGCCGGCGGCAGCGGGACCGGCGGCGCCGTGCTGACCGGCGATGTCGCCGTGGCCGACGACGGGTTCGGCAACGCGCTCCTGACCTTCCCCGGCGGGGAGCAACTGGTGCTTCAGGGGGTCACCCCCGCACAGATGAGCAGTCACAACCAGCTCTACGCGGCGGGCATTCCCTGCTTTACGCCTGACGTGCAGCTGGCCACACGCCGGGGCGCTGTCCCGGCCGGTCAAATCCGCGTCGGGGATCTGCTGCAAACCGCAGACAATGGGTTTCAGCCAGTGATCTGGGTTGGCAAGCGGTCTCTGAGCGTGGCGGACCTGGAAAAGCGCCCGCAGCTGCGCCCCTATTGCCTGCGCCCGGGCGGGGTGCTGTCACCGGACCGGCCGATGTTGCTGTCCCCGCAACACCGCCTGATCGTCAATGACCGCTGCCTGATGCCGGAACAACCGCGTGACGAAAGCTTTGTTTCCGCAAAGCTCCTTGCTGAGATGGACGAGGATTTTGTCGCACAGGTAATGCACCGGGCTCCAGTCACCTATGTCCACCTGATGACTGAGCAACACGAGGTCATTTTTGCAGAAGGCATCGCGACCGAAACCTTCTGGCCCGGTCCCGAGGCGATCCGCGGCCTGTCGGCAGATGACCTGCGAGAGCTGCTGACGCTGTTCCCGGAGCTGGCAACAGTGCATGGGCTGTCAGGTGAGCCCGGCCGCCGTCACGTCCGCAAGACCTACGGCGATCTCGCCCGCCGATCCCTCAGACGCCGCGACATTGCCGATCGCCACGCCGCGTAACGCCCCTTGTCGCGCAAAAGCCCCACGGCGCTGTGAGGACCCCGCCCACGAGCGGCAGGGCAAGCTGCACCAGGGCAAAACCCGCATCGTGGCCGTGGCAAATCTAGATCGCCCCCCCCTGGAGGACATCGACTCGCAGACATCCCGGCGCGCCGCAAAGCGGTCGCCGAAGAAGCCGCTTCAGCCTCCGATACCCTGGTTTTGATCAGCAAAACGAGCTGAGAACCGAACGCAGGCGCGTCAGGCGCACCCCCAGCCCCTGCACGGCAAGCCAGCAGACAGGCGGCCATTGCAGCAATCACACTACGCCGGGAAAGGTGAAGTCGCGCAGCCATCATACCACAAGCCGTTCGTAGTAGGTGACCCTAGGCGGCCCTTCCATGAAGCCAAGCAGAGCTGCCATAACTCCGCGCTCCTCAATGAAGGCGAGATAGGCCTGATGGTGCTCACGGCTCAGCCATTCTTCGTGGAGGAGAAACGCCCGTGTTTGCCCATCGTAGTAAAGCGTAACACTCAACGCTCCGTCGAAGCCGCGCACGTTCGGCAGATTTTCTTCCAGAAACGTCGACAATGCATCAAACGCCCCGTCCTTTACGCGCATTTCAAGCGTGACCCAAATCGTCATGGATAGTCTCCTTCGTTGTGACAGGGGCAGTGTCACCGCAACCTGCACTTAGAGATAGGAAACCAGCCTCAAAAATCGGGTTTATTGGTCAGTTACCCACACCGGATCAGGCCAGATGCAACCGGTGCTGCTTCGGCGTAAGATCGAACTGAGACTTATAGGCTTTGATGAAATGTGAGGTGTCGGAGAACCCTGCAGCAAGCGCGATATCGGCAATCGTATCTTTCCCCTCGATCACCCGGTCCCGGGCATGATCCAGCCGCGCACGCCGCAGCCAGACACTCGGAACCTCCCCAAAGGCACGCTTGAAGTCACGCTGAAATGTTGAGACCGAACGCCCAGAAAGCCTCGCATAATCCGCAACCGAAAGATCCGCAAGCGCATGCGCTCGCATAACCTGCTTTATATTGCGGCGGGCGCGTTGGGAGTTCTCATGTGCCAGAAATCGCCATAGCTGCCCCTGACGATCGTGCAGATCCAGCAGCAACAGCAGCTCCAACAGTTTCGACTTCACAAGTGCAGGGGAGGCCTGCAGGCCGCCATATACCCGGGGCAGCGCACCGACATATTCGCGCAGCGACGGCGACCCCGAAAACAGGGCGGTCTTGCTGCGCGGTGCGGTTGTCACACCACATGAGGTGGCCGCAAGAAACTCCGTGAGCACAGCATCGCTGAAAAAGAATAGAACCGCCTCAAGCGGTCCCGTTTCACTTGAGAACTCAGACACCATGTGGTGATGCCGCGGCACCAACAGCGTGTCACCCGGTGCCACAGCCGTCTCTTCCCCATCCGCGTCGAAAAAAGTTTCGCGCCCCCGCAGCACATACGCAAGAAAGGGCACATTGGAGAAAAACTCAGTCCCAAAGGCATCTTGATACAGCAGCTTATGAAAAATCCCGGCCTGACCACTGGTCATGATAGCCTCTGCCCCAGCGAAGCTGTGAAGCCCCTCAGGAAGCAGCAGGATCTTGTCCTCGGCGGCAGCGTAGGTCTTAGCCCCATGCCCACTGACCATCACATGCCTCCCCCATAGTTTTTCCGAACCTACAAGGACCTGTATGCGCCCTCAATTGGCCCCGGGGCGGCAAAACAGCGCGAATATCTGATCCTCCAAACATCCTTGACGCTGAAAGTAATGGCGCTGCCCTCCACCTCCGCCCCCGATAGACCGGGCCGTGTCCTCGGCTGCACCTGCAAGAGCGCATCGTCCGTCGAATGGCATCGCCTTGCCGCTCCTACGTTCGCCGCGTCACAGATCAACGGGGCCGCGGCGCCTGAGGCACAGGAAAGCAGTCTATGCAAAGATGCTTCTGTCGGCTTCGACCAGGACCATGGCGCCAGTCGTCTTGATCAATTGACTGACCTTTTGAACTTCTAAGGCCGTCAGAGCGCAGCGGCGGAACGCGCTTTGATCCAGGTCAGGACATCCACCACCGGTGTATTGTTTTTTGCGGTGCGCGGCATGAGGACGTAGAAGTCATTTCCGCCTGCTTCCCAAGCCTCACCAACCTCAACCAAGCGACCGACTTCGAGATCATCAGCCACCAAAAAGCGGCTCACCAAGGCTACGCCTTGGCCAGCAATAGCGGCATCCACCGCAAGTGATGTCTGGCTCAGGCGAAGACCACGAGGCGACTGGTCTGGCACATCCAAATGCGCAAGATAGCTTGGCCAGAGGTCATGCGCGTCATGGATCTTCGGCAGTTTTGACAGTGTTTCTGGTTCAAACGAATGTGGTGCATCGCGAGTAATCGATGGCGCTGCTACAGCGATCAGCGTTTGCTTGAACAGCAATGTTACGTCCAATGATGCACCAAATGGCGGCGACCCTTGGCGCACCGCAAGGTCTATCCCGTCGCTCTGGAAGCTGGAAACTTTCTCGGTGGCCATAATTCGCAAATCGATATTGGGATGTGCTGCCGTGAAGTCTGGTAAATTAGGGATCAGCCATTTCGCGGCAAAGGTCGGGGTGACACTGATCAGCACTTTATTTGGCTCAGGCTTCAGCTCAGCAGTTGCGGATCGAAGGTCAGCGAACACGTCGGCGACCCGATTGTGGAAGCTGCGCCCAACCGACGTGAACGCCAGGCCCTTCGGCACACGTTCAAACAAAACCACACCAAGATGCGCTTCGAGCTGTCGCACCTGCTGTGCAACGGCCCCCTGTGTGACACCCAATTCATCTGCTGCAGCCCGGAAACTTAGGCGGCGACCTGCTGCATCAAAAGCACGCAAACTATTGAGAGGGGGAAGTTCAGCCATCTAACAATAGTATATCTACTGCCAAGTAACATCAATTCTCAATCCAAAATCTAAAAAACATTGATATTATAGAGATCAAGCATGAAAAGGTGATCGAAATGCCAGTAGAAAAAGTAGCTCTGATTACAGCAGGTGGTAGCGGCATGGGTGCGGACGCAGCCCGCAGGTTGGCGAAAGACGGGTTCAAAGTCGGTATCCTGTCGTCATCTGGCAAGGGTGAGGCACTAGGCGGTGAACTCGGCGGCTTTGGTGTGACTGGTTCCAATCTTGACCCAGATGCGTTGAACGCCTTGGTTGCGGGTGCCACGGATCGTTGGGGCCGTATTGATGTCCTGGTCAACTCAGCGGGTCACGGACCAAAGGGATCGGTTCTTGAGATCAGTGACGACGATTGGCATCAAGGAATGGAATTCTACCTGATGAACGTGATCCGCCCGACAAGGCTGGTCACTCCAGTGATGCAAGCACAAGGCAGCGGGACGATCATCAACATCTCGACCTTTGCGGCATTCGAACCCGACTCCCTTTTCCCAACGTCTGGCGTCTTTCGGGCCGGGCTCGCCGCATTTACAAAGCTCTACTCGGATAAATACGCACCCGAGAATATCCGCATGAACAACGTCCTTCCCGGGTTCATTGACAGCCTGCCCGAAACCGAAGATCGCAAAGCGCGTATTCCTATGGGCCGCTACGGCTCCGTGTCGGAGGTTTCGTCACTGATTTCATGGCTCGCTTCCGACGAGGGTGGCTACATGACTGGCCAAAACCTGCGCATAGATGGCGGCCTGACCCGTGCCGTCTGATATCATTGCCCGCGAAACATCGCGTGAGCGTCTTATCTTGGCGGTTAAATGGGGCGCTTCCGCTGTTCAGATCATGGGATACACTGCAACAGGGTTCGGCTGGACACCCTGGAACCTCTACCTTTTCATTGTCGGTGTGGTCGGATGGTTCGCTGTGGGCGCTCTGTGGAATGACAAGGCGCTAATGCTGGTCCACCTCGTCGCGCTTGGCGCAATGATTGCTGGTATGACAAACAGCTGAAACGAAAGCGCCGCCATTCGTGACAAACACAGCTTCGGTGGCTCTGGGGGCATTCCCGGCTTCAGAGGCAGCATAGTATTTTGCGATAGAGTGCTTCTACCAACGCCGGGTTGCCGATATTGGAGCGCATGGCGGATCGGATCTCTACAACCACGACTTGCCAAAGAGATGCCGTGAAGCCCTTGCCAGGCGGAAACGAATAAAACCTTCCAATCTGTCAAAGCTCTTCAACGACAAAGGTTTAATCGCTTTCCGGCAACAGTCCGGACCAGCGACACCACGCAAAAAACTCCAGAAAATTGACGCAGGGCTGCACCTATAAACGGCTTCGCCCGCGTGCTCGGATTGCATATACCGGGTGTCGTGGCAGGGCATCGATGGGCTGCGCCCACTCAGAGAGCCCTTGACCACTGCTGCGTGATGCATGAACGCGTATACTGCGTCGAGAGCCGTCGTATCATCTCGGAAGTTAGGCTTGATATATTTAAAAAACGGCTTCGTAAGCCGCGCAGCGGGCGGCGGTGTCCATGTCATCCAGATAGGCAAGCTCGCCTCGTTTATGGGCTACATAGACAGATGTGAAATCCGTCGGGAACCAGCCGCAGACCGTTTCGTTGCGTTCAAGCCGCTGCAAGGCGTCCTCCAGTGTTCCGGGCAACCGGACATAGCCGCGTTTTTCCAAGTCTTCGGGAGACAGAACAGATAGGTCTTCTTCGGTCACGTGTGGCGCTGGCAAAGCGTCTTCGATCCCTTGCGCCCCAGCATGGATGATAGCTGCCAGCGCCAGATGGGGCGAGGCAGCGGCATCTGCGGCGCGGTATTCGAAATTGTATTGGCGGGCGATGCCAGAGGGGTCCGCCGCCGTCACCGGACAAATCCGCACAGAAGCTTCGCGGTCGCGGAAGCCCAGATTGTTGTAGGCCGCCGACCAGCGGTGCGGCGTCAGGCGCAGATAGGACACATCGGACGGGGCAGTCAGCGCGATGATGCTGTCGAGGTGTTTCAGAACGCCGGCGATAAAAGATCCGGTAACGGTCGACATGCCTGCAACGCCGTTTTCGTCATAGGTGGCAGGCGTGCCGCTTTCATCCAGAAAACTCATGTGGATATGCACGCCGTTGCCTACCCCTGCGGGGTCACGGATCGGGGTGAAGGTCACATCCTCATCAAGGCGATGCGCCGTCAAGCGTGTCACCTCGCGCAGGACCACGGCCTGGTCGGCGGATCGGTGATCCGGGGCGGGATCGTTGGTCACCTCATATTGCTTGGCGCCGTATTCCTTCATGAAGGTGTCCGCACCCAGCCCGCTTTGATCAAGGGCGGCCATCAGGGTTTCGCCAAACAAGCGGCGCGTGGCAAAACCGCCGTGACCATAGGCCTGCCCCGGTTGGTCGCCGCCGGTTTTGAACTGAAACTCATGTTCAAATGCTGAGATCAGGCTGACCCCACCCGCAGCCTTCAACCGCTCAAGCGCGGCCTTCAGCAGCGAGCGTGTGCAGAACGCCCATGGTGTGCCGTCCAGATCGGTGATGTCGCCTAGCATGAAGCGTTCAACCGGCCCGCCATCTTCAAAATCCAGCGTGACGCCCGCACTCTCATCCGGGAGCAACAGCAAATCCCCTAAGGCGCCAAAGGGGCTGTCAGCGATGGCATCAAAGCAGGTGATCATCACATTGGTCGGGGTCCAGCCCACGCCCTTTTCCAGGCGGTTTTCAAGATCTGACAGGGGAAAGGCCTTGCCGCGTGTCTTGCCGGCGATGTCCGAGGTGGCGGCAAAGATCAGAGGGTTATTGATCATCTTCAGTCTCCCCAAAATCCAACCGCACGGAATCCCATTCCTCAATGCGGCCTTTTGTTTGTTCCCAGTTTTCTTCGGCGATGCGGGTCAATAAGGCCTCCAGCAACGCCAATGCACCGGTATAGCTGTCCCAAAGGGTGCCGCTGTCGATTGATACGGCCAGCACTTCGCTTGCTTGCGCCGAGATTGGTGACAACCAGGCATCTGTCATCAGAACAACCTGCACATTGCGTGCCATGATGGCTTTTTGCGCAAAAATGGACAGACTATTTTGGTAACGGCGAAAATCGACGATAAACAAGATATCGCGCGCGCGCATCCGCAGCAGGTATTCAGGCCAAACCTCTGGGTCGGAAGGCAGATGGAACACCTTGGCGCGAATTTGGCGCAGGTGCCGTGACAGGTGTTGGGCCAATGTATCACTCATCCGGCCGCCAATCACATAGATGCTGCGTTTTTCGTCGGCCAGCTTTTCCGACACGCGTTCGAACTGGGCTTCGGACACGGCCTTCGTTGCGCCTTTCACCACGGCGCTGGCCCGGTCCAGAAAGCTCTCCAGAAACGCGCCATGGATGGGCGCGCTGGAGGCTTGCAATTCAACGGGAGAGCGCTGGCCTTGTTTCAATTCGCCAATCAAATGGCGCTGAAATTCCTGAAATCCCTGAAACCCCAGCTTGGTCACAAACCGAGAAATACTGGGGGGGGAGGTATTGGTGGCTTTGGCCAGGTCCTGTATCGGTTCCAGCCCGGCAAAGGGATAGTCCAGCAACAGCACCGTCGAAAGCTTACGCTCTGTCGCGGTCAGATCCTCTGACAATTTTTCTATGCGTTCTCGAACCTGCATGTGTCCTCCTGCCGTGTCTATGAACCATTGTGAAAATAAAATGTCAACAATTACGCAAATATTGACTTTGAAAAATGTAGATCATTATTGTGATGCAACTGTTCTTTGGGATTCGTCATGATCACGGCTCCACGCAAACATATCCTCGTCTCCGTTGCCGCCATCGCTCTGGCGGTGATTGTTGCCTGTTTGGTCGCAACGACGTTTGGCGCAGCGAGCGAACGGGTGTTGAGCGTGTTTTTCATCTCGCTCATCGCGGTGGTTGGCATGGGAGTCTATAGCGGCAATTCGGGCATCCTGAGCTTTGGCCATTTGTCGTTTATGGCCATCGGGGCTTATGCCTCCGCCCTACTGACCTTGCCTGCGCAACTGAAGGTCGCGACCCTTCCCAAACTACCCGACTGGCTGGCGACAACCGAACTGGGCCTTCTGCCTGCGACCTTAGTGACAGTCCTTTTGACCAGCGTTGTGGCTCTGCTGATCGGGATGGCCATCGGCAAGCTGGAAGGCTCCGCCGCTGTGATCTCAACCCTTGGGCTGTTGATCATCGTTCATGGCATCGCCATTGGCTGGCGCGATGTCACCCGTGGCTCGCAAACGTTCTTCGGCATTCCACGCGAAACCTCGCTTTGGGTGGCAGCTACGGGTGTTGTCGTGGCGCTGATCGTGGCCCGGCTTTATCGCGATTCCGTCTCTGGACTGCGCCTGCGTGCGGGACGGGAAAACGCGATCGCGGCAAGTGCCGTAGGCATCCGCATCCGACGGGAACGGCTGGTTTCCTTTGTGATCAGTGCCGCCCTGATGGCCCTGTCAGGCGCGTTGATAGCCCATTTCCTAGGCGCAATCAGCCCAAAGAAATTTTATTTCACTGATACCTTCCTGCTGCTCGCCATGTTGATTGTTGGCGGCATGACCACCGTGACCGGCGCCATTACAGGGGCTGTCGCGATCACAATCGTCACCGAGATTTTGCGCCGGTTTGAGGGCGGTTTTTCGCTGGCGGGTTTGGAGATGCCTGCGGTTTTTGGCACCACGCAGATCGGGATTGGTCTGATTATTCTGTTTGCCATGTTCCGTAAACCGAACGGTTTGGCCGGTCTCAAGGAATGGGAGGAACGGGTTTTTCCGGACAGACGCGAACCGCATTCCCAGTCTGACATGCGCACCATCACACAGGCCGTGCCACTGAAGGCCACGGGCATGACAATGCAATTTGGCGGATTGATCGCGGTGAACGATGTGAACCTTACCTTGAAGCCCGGAGAGATCACCGGGCTGATCGGTCCGAATGGCTCTGGCAAGACAACGCTGATGAACATGCTTTCAGGCGTGTTGGTGCCGACGAAAGGTCAGTTTTTCCAGGGCAAGGATGAGCTCTCTGGCTTAACCTCACATCAGATCGCGGATCACGGCATCGCCCGGACCTTTCAGAACATCCGCCTGTTCGACAATCTGAGCGTTTTTCAAAACGTGCTCGTCGCGGCCCTGTCCACGCGCGGCGGTGAAAATGCCGAAGGGCGGGCCAATGCCGCCCTTGCCCGTATGGGGGTTGAATGCCACGCCAATGCAGATGGGGGGACCTTGTCCTATGGGGACCAGCGGCGGGTTGAGATTGCCCGTGCATTAGCTTGTGAGCCATCACTCTTGTTTCTTGATGAACCCGCCGCAGGCATGAACCGCAAAGAAACCGACAGCCTGATGGAAACCCTGCGCCGCCTGACCCGCGATTTGGGTCTCGGCATCTTGCTGGTCGATCACGATCTGAAACTGATCAATCAGCTTTGTGACCGGATCGCCGTTCTGAACGAAGGTCGCCTGATCGCCGAAGGCACCCCCAAAGACATTCAAAACAACCCCGACGTGATCGAAGCTTATCTTGGCCCCAGTCGACAGGACGAACGAAACCAACCGGAGGAAAAACAATGAAAAAAATATTGCTTGCATCAACCATGGCAGTTGCGACGCTAGCCGCACCTGTCTCTGCCGAGGTGCTGAAGATCGGCCTCGCAACGGCCCAAACGGGCGGGCTTGCGGGATATGACGGCCCCGTCATCGAAGGCCTGCACATCGCGGTGGATGAGATCAACGCAGCGGGTGGCATCAATGGCAACATCAAGATTGAGTTGATCGAAAAAGATGTTCGCTCTGACGCTGCACAAACAGCGATTGCGGTGCAGGAACTGGCCGATGAAGGCGTCTCTGTCCTTGTACTGCCCTGTGACGCGGACCCATCACTGGCCGCAATCGGCACGGTGACCTCGGCCCAGATCCCGGCGATTTCGACATGCGCCTCGTCACCCACATTGCCGATGATCGGGGGTGACTTCATGTTCGCCAACTTCCCAGGCGACAATGTACAGGCCACGGTCAGCGCGGAATGGGCACATCAGCAAGGCCACAAATCGGCTTACATCATCTATTCTCCAGATAGCCAGTACACGACCATGCCGCTCTACTTCGCAGATGTGTTCAAGGCACTGGGGGGCGAGATGCTGGGTGAGGACACACACTCCATCGGCCAGCAGGATTTCTCAGCGATTGCCACGCGCATTGCCGCACTTAATCCGCAGCCGGATGTCATCATGACCTCGTCTTACGAGCCTGATTTCCCGTCCATGCTGAAAGCCCTTCGCGCTGCAGGTGTGACGGCACAGATGATCGGATCAGACGGGATCGACAGCCCAACGACCTTCTCACTGGGGGACACGGGCGAAGGCGTGGTGTTCACAACAGCCGGTCACGCGACGGAGGGCAGCCCACTGGCAGACTTCAACGCCAAATATGAAGCCGCCACCGGCAGTGCGTCTGAAACGGTGTTCAACGCGGTGGGCTATGATCTGATCATTGTTGTGGCCGAAGCGGTCAAAGCCGCAGGTGGCTCCACCGATCCTGTGGCCATTCGCACTGCCATGGCAGAGCTTGAAAATGTGCGCGGTGCAACCAGCCTGATCACATACAAAGGCACCAACGGCATGCCTGTACGTGAAGTCACGCTGATCCGCGTAAAGGACGGCGAACGTGAATTGATTGGCCAGCCCAGCCCAACGGCTGATCTGATCCCAGCCCCACGTATGCAGTAAGGCACACATCCCATGACATCGCTTCTTTCAGTACAATCGCTCAGCATCAACTATGGCCCGATTGAAGCGGTGCGAGGGATTGATTTTGACATCAAGGAAGGCGAGATCGTCGCCTTCCTTGGCGCAAACGGGGCGGGAAAATCCTCTACCCTGAACGCCCTGGTTGGGCTGGTGCCTGTGACCAGTGGCAAGGTGAGTTTCAAAGGGCAGGATATCACCGACTGGCCGCCGGAAAGCCTGGCCCCCGCGGGCATGACATTATCCCCCGAAGGACGGCGCGTCTTTGGCGCGCTAAGTGTGGCCGAGAATTTGCGCATGGGGGCCTTTTCCATCAAGGACAAAGCGGCGATTGAGGCCGCGTGGGACCGCGTCTATTCCCTGTTCCCCATTCTTCACGAGCGGCGTGACCAATTCGCCGGAACTCTGTCCGGTGGCCAGCAACAGATGCTGGCCGTCGGGCGCGCTTTGATGAGCAGCCCAAAACTGTTGTTGCTGGATGAACCGTCACTGGGTCTTGCCCCCAAGATCATCGGTCAGGTGTTCGATCTGATATCGCTGCTGCGCGATCAGGGCGTCACGCTGGCGGTTGTCGAACAGAACGTTTCAATAGCGCTGGAGGTCGCGGACCGGGGGTATGTGCTTGCCAGTGGAGAAATCGTCGCTTCCGGCGCGGCATCGAAACTGGCCCGGTCCGATGCATTGAAATCTGCCTATCTGGGGGCCGCGTGATGGATTTACTGTTGCAGCAAACCGTGAACGCCTTTGCCCTTGGCGGCACCTATGCCCTGTTGGCGCTGGGTCTGGCGGTGGTGTTTTCGATCATGGGGCTGATCAACTTTGCCCATGGCGAATTGATGACGATCTCCGGCTATACGCTGATGTATTGTGGGATCGCGGGCGTCTCCTTTGTGCTGGCTGTCCCATTGGCCATTGCGGTGGCCATGATCGCGGCCATCCTGATGGAACGCATCGCCTTTCGCCCCGTGCGCAACAGCTCCGGCGCGACGATGCTGGTGACCAGTTTTGCGGTTTCCATGATCCTGCAGGTCCTGTTTCAGAACTTTATTTCCACCCGTTCGCAGCCTGTGCTGCTGCCGCAGATCCTGTCGGATTCCGTGAATGTCTTTGGACTGATCATCGGCGTGAACAAAATCGCAGCCATCGCGACCACGATTGTGATGCTGGTGTTTCTGGATATCTTCATGAAGCGCCAGAAGACAGGCATTGCGATGCGCGCTGCCGCCGAAGATTTCAACGTCGCGCGCCTTATGGGGATCCGCGCCAACACCGTCATCGCGGGGGCCTTTGCGCTGTCGGGCATGCTTGCCGGTGTAGCCGCCGTTCTCTGGGTGTCGCAACGCTCCTCCGTTGATCCGCATATGGGGTTCCTGCCCGTGGTCAAAGCCTTTATCGCCGCGATCCTTGGGGGGCTGGGCAGCCTGCGCGGCGCGGTTGCCGGTGGTTTCTTGTTGGGCTTTATCGAAATATACCTCGCTGCCTTCCTGCCCCCTGAATTGCAGGAATTCCGCGAACCGATTGGGTTGAGCCTTGTGGTTGTCGTGCTGTTGTTCCGGCCAAACGGGCTGATCCCTGCCGCCTCTCTCAAGAGTGAAAAAGTATGAATGCAACGCTGCTGCAAAAAGGCGATCCGTCTCCCGTTGATCTGCTGAACCCCGACAGCGACCATCCGCTGCTGCTGGTGTGCGAACACGCCGGGCAAGCGGTGCCGCAAGCACTGCATGGCCTTGGCCTTAAGGGCGAGGAAATTCAAAGCCATGTGGGCTGGGACATCGGCGCCGAGGCGGTCACGCGGAAAATGGCGCGGGCTCTGGGCGCCCCGGCTGTGATCCAGCGCTACAGCCGTCTGGTGATAGATTGCAATCGTCCGCCAGACGCGGCGGATGCCATGCCCGCTCACAATCACGGCATTACTGTCCCCGGAAACCAGAACCTGGACGCAGCAGACCGCAAAGCCCGTGTTGATGAGATTTTCACCCCATTTCACACCACAGTGGATACGCTTTTTGACCGTCAACCGCGCCGTATCGTGCTCTCTATCCATAGCTTCACGCCGTCACTGGCAGGAGTTCAACGGCCTTGGGACGTGGGTTTGCTGTTTCGCAAGGACACCGAAACTTCAACCCGGCTGAGCCAGTTCATCGCCGCAACCAAACCCGATTTGACCATCGGCATGAACCAACCCTATCAGATCGAAGATGCGTCCGATTGGTTTGTGCCCCAACACGGCGAAGCGAGAAATTTGCCACATAGCCTGATTGAAATCAGGAACGACCTGATCCGTGATGACAATGGGCAATCCACCTGGGCGGATATGCTTGTATCTGCTGTGAACCAATACCTAAAGGACACCGCATGACCCTGACCCGAAACCTCGCCCTGGTGCCGTCGCAATCGGCACTGTTGTTCATTGATGTTCAGAACTTCTCGGCCCATCGGGATGGCGGCGAGTTTGCTGGCCTGAGCGACGCCCAGTTCGCCCAAAAACACGGCTGGCTATTCCAACAGTTGGAAACGGTCATCCCCCGTATGCAGGCCCTACAAACAGCGTTTCGCAAGGCGCAGATAGAAGTGATGTACACCACTATCGAAAGCCTGACCAAAGACGGGCGAGACCGTAGCCTTGATTACAAAATCACCGGCTTCAACGTGGCCAAGGGATCCTGGGACGGCAAGGTCATTGACCAGATCGCCCCGGCTGAGGATGAGATCGTATTGCCGAAATCCTCGTCCTCGGTGTTTGTCTCAACCCATATCGACTATGTCCTGCGCAATCTTGGCGTCAAACAACTGGTCATCAGCGGCTTATTGACAGATCAATGTGTCGAAAGCGCCATCCGCGACGCCTGCGATCTGGGGTATTTGGTCACGCAAATCACAGACGCCTGTGCCACCGAAACCCAAGCGCGGCAGGACAATTCGCTCTCCACAATCAAAGGCTATTGTCGACAGGTGACGACCGAGCAGCTCCTTGATGAATTGCAGAGGTCCTAGGGTCAGGACCCATTAACTGATTGAGCTTGTGGTGCAGTCATGATTCACGGCCCCCAGTTTAGGGGGATATGATGAGAAAATGTTATTGGCTGACGGAGGCGCAAATGCAGCGGCTTCGGCCGTACTTTCCAAAGAGCCGAGGTCGCGCTCGGGTGGATGATCGTCGTGTTTTGAGTGGCATTATTTTTGTCAATCGCAATGGGTTACGCTGGTGTGATGCGCCCGCCGCGTATGGTCCGCCCAAGACGTTGTACAACCGCTGGAAGCGCTGGAGTGATATGGGCGTATTCGCGCGGATTATGATGGGGCTAGCTGAGCAGGCCTCCGACAACAAAACCATCTCAATCGACGCCACCTACCTCAAGGCACATCGTACGGCCTCCAGCCTGCGGTTAAAAAAGGGGGGCGAGGACGCCTGATCGGGCTGACCAAGGGCGGTATGAATACCAAGCTGCACGCAATCACAGACACCAGCGGACGACCAATCCGCCTCTTCATCACAACAGGACAAGTTAGTGATTATACTGGTGCAGCCGCCTTGATGAATGGTTTTCCTGAGGCTGAATGGCTCCTCGCTGACAGAGGGTACGATGCTGATTGGTTCCGTGACGCCCTTGTGGACAAGGGCACAAGGCCCTGCATTCCTGGCCGCAAGTCGCGCACGAACACCGTCAAGTATGACAAGCGCCGCTACAAACGACGTAACCGCATCGAGAGAATGTTCGGCAAGCTCAAGGACTGGCGGCGCATCGCAACCCGCTACGACAGATCACCAACCGTATTCCTCTCCGCAATCGCCCTCGCAGCAACCATCATATTCTGGTTATGAGTCCTGACCCTAACCTAAACTCGGCAAAGCAATCGGAAACCGGATTCAGGCGCATTGCTGGCTTTCACGAAAAGATCATTGCTGGAAAAGGCGCATTGGACCAATGAGTATCAGATGATTTCGTCTTCATAGAACATGGGATCATCTGAGAGTTGGGTCGCGTGTTCGTCCAGCTTGCTCTCGGCCTCCTTGAGAGATCCGACGCGCGCGAGATGGAATACCGCGTCACCCTCATTGACGACAGGCATGACCGCCCGTCCAACGATGATGCCACCAAAGGGTGCTTTGATGTCCCGTTCTTCCTCACCAAAGGGATCAGCCACCGACCCCAGCACATCGTTTTCCCGCACAAGATCCCCGTCTGATCTAAAGCTGCGAAACAATCCGCCCATCGGCGCGCGTAACCACTTGCTTGATGGGCAGAATTGCGGTGGCGCTTTGGCAGGGACGATACCCTTACCCGGTATCATATCGAGTGATTTCAACAGTCGTAGTATACCAACCAGCCCTGCCCGCACAGATGTTTCGTCAAATCGCAGACCTTCGCCCGCCTCAAAGAGGAGAACCTTCTTGCCAAGATCATCGGCGGCCTTGCGCAGCGATCCATCTCGCAATGGCGATTTCATGATGATTGGGGCACCGAATACCTCGGCCAGTTTGCGCATATCGCGGTCCTCAGGTGTCACACGAATTTGCGGATAGTTTGTCCGGTGAATAGCTGCCGAGTGCAGGTCGATGCCGAGGTCCGATTTCGCGACTATCTCGCTGAGAAACAGATTTGCCAATCGCGCCGCGAGCGATCCGCCTTCGCTTCCCGGGAAACAGCGGTTCAAGTCCCGTCTATCGGGCAGATATCTGGATTTATTGATAAACCCAAAGGAGTTGACGATAGGCACAACGATCAGTGTTCCCCGTAAACCGCGCAATTTCGGCGAGCCCAGCAGTCTGCGCACAATCTCGATGCCGATCACTTCATCGCCGTGAATGCCTGCACTGACAAAAACGGTCTGACCGGCCTCTTTGCCATGAATGACATGGGCTGACATCGTAACCGGCGTGTGATCGGACAACACGCTGACGGGCATATCGACTGTCAAACGTTTCCCGGCAGGAACAACAGTGTCGCCGATTGTGAAACCTTGTCTTTTTTTCACTAGCCCTTGCCCTTGGTCTTTGTCGCACCGTGTTTGGCATTCTTTTCAATGAACTCGATAATCTTGCCTGCGATATCAATACCAGAAGCCTTTTCGACGCCTTCCAGACCGGGTGAGGAATTGACCTCCATCACGACCGCCCCGTGATTGGCACGCAGCATATCAACCCCACAAACATTCAACCCCATCGATTTTGCCGCCCGCACAGCGGTTGAGCGCTCTTCAGGCGACAGTTTGATGATTTTGGCCGATCCGCCACGATGCAGGTTCGAGCGGAATTCACCCTCAGCACCGGTACGCTGCATGGCCGCCACAACCTTACCCCCGACCACAAGGGCGCGGATATCAGTACCGCCAGCTTCCTTGATGAACTCCTGCACAAGGATATTGGTCTTGGTCGCACGAAATGCCTCAATCACAGATTTTGCGGACCGGTCCGTGTCAGCCAGCACAACACCCAAACCCTGCGTCCCCTCAAGCAGCTTGATGACCAAAGGCGCGCCACCAGCCAATTCCAAAACCTCTTCGGTTTGTTTGGGATCATGTGCAAAGGTCGTCACTGGCAAGCCAATGCCATCGCGCGCCAACAGCTGCATCGACCGCAGCTTGTCACGCGAACGGCCAATCGCCACACTTTCGTTCACAGGATAAACGCCCATCATTTCAAACTGGCGCAGGACCGCCATTCCGTAAAATGTGACAGAGGCCCCAATCCTGGGAATGATCGCATCATACCCTTCTAGCTTTTCCCCGTTATAGTAGATCTCCTGGCGCCGTGAGGCGATATTCATGTAGCAGCGTAAGGTGTTGATGATGTCGAGCTGATGCCCGCGCTCTTCAGCGGCCTCGACCAATCGCTTGTGCGAATAGAGCTCTGGGTTGCGAGCGAGCATACCGATTTTCATGACTTCTCCTTTGGCCGCTTGGGTCTGGTGGGGGTCGTTAAGTTTCGTTTGCAGGGATCGACAAGGATCGAATGTCGCCGCATGGCAGTGCGCCCAACGATCATCCGAAACTTCATCTCCGTGCGTTCTGTCAGTGACAGGTCAATCTTCCAAAGGTGTGTAGAAATGCGAAATTTGGTACGAATAACAATACGGGTCTCAGGAACACCGCTTGTGTTCGTAATCTGACGACGATCATGGATCGGGCATTCGACGTCCGTGTCATGCGCATCATCATCGAAACGCGTATGAAACCGGACCCATGGCGCGGCATTCCGTTCAAACTCGACGATGTCAGTCGCGTGCAGCGCCGATGTCCGCGCGCCAGTGTCAATTTTGGCTTTCAGGTTTGTGAGGCCGAGCAAGGGTAAATCCACCCGTTCCTGCCAACCGATAACGAGCATGTGGCGAATCCTCATGTTGCTTTCGTATGACTATGAAACTTCCAGCCGCCGAACACCATCGGCAAGCTTCCCAACATGTTGTTTCCATTCATGTCGCAATGCCGTTGTCATTGAGATGAAATGGCGAACGACAGGCTGTGCAGTGACCAGCTCTATCAATTGTCGCGCATGAACCAATATGCGCTGGCAAGCGATACTGCGACGGCTCCCAGTGCTGCAATTTGCCAAGGGGAAGCCACCGAAAGGTCGATGATCATCACTTCGCGAACGACAGCCATCATGCCGATCAGGATGACCGCTCTCGCCTGAACAATGGTCGAATGCTCGCGGATATGTCGCAGGATAGAATTGCCAATTTCCAGCGCAATCAGAACGTCATGACGATGCCGAACAGAATCTGCACCGCATGGTAGTTCTTGACATCCCAATTGACAAAGACGGCATCATAGATCCCGAAAAAAGCCACACCATGGCAAGCAAGGTGATCACCCCAACGCTGCCCATCAGAACAAGAATGACATGGTATTCAAACTTGTCGGCAACCTTTAATAAGGGATCATGTGTATGATCGTCGCGGCCAGTGTCCTGCAGTTTGCGCACTCGCGTTTAGTATCTGGCTGGAAGCAAGTTTTGACCGTAGGTTAGCCAGATGGACATGCATAGTATCACGCCAATAGCGGCTTTCGATGTTGAAAAAGGCAAAGCGACAGCGATCGGTGGCGGCCCTTTGGACCTGAATGCCAGCCAAGGCTACCGTTGGATACACGTCAATTCGCAAGATGAAGCGCTGCGTCCATGGGCGAAGGAGCATCTGCCGGACATCGCTGCCCGCGCACTTTGGCAAAGTGAAACACGTCCTCGCTGTGAACGATTGGATGACGGCCTGATC
This sequence comes from Phaeobacter inhibens DSM 16374, assembly GCF_000473105.1. Lineage (NCBI taxonomy): Bacteria > Pseudomonadati > Pseudomonadota > Alphaproteobacteria > Rhodobacterales > Roseobacteraceae > Phaeobacter > Phaeobacter inhibens. The sequence continues at coordinate 3,138,702 of NZ_KI421498.1, read as the reverse complement.
CTGAACTTGCGCGGCGTCAACCTGAACCCGGAGTCCGATCCAGAAGATATGGTGTCACTCCGTATGTGGATCACTGAACATGCGATTGTGTCGGCACGGATACGAAAAGTGTGGGCGTTAGATTCCATCCGACAATCCGCCGAAGCAGGGGCGGCCCCTGAAACCGCCGGCAAGTTCTTAGCAGAGCTCACGTATGGGCTTACAAGCCGCATCGAGACTGTTTCACTTGGACTGGAGGAACAAACGGATGAACTGGAAGAAGCTATTGCAGAAGGCAGGCGTATACCAACTGGCAAGCTCGGAGATATACGGCAAGCTGTCATCAAAATGCGCCGGTTCATCAATCCACAGCGCGAGGCGATATCTATGCTTGCCACATTGGAAAACTGGATTATTGCGCCAGATGAATTGGCACTCTTGCGTGAGACTGCGAACCGCACTCGACGTATTGTTGAAGAACTTGATGCGACACGCGACCGCCTCTCTGCATTGCGGGACCATATCGATGCGGATCGCGCGCATGCTCTCAGTCGAAACAGTTATGTGTTGTCGGTTGTGGCGGCAATTTTTCTGCCGCTTGGCTTTCTGACCGGCCTCTTTGGCGTCAATGTGGCCGGAATGCCAGGAACGACCGCGCCATCTGCGTTTTGGGTACTGGCCGGGGTGTCAGCCGTAGGTGGCTTAGCGCTGTTTCTGATATTCAAGTTTGCGAAGTGGCTTTGAGGGATTAATCGATCATGGTACGCAGCTTACTTCCGCTTTCAGCGCTTCTCATGGGCTCGGCCTTCCTGCTGTTTGCCGGTGGGGTCAATGGACTGATCTTGCCGATCAGAGGGGAAGCCGAGGGATTTACGGCGGCTTCCTTGGGTTTGCTGGGTACAGGCTGGGCGGTTGGCTATGTCGCCGGATGTATGCGAACGCCTGCCTTGGTCGCCCGCGTCGGTCATATCCGTGCTTTTGGTGCGATGTGCGCAATTGCAGCGATTGCCGTCTTGCTGTCGCTGGTACTGATCACGCCATGGGTCTGGATACCTGTACGGGCTTTATCCGGTTTCTGTTTTGCCGGGGCGGCAATGATCGTGGAAAGTTGGCTAAACGAACGCGCGGATGCATCCTCGCGTGGTCGCATCTTCGGCATCTACACAATGGTCAACCTGGCTGCGACGACCGCGGGGCAGATGGTACTGACGCTGGGAGACTCAAACGGGTATTTCTTCTTTGTACTGGCCGCTATGGTCTATTGTCTGGCGCTCTTGCCGACCGCGATCAGCGCTACCACAACGCCGCGCCCACTGACACAGGTTTCCTTGGATCTGCGAGGTCTATGGAAAAACTCACCCATTGCCGTCTTTGCGGTGCTGATGGTTGGCGTATCAAATGCTGCCTTCGGGACACTTGCGGCTGTTTATGCCGCGAGGATCCAGCTGGAACTCGACGACATCGCGTTCTTTGCCAGTATTCCCATCCTTGCCGGGGCCGCGATGCAAATCCCTGTTGGTATTGCCTCAGACAAATTTGACCGCCGCAAGGTTCTGATTGGCGTCACTGTCTTTGCCTTGCTGGCGGATGCTCTGTTTCTGTTCACTGGCGCCACGCAACCGCTCGTCGTGCTCGCGCTTTCGGCGCTTTTTGGGGCAACGGTATTTTCGATGTATCCGGTGATTGTGGCCCACGCGAACGACCATGCAGAGCCGGGCACGTTCATTCAGGTCAGTGGGGGGCTTTTGCTGGTGTTTGGGATCGGGTCGATTGTCGGGCCAACCGTTGCGGGTTTTGCAATGACATCCTTTGGCGCGACCAGCCTGTTTGCAATTACCGGGGTAGCGCATATCCTGCTTGTCCTATTTGCACTGCTGCGCTTGAAGATCGCGCCACCCGTCACCGCCGAAAACAAGGCCTTGTTCCAAGCCAAGCCACTCGCGCGTGGGTCTACGCCCGAAACGGCAGCTCTTGCGGCGGATCAATCTGAACTGGATGCCGATCAGCCATCCCAAAAGCCAACAAACACACCTCCTGCGGAGAACGACCCAAAAGAATGAGCGCTATGGCTTTGCTGCACAAACGGCGTGAGGGCCTGCAAATATCCTGGACGGGCACTCTGGCACAAGTTGACCGGCTATCACCGCCGAGGCCCCGTCGAAAGCAGCCCTTTCGGGACAGTGATGCGCACTGCCCTGCCGGTCAGCGGATGGACTGTGTCAAACGCGTTGACCAAGGCATCATGGCACGAGACTTCGACCGACAGGTCGCTGAACTCCAGATCCCGATCGCGGTGCTCAACCGCTACAGCGCTCTCGGCATACCACTCACAGAGCCCGTAGGATAAGTCCGTCTGGGGAAAGGAAAAGTGCGCTCAAATCCCGATTTGTGCAACAAAGCCTACGTGCAGTCACAATAGAAACGCTCTATCGCAAAAGGCAGAACTATCTGTTCGTATCAAAAGGAGGTAGTGGCGGACCGAGGAGGATTCGAACCCCCGACCCCTTGATTCGTAGTCAAGTACTCTATCCAGCTGAGCTATCGGTCCACTGCGGCGGGGTTTATGCGCAGCGGCGCGCGGGTGCAAGCCTAAAATGTCAGCCTTTCGCATTTTTGCGCGTCCGGCGCGTCTTACCCACGATAAACCCTCAGAGAGTCCCGTCGCCCTTGGGCAGACAGATGTCAAACACGGTGCCCTCCGGACCGGTTTCGCGCAGAACCACCATGCCGCCATGACCGCGCGCCAGCTCATCGGCGATGGCAAGGCCCAGGCCGGTGCCGCCCTTGCGGATGCCGCCCTGGAACGGGGTAAAGAGGTTTTCCCGCGCCTTTGGCGGCAGACCGGGGCCAGTATCCGCAACGGAGATCCACCAGCTTTCAGTGTCTTCGCGGGCAGAGAGGGTGATTTGCCCCTCCTGCCCCGTGGCCTCGATCGCCTGACGCGCGTTGCGAACCAGGTTCATCACGATCCGAAACAGCTGTTCGGGATCGGCCCGCAGGCTCAGATCCACAGGCACCTCATTCAGGAACCGGATCCGCCCCTCAGTGCCGCCTGCCAGGCTCTCGCTCTCCAGAATATCCTCGACCTGCCCATACAGGGCCACGCGGCCAAAGGTTGGCGCCGGCTCCTCCGCCCGGCCAAACGCCAGCGTCCCCTCACAAAGCGACACCGCGCGGGTGATCGAATTCACCAGCTTAGGCGCGAGGCGGCGCACCAGCGGGTCTTCACTCATCTCGATGCGGTCGGTGAACAACTGCGCCGACGTCAGGATATTGCGCAGATCATGGCTCACCTTGGCCACCGCGCCACCGAGCTGCGCCAGCCGTTCGCGCTGTTTCAGCGCTTGCGTCAGCTCGGTCTGCAACTGCATCAGCGCCTCTTCGGCCTCGCGCAGCTCGCGCACCCCGGCGCTGGGGTGGATAATGCCGCGGGCGTCCTCCGGCGCGGCGGCATAGCGCTGCATATAGCCGATGACGCCCTTGATCGGTTTCACCATAAAACGGCGCACCGCCGCAAACAACAGCACTGCGGTAAAGATGGAGATCACCGCCGACAGCAGCAGAATGCGCACGCCATAGTCGATCATCGCATCACGCAGCCCGTCCGTCTCAATCGTGATCTCAATCAGCAGCCCGGCGTCACGCACTGGCGCGCCAATCACCCGGATGATCTGATTTTCCGGCGTCACCAGCCGCTGCATCGCATGGCCAATCAGCGCAAACGGGCTGCTCATCCTCAGATCATAAGTGCCCGATATCGGAGCCGGTATCGGCGAAGACAGCACCAGCTGGCGCACTTCATCCCGTCGCAGAACCACGTTGAAAACGCCCGCGTTTTCCAAGAGCTCTGCCTCCAGCTCGGTCTCCAGCATATCATCTGCAAGCAGCGCCAGCGACGCAATCTGCGCCCGTTCCAGCCGGTCTGCCAGATAGTCGAGCCGGAACCGAGAGATGGAGGGCACAAAGATCAGGATCTCGGCCAACATCACGAAGACCGTGGTCAGGATCAGGAATCTGCCTGAAAGCGTGTTGAGCATTCAGCCCCTTCCGGCGTTACGGGAGCCAGCGCTGCACAATTTGCACCACTCGTTTCACCATTGGACTATCAAAAAGCCGTGGCGAGAAATAGGCCCCTGCGACGCGTTTATTCACCTCCGATATGGTGGGATACGGCGCCACCATGCCCGCGACCTGGCTCATCTTCAGGTTATTGGCGATGGCCATGGACCACAGCGCCACCAGCTCCCCCGCCTGATGCCCGACCACAGAGGCCCCAATAGGACGCCCCTTGACCACCATCACCTTGATCAGACCTTTGCTCTTGCGCTCTGCCAGCGCGCGGTCGTTGTGGTGATAGTCAAACCGTGCAACCTCCAGCCGGTCGCCATGTTTCTCGCGTGCGTGCGCCTCCGTGAGGCCAACCTGCGCCAGTTCCGGCGCGGTATAGGTCGCCCAGGGAATGTGACTGGTCTTGGCCTTCGACGGCAGCCCAAACAGGATCGAGCGGATGATCACGCCCGCATGGTAGCCGGCCACATGGGTGAACTGCATCCCACCGGCCACATCGCCAATGGCATAGACCCGGCGGTTGCTGCTGCGGAGGCTGTCATCCACCACCACGCCTGCCCGATTGGTCTCAACGCCTGCGACCTCCAGGTTCAGCTTGTCGATATTGGCCTTGCGCCCGACCGCCATCAGGAGATGGCTGCCGTCGAACACCCGGCCATCTTTTGCGGTGACGCGAATGCCGCCACCCTCGGTGGAGGCAATAGTCTCAGCCTGCGCGCCCTCGGCGATCTCAATGCCTTCACCGCGCAACTGGTCCAATACGATGGACGCAAGCTCCGGATCATCTTTGCCCAGCGCCCGGTCACCCTCGATGACGGTCACCTTGCTGCCCAGCCGGATATGGGCCTGCGCCATTTCCATACCGATGGGGCCGCCGCCGATAATCAGCAGATGATCGGGCCGCTCGCGCAGATCAAACAGGGTTTCGTTGGTGAAATACGGCACATCCGCTAGCCCATCGATGGGCGGCACGAGCGGAGAGGAGCCCGTGGCAATCACAATGCGCCGGGCGGTGATGCGGTGCTCTCCCGCCTCGACCACGCGATCATCGACGAACCGGCCATAGGCGCGAATAACCCGCACGCCAAAGCCTTCAAACCGCTCCTGACTGTCCACCGGCGCAATGGTGGCGATCACGTCCTGCACGTGATCCTTGGCGGCAGCGTAATCCACCACCGGCATCTGATCCGCGACACCATAAGCGCTGGCGTGGGCCTGACCATAGGCGACCTTGGCGCTGGCCAGCAGCGATTTCGACGGCACACAACCGTAGTTCAGGCAATCGCCGCCCATCTTGTGCCCTTCCAGCAGCACAACGTCGGCGCCCATCTGGCTGGCCCCTGCCGCAACAGAGAGACCGCCCGACCCGGCGCCGATCACGAGAAGATCGCAGGTTAGCTCTTGCATGGTCACTGCTCCTTTCCGGGGGTCGCGGGACGGCGTTTCTTCAGCAGGATTGGCAGTGCCGCCAAGACACACAGGCCAAGGATCGGCCCGATCACAAACGGCTCCCACAGGATCGACAGATCCGGCGTCTCCCCCCGGTCAAACACCGCGCCAAGGCCCACGCCAATCCAAGTAAAGACGATGGCGCCGGGGATGATACCAACCGCCGTGGTCCACAGGAAATTGACCAGCTTCACCCCAACCAGCGCGGGCAGCAGATTGGCGACAAAAAACGGCACCGCAGGCACCAACCGCAACAGCAACAGCACCTCGATCTCATTCTCGCGCAGGGCCTGTTTGAGGATACGCACCCGTCCCTCCGCCGCTTCCAGCCGGTGGGTCAGCATCGCCCCAAGCCCCCAGCGCGCCGCCAGAAAGATGCCAACAGCCCCGACCGTGGCCGCCAACACATTGAACACCGTGCCCGCAACCAGTCCAAACAGGAACCCGCCAGTGACCGACGCCACCGCAGCACCGGGCAGCGAGAAGACGACAATCACCACATAGGCCAGAACAAACAGACCAACGAGGCCAAGGTAGTTATCATCGCGAAACGCCATCAGCGCCACCCGGTTGTCGCGCAACGTCTCAAACGTCAGATAGTCGCCCAGGGTCATCGCGCCGATCACCGCCACCACCAGCACCAGCGCCAGTGGCAGGAACCGGGTCAGCGCAGGCGTCTTCTTGCCCCGCCCTCCCGATTCGCCTGCCGGGGCCACGCCCCCAGAACGATCTGCGATATCTGGCTGGTCGGACTGATCGGACATCTTCTGTAAATCCTGCTGTCTTGGGCCATGGCTGGCCGGTCATATACTGTTCCGCAGCTGCGGCCGGGGCTGGGGGTACCGCCGCCGCAGGCCTTTGTCTCTGGCTATCCGGTAAATGGGCCCTGTACGAGCATAGACGCCGCCTCTTCACGTCCGCTTGATCATCCCCTGCGAAAAAGTGAGCCAAACACCAATCTGCCCCCTGTCTGTTACAATTCTCTTCTGTTAGAGAGCCTCCAGCGTCCGGTTTTCATGGAAATGTTGCATTTCACGCAGAAAACAACCGCGTTGGGGTTTGACTCGCAGGTCATTCCCTTCTAGAGACCGGGCTTCGAGATAGACCCCCGGGTGGCCGATTCCGCGCCGTCCCGATGTAAACAGTTGGAGACCGGAGCGATGAAACGCACCTATCAGCCTTCGAACCTGGTTCGCAAACGCCGCCACGGCTTCCGTGCGCGCATGGCCACCAAGGCAGGCCGCAAGATCCTGAACGCACGCCGCGCACGCGGTCGTAAGTCGCTGAGCGCGTAATCGCGCCCAGTTCTGTTCAGACAGACATGACACCGCCGGAGACCCCCAAGGATGGCTCAGCTGCCCAAGGGATCAGGTCTCCGGCGGTGTCCGTTTGCGTATCTGATAGTTTGACCCACCCCCTGCCCCGCCCGCAACCTGATGTAATCGCCAAACGCCGCGACTTTCTCGCGGCGGCGCGCGCCCGACGTCAGGGCACCAAGGGGATGATGGTTCAGGGCCGCAAACGCCACGCGGACGATTCCGTCGGCGATGGCATTCGCATGGGCTTTACCTGCTCCAAGAAGGTCGGCAATGCGGTGGCCCGCAACCGCGCCAAACGCCGACTGCGCGAGGTGGCGCGGATGATTCTGCCAATCCACGGCCGCACCGGCTGGGACTACGTGCTGATAGGCCGTGCAGGCGAAACCGCTGACCGCCCGTTCGACGATCTGAAAAACGATCTTATCTACGCGCTGAAGAAAATTCACGGCAAGTAATCACAACAGGCAAGGCCCGCGCCTTCCGTTGCGCCTTACTCCGCAGCCGCGACACCCCCGCAGATTGCTATGGGGCGCCGTCGCGCCTATCTAGGCGCCATGACTCCGCTCGCCCATCTCTTTGCTCTGCCCGTGCGCGCCTATCGGCTGTTGTTCAGCCCCTGGGTTGGCTTTAACTGCCGATACCAGCCCACCTGCTCGGCCTATGCGCTGGAGGCACTGGAGAAACACGGCGCCATTCGGGGCGCCTGGCTCACCGCGCGCAGGATCGGCCGCTGCCACCCCCTTGGTGGGGATGGCTATGACCCGGTGCCCGGCTGTGACCCCGAACATGACCGCAGAACACGCGACACGGCTACAGGCGACAAGTAATCCGCTCAGAGCTTCTCAAAGAAGATCGTGACCTCACCCAGCGTGACGCCATAGCGGCTCATATACGCTTTGTTCAGCAACCTGCCGTCCTCCAGAAGCCACATCCAGTCATCAAACGTCACCCGCATGGTATCGCCACCGGGCACTGGCAGATCAATCGTGTAGCCCCAGTTGAAGGTATCACCGCGCTCTTCCCCCTTGGCGATGCCCTGCACCCCATCGGCGCTACCCTCCCAGGTATTCTCGCCTGTCTTGGTCAGCGACCAGATCCGCTGCTCGGTACTGCCATCGGCGTAGCGGAAATCCTCCGCCAGCGTCAGTACACGGCCGTCCCATTCACCGGTAATATCCACCTTGAACCGGCGCCGAACAGTGCCGAACCGATCCGCGAACTGCCCATAGGCAACCGTCTTGCCCTCGAAATACTCTTCCAGATTGAAGGTCTTATCACTCAGCTTCTCATCTGTCAGACTGGGCCGCCCGCAGGACGCCAGTGCCGCAACAGCTGCCGCCCCCGCGCCAAGAGCCGCCCAGCGGCCGATCCGAAACCGGCGTGGTGTTTCCGTCGCAATTGCCATGTCTCACACCTCATCTTTGTCTTGTTCCTCTTGCCCTTGGCTACGCAACGGCCCCGATTTTGGATGACTCTGCCACGCCGCCCATCCCCCATCCGGGCCATTGCAACGGGTCTTCGGAGCCTTTTCTTCTTGGCAAAACGCCGATCCTCGGCTAGGGCGCGCCCATGCTTGATGATGATCTGGACGATATCCACCCGCTGTTCGCCGGCGCCCCCTCGACTACGGAGTTCAAGAAGCTCCGCAAACGGATCGTGCGCTACGCGCGCGAGGCGATCGACCAATATGGCATGGTGGAACGGCGCGAGGATGGCAGCACACCGAAATGGCTGGTCTGTCTCTCCGGTGGCAAGGACAGCTATACCCTGCTCGCGGTTCTCTATGAACTGAAGTGGCGCGGCTTGTTGCCGGTGGATCTTCTGGCCTGCAATCTGGATCAGGGGCAGCCCGGTTTTCCGGCCACTGTGCTGCCGGAGTTTCTGGAAAAGATGGGGGTTCCCCACCGCATCGAATATCAGGACACCTACAGCATCGTGATGGATAAGGTCCCGCAGGGCCGCACGTTTTGCGCGCTCTGCTCGCGTCTGCGGCGCGGCAACCTCTACCGGATCGCGCGGGAGGAAGGCTGCTCTGCGGTGGTGCTGGGCCATCATCGCGACGACATTCTTGAAACCTTTTTCATGAACCTCTTTCACGGGGGCCGTCTGGCAACCATGCCGCCGAAACTGGTCAATGAAGAGGGCGATCTGTTCGTGTTTCGCCCCCTCGCCCATGTCGCCGAGGTGGACTGTGAGAAATTCGCCAAGGCCTTGAATTATCCGATCATCCCCTGCGATCTTTGCGGCAGTCAGGATGGGTTGCAGCGCCAGCAGGTCAAGCAGATCCTCGATCAGTGGGAATCAAACAGCCCGGGACGCCGTCAGGTGATGTTCCGCGCCCTGATGAACGCCCGCCCGTCGCATCTGCTGGACCCCAAACTGTTCGATTTTTCTGCGCTTATGTTGAAAAATCCCGATTTGGGGGCAGATTCTGATGAGATTCCTGATTTGCGTTAACTTGCCGGTCAGACCGCGACCTTAGTCTACAGCAGGCACTATATGCCGTAGGTGAAAGGTCTACAGATGACAAAAACGCTGTCGCAGACGCTGACACAGGTCAGGAAACGGATTGCCCCGGTGCTGCTCGGGCCGCCGCTGCTTGCGTTTTTACCCGCTATGACACTGGCGACCTTCTGGCTGGCCGGCGAGGCCGCGTTGCTGGCCGTGGCCCTCGGTCTGCCGCTGATCTTTGCGGCCTCAGGCGGATTTGCCTATTTCCGTCGCCCAACCATGCCCCGCGACAGCCTCACCGGCATGATGATGCGTGACGGGTTCAAGGAAATCGTTTCCGAAGTATATGACAGCGCTGCCGATACCGGCCTGCGGTCTGCGGTCTTCATCGTCGAACTGGATGATTTCAAGGAACTGGCACAGCGCCACGGACAGGAAACCGCCGATCAGCTGGTCAACCGCTGTGGCGACCGCATCATTTCTATCCTGCGCCCGCAGGATTACGTCGCCCGCATCGGCGATTCGCGTTTTGCCATCTGCCTGACACCAGTCTTGCAAATGGATCTCGAACTGGCGATCCAGATGGCCGGTCGCCTGCAGGCCTCCATCGAAGAGCCGATTGCCGTAGATGGCGCCTCGCTCTACGTATCTTGCTCAATCGGCTTCTGCCTGCACAGCCGCACCCCCCGGCCAAGCGGCAACGACTGGATGAGCGCAGCCTGTACCGCGCTGCTGGACGCCCAGAACAACGGCCCCTCAGGCATTCGCGCCTTCTCTCCCGAGATGGATCAGCGCAGCAAGGCGCGCGGCGATATGTTGGACGAGGTGACCGAGGCACTGGAGAATGGCCAGATCCAGGCCTGGTTCCAGCCACAGATCTGCACAGACACCGGCCGCGTCTCCGGATTTGAAGCCTTGGCCCGCTGGGCCCATCCGGTGCGCGGCATGATCGCGCCGATGTCCTTCCTCCCGACATTGGAAAGCGCCGGTCTGATGGAACGTTTGAGTGAAATCATGCTCTACAACGCGCTGACCGCACTCAAGGCCTGGGATGCCGCTGGTCTCAATGTGCCCTCTGTTGGCGTGAACTTCGCCACTGATGAGCTGCGCAACGCCAATCTGGTGGAACGGATCACCTGGGAGCTGGAGCGGTTTGGCCTCACGCCGGATCGGCTCAGCATCGAGATCCTCGAAACCGTGATGACGGATCGTCCGGATGATATGATCGTGCGCAATATCGCCGCCCTTGGCGAATTGGGCTGCGGCATTGATCTGGATGATTTTGGCACCGGCCATGCCTCTATCGCAGCGGTTCAGCGCTTCCGCGTCTCGCGCATCAAGATTGACCGCTCCTTCGTGATGAAGGCGGACCGCGATCCCGAACAGCAGAAACTGATCGCGGCGATTCTGACCATGGCCGAACGGCTGGATCTGGCCACCCTCGCCGAGGGGGTGGAGACCGTCGGCGAACACGCGCTCCTGTCTCAGCTGGGCTGTGATCATGTGCAGGGCTTTGGCATCGGCCGCCCTATGCCCTTTGACCAGACGCTTGACTGGATTGCCGCCCATGAGGCCAAGCTGCAAGAGGCCCCAACCATCGGGCGCCAAGGCAACTAACAGGGCAACTCGTCAGGGGAGCCAATCAGGGCAGCTAACCTGGGCAGACATTGCGCAGGGCATCCAGCCGCCTTGCCTGCCCCGCGCGACCGTTGACCATGATCAGTCCGCTCAACTGAAGGCCGCCTGTCTGCGCACGTCGCCCGCCTGACCTGCCAATCCTCCCCAGACCTTGTTCCGTCACCCCAATCCTCTTCGCCCCGGCATCGGGCCTGATACGGATCCAATGCGGGCCAGGCCTCGGCCCGCTCTTCCGGTCCTTTCGCCCGCCCTCCCGTCCATCGTGAGGTGGCAATCCCGTATTTTATAGCAGCGATACAGGGAAATACCCCGTCAACCGCGTCGCGAGGCCGCCATGGGGGCGATTCCGCTTGACCTTTGGGGGGCATCTCTGTTGAACCACACCCTGTCATTCCATACACGAGGTGGCAGTCCCCAATGGACGATCAGAACAAGAACCTTCTTCTCGCAACCGCGCTTAGCTTCCTGGTGATTCTGGGGTGGTATGTCTTTTTCCCACCGCCAGAACCGCAGCCCCAGCCGGACGCTGTTGTTGCAGAGACCGCACCTGCAGGCGACGTTGTGAGCGCACCAGCCGCCGCCAGCCCCGCAGCTGGCAGCGAAGGCGCCGCTGTCACCGCCGAGGCTGAGACCGCCGCCGATGCGCCGCGTCTCGCCATCGAAACGCCCCGCGTCTCCGGCACCATCTCCCTGCTGGGCGGTCGTCTCGACGACCTGTCTCTCAAGGACTACCGCGTCTCGCTGGAAGAGGATGCCGCCATCGTCAAGATGCTGTCCCCTGCTGGCGATCCGAATGCCTATTACGCGCTCTATGGCTGGGCACCGGGTGCCGGTCTTGGCCCTGATGATGTGCCCGGAGCCAACACCCTGTGGCAGGCCGAAGGCGACGCGACCCTGACGCCGGACAGCCCGGTCACCCTGACCTGGGACAATGGCAAGGGCCTCACCTTCAACCGCACCATTGCGGTCGATCAGGATTATCTCTTCACCATCACGCAGTCGGTGACCAACGCCTCCGGCAGCACGGTCGCGCTGGCGCCTTACGGCACATTGGCCCGCCATGGCGAACCGCAGGATCTGAAGAACTTCTTCATCCTGCATGAGGGCGTGATTGGCATGGCCGACGGTACCCTCGCCGAAATCGACTATGACGACATGACCGATTTCGAAGTGGACGACCGCAGCGGTGCCCGCGCCGAGGTGACCCAGGTCGAAACCAATGGCTGGATCGGTTTCACCGACCACTACTGGATGTCGACCCTGGTGCCAGAGCCGGGTCAGGCCTTCCGCTCCATCGCCAAATTCGATGAGCGCCGCGAGATCTATCAGACCGATATCGTGCTGCCGACCGTCACCGTTGCCGCTGGCGACACCTCTGAAGTCACCACCATGCTGTTTGCGGGTGCCAAGGAATGGGCCACCATTCGCGGCTATCAGAAAGACGGCATTGAGGGGTTCCTCGACAGCATCGACTGGGGTTGGTTCTTCTTCCTGACCAAGCCGATCTTTGCGGTTCTGCACTGGCTGAACGCGTTGATTGGCAACATGGGCTGGGCGATCATCGGCCTGACCGTATTGATCAAGCTTCTTGTTTTCCCGCTGGCCTATAAATCCTATGCCTCCATGGCGAAGATGAAAGAGCTGCAGCCGCGGATGGAGGAGATCAAGGAGAAGGCGGGCGACGATCGTCAGAAACTCCAGCAGGAGATGATGGCGCTCTACAAGAAGGAAAAGGTCAACCCGGCCGCCGGCTGTCTGCCGATCCTGATCCAGATCCCGATCTTCTTCTCGCTCTACAAGGTGATCTTCGTCACGCTGGAACTGCGTCACGCGCCCTTCTTTGGTCCGTTCCAGGATCTGAGCGCGCCGGATCCGACGTCCATCATGAACCTCTTTGGCCTGCTGCCGATGGCAGCCCCGGTCGAGGGCACGCTGATGGCGACGATCTTCATCGGGATTCTGCCGATTCTCCTGGGTATCTCCATGTGGCTACAGCAGAAACTGAACCCGGCGCCGACCGATCCGACCCAGCAGATGATCTTTGCCTGGATGCCGTGGGTCTTCATGTTCATGCTGGGTGGGTTTGCCTCGGGTCTGGTGGTTTACTGGATCGCGAACAACACCATCACCTTCACGCAGCAGTATTTGATTATGCGCAGCCACGGCTACAAACCCGATGTGTTCGGCAATATCAAATCCGGCTTCAAAAAGACGCCAAAGGCTGAAAAGAAATGAGCGAAGGCATAACTCATATCTGGCGGCATCCGATCAAATCACATGGTCGGGAGCCGCTGGAGAGCGCCTCTTTGGTCGCCGGGCAGTGTCTGCCCGGCGATCGCGTTTGGGCGGTCGCCCATGAGGCCTCCAAGGCTGACGGCAGCGCCTGGGTGCCCTGCGCCAACTTCAGCCGTGTCGCTAAGGCACCGCAGCTGATGGCGGTAGAAGCCCGCTACGACACGGCCACGGGCAAGGTGACACTGACCCATCCGACACAGGATGCGCTGACCTTCACCCCTGATAGCGCGGCTGACCTGCCCCGGTTCCTTGACTGGGTACGCCCCCTGATGCCCGAAGACCGCGCCGCCTCCGCCCGCATTCTGCGGGTGCCGGGACGGGGCATGACCGACAGCGATTTCCCGTCGATCAGCCTATGCAACTGGGCGTCTCACCGCGCAGTGGAAGCCGCCATCGGTCATCCGCTGTCGCCGCAGCGCTGGCGCGGCAATATCTGGTTCGACACAGGCACCGCCTGGGAAGAAAACGACTGGATCGGCCGCAATGTACAGATTGGCGAGGCGGTGTTGACCGTCCGCGAACGTACCGTGCGCTGTCTGGCCACCACGACCAATCCCGAGACCGGCGTCCGCGACGCCGATACGCTGAAGACCCTGCGCGACACCTGGGGTCATCAGGACTTTGCTGTCTATGCAGAGGTCATCCAAGACGGCGCGATCCGCGTCGGCGATACTGTAAAGGTGCTCTGATGCAGATGCCGTTCCCCCTGGCCGAAACGCCAGATGAAATCATGACCGAAAAGGGTCGCAAACTGTTTGCCGGACAATCGGAATTTGTCAAAGGCGTGGTTGCGATGTCCGGCCTACCGCCTGCCGACCGGATTGAGGTCTGCTTTGCCGGCCGCTCCAATGTGGGCAAATCCAGCCTGATCAACGCGCTGACCGGCACCAAAGGTCTGGCGCGGGCCTCCAACACGCCGGGGCGCACGCAGGAAATCAACTATTTTACCCAAGGCCCTGAACTGTATCTGGTCGACCTTCCGGGCTATGGTTATGCCAATGCGCCCCTACCTATCGTCGAGAAATGGCAGCGCCTGCTGAAACAATATCTCTCCGGCCGTCAGACCCTGCGCCGGGCCTTTGTGCTGATCGACAGCCGCCATGGGATCAAGAAGGTCGATGACGAGATCATGACCCGGCTCGACAGCTCTGCCGTGACCTTCCAATGCGTGATGACCAAGGCGGACAAGGTCAAGGACAAGGATCGGGCCGTCGTGATGGAACAGGTGCGCAGCGCCCTCTCCAAACACCCTGCCGCCTATCCGGAGATCGTGATGACCTCCTCGGAGAAAGGCGACGGCATTGCCACCCTGCGGTCCATCATCGCCGGGCTTGAATGACGCCAGTCCCATTCAGTGAAATGACAGACGCCCCCGTGATCCGCTGATCCGGGGGCGTTTTGTCTCTAATGCGCAAGGTAGAGCCGATATCAGACGTGTTGGGCGCCGTTCACTTCAATCTCCGCGCCCGAGATATACGAGCTTTCGTCAGAGCAAAGATAATAGATCGCTGCGGCCACTTCTTCTGGCTGGCCCAACCGCTGCAGCGGCAGTTTCTCGACAATCTTATCTGTGCCCGGCGACAGGATCGCGGTCTCCACCTCCCCCGGCGCGATCGCATTGACGCGCACGCCCAGAGGGCCGAAGTCATGCGCCATCTCGCGGGTCAGCGCCGCCAGCGCCGCCTTCGAGGTGGCATAGGCCGCCCCCGCAAACGGATGCACCCGGCTGCCGGCAATCGAGGTCACATTGACAACAGATCCCTTGGCGGCGGCCAATTCATCCTTCAGCCCCCGTGCCAGCACCACGGAAGCAAAGAAATTCACGTGGAACACCTTGCCCCAGGTCATCAGGTCAGTGTCCAGCGTGTTCAGTCGCTCCCCCTCCGGCCCCTTGGGCGAGACGCCGGCATTGTTAACCAGCGCATCCAGCTGCCCGTTCAGCAGCTCCTGTATTTCACCTACCTTATTTATTGTGTCGGTCGGATCGGACAGGTCCACCTGCACATGGTTTTCCTGCCCTCCACCCCAGGGACATTCGGCAGGAAAGGGCTGGCGCGAACAGGTGATCACCCGCCAGCCTTCGGCATTGAACCGCTGCACCGTCGCATGGCCAATGCCCCGGCTTGCACCGGTCAACAAAAGGGTTTTCTTGCACATCTCACCATCCTTGGCCCAAAGCCACTACCGAGGTTCCGTCTGACAGTCAGACGGTCCGCACCGCATCATCAGCACGTTCAGGCGAACCTAGCACCACAACAGACAACCGCAATGGGGCGAATACTCCGACCGATGCTTGGCACAGCGGACAGAACCGCGTAACACAAACCCCATGGCACCGCCGCCTGCGCCGCTTGCTGCGGCCAGTTCCAGGGATTGCAACGATGAAGAAACAAGACATGAACCGCGATTGGATTGCTACAGCCGAGACCCTCTCAAGCGCCCTGCCTTATCTGCAGCGCTATGACGGCGCCATCGTCGTGGTCAAACTCGGTGGCCACGCCATGGGCAGCGACGAGGCGATGGAAACCTTTGCCCGCGACATCGTGCTGTTGCGGCAGGTTGGGGTAAACCCGGTCATCGTTCATGGCGGCGGCCCGATGATCAATGCCATGCTGGAAAAACTGCAGATCAAATCCGATTTCGTGAACGGCAAACGGGTCACCGATGCCGCCACAATGGAAGTGGTCGAAATGGTGCTGTCCGGCGTGGTGAATAAGCGTATTGTTCAAGCCATCAACCGTCAGGGCGGCGCTGGGGTCGGCCTCTCGGGCAAGGATGCAAATCTCATCACCTGCACCCAGGCGGACCCGGATCTGGGCTTTGTCGGAACCCCATCGCAGATGGACCCTTCCGTGCTCCACCACCTGTTTGAACAGGACATGATCCCGGTCATTGCCCCCATCGGTGCGGGCCCCGATGGCGAGACCTTCAACATCAACGGCGACACCGCCGCAGGCGCGATTGCCTCTGCGCTGAAGGCCGACCGCCTGCTGCTGCTGACCGATGTTTCCGGCGTCAAGAACGGCGCAGGCGAGGTGGTGACCGAACTGAAAGCCGCCGACGTCGAGGCAATGACCCGCGATGGTGTGATCATCGGCGGCATGATTCCGAAAACCGAAACCGCACTGGCTGCCGTGCGCAGTGGCGTGCGGGCCTGCACCATCGTGGATGGGCGGGTGCCCAATGCGGTGTTGCTGGAGCTGTTCACCGACCACGGGGCCGGGTCGATGATCCGCCCCTGAGGCATCCCGACCTTCGGCCCAATCTCCCTCCTATTCGAACCTTCTGGTCGTAACCTGATTCCCGCCTTGCCGGGCGAGGCAGGCACGAGCGGCGCCTTTGCGCGCGATTGACGACGGCGAAATCCCTTTAGGGAAACCGGCAAAACTGCGCTAGACTGTGGCCATGACCAGCCCCCCCGACACGGACAGGGCCGTTGCCATGGATACCGCAACGGCACCTGTCGCTGACCCTATTGCGACCACCCAAAGCTACACCCGGCTGCAAGCAGCCGCCGAAAAGCTTGGGCTGGATATCTACGGCGGCTTCCATCCGACACCGGCGGAGATGCGGCGCAGTCCAGGCATCACCCAGCCCCAGCACGCTGCCCCCGGCGTCCCACACGGCACGCTGATCCTGCTGGGCACGGCGCCGTCCTTCTGGCCACAGTTTCGCAGCAGTCCGGAGGCGCAGGATGGCGCCGCCGACCCGGTTGATCGCTGGTCACGCCGCGTCATCACCGCATTGGCGGAGGCGTGGCAGGCCATACCGGCTTTTCCCTTCACAGGCCCGCCCTATGCGCCTTTTGTGGGTTGGGCGCTGGCAACGGGCCGCTGTTTCACATCCCCGTCGCAAATGCTGGTGCATGATCGCTACGGTATGATGATTTCCTTTCGCGGCGCGCTTTATCTCACAACCCATTTGGACCTGCCGCCCCCACCACGGGCCGAGGCCCCCTGCCTCAGCTGCGATACCCAACCCTGCCTGACCGCCTGTCCTGTGGCCGCCCTGAACGACGGCGGCCCCTATGATCTGGCCGCCTGCCACGACCATCTGGACAGCCCTGCAGGCGCGTCCTGCCTGTCCGCGGGCTGTCTCGCCCGCCGTGCCTGCCCACTGAGCGCAGGCGCTGACCGTCTCCCGGCGCAATCCGCCCATCACATGAGGTATTTTCACATAAAATGACCTGCACGCTGATCCTGACCCGCCACGCCAAATCCGCCTGGGATACCTCCGCCCCCAGCGACCACGCCCGCCCGCTGAACAACCGCGGCCGCCATTCCGCCGCGGCCGTTGGCACCTGGCTGCGCGAAATCGGAATGATCCCGGATCAGGTGATCTCCTCCTCGGCGCAGCGCACCCGCGAGACCTGTGATCTGATGGAGCTTGGCGCGCCTGCGGTCTTCATCGAACGGCTTTATCACGCCAGCGCGGAAATCCTGTTTCAAGTCCTGCGCGAGGCGGAACACAAGCGGGTGCTGATCCTGGGCCACAACCCCGGGCTCGCCGCCTTTGCCCATTCCATCGTCCGACACCCACCGGATCATTCCCGATTTGACGATTTCCCCACCGGTGCCACGCTGATCGCCCGCTTCGACATCGACCGCTGGGCCGATCTGACATGGAGCAGCGGCAAGGTGGCCGAATTCACTGTCCCGCGTGAGTTGCTGGGCGCCTGACGACACGCCCGGCCACGCCCATCTTCAAAGCGCCTCCCGCCGCACCCGCAGGGCCTATCGCCCGTCGTGGCTGCATCACCATGCAACCGCTCCCGTTGGGCGTGGGCCAACGCATCTGTGGCATCCTGTCGCTCCCACGCGGGAACCCATTCGCCCCCTCTCTCGGATATCCTCTAGCATCGGGAGGTCGAGACCACCGCAAACGGAGCCTCCCTGATATGAACCGCCGATCCTTTCTACTGACCGCGGCCGCCACTCTGCCCCTCGCCACAGGCGCACTGGCCACCACGGACACCACGGACGCCACCCCGCTGATTGAAGTGATGAAGTCCCCCAGCTGCGGCTGCTGCACCGGATGGGTGGGCCACCTCATCACCTCGGGCTTCCAGACAGAGGTCCGGAATGTCACCGATGATCAACTCTGGCAGATGAAGTCCCGGCTTGGCATCACCGATGCGCTGGCCTCCTGCCACACTGCAATGGTTGCGGGCTATGTGATTGAAGGCCATGTGCCTGCACAAGATATCACCCGCCTTCTCGCCGAACGTCCCGATGCCTTGGGTCTCAGTGTGCCCGGCATGCCAATCGGCTCTCCCGGCATGGAGATGGGCGACGACACAGAGCCCTTTGCCACGCTGCTGATCCGGCCAGACGGCAACAGCGAGATCTTTGCACGCCACGGCTAAAAACCGGCACAACCCCGCCCCGTCATCTTTCCGGTAAATACTCCGGGGGTCAGGGGGCAGCGCCCCCTGCCAGTGATCCCAACCAGAGCCGCCAAACAAAAAAGGCCGGGCAAATGCCCGGCCTTTCCAATGTTATACCAGACGCCCCTCAGTGACCGAGGATCTGGCTCAGGAACAATTTGGTGCGTTCGCTCTGCGGATTGTTGAAGAACTCTTCCGGCTCATTCTGTTCCACGATCTGGCCCGCATCCATGAAGATCACGCGGTTCGCCACCTGACGGGCAAAGCCCATCTCGTGGGTGACGCAGAGCATGGTCATGCCCTCTTCCGCGAGCTCGATCATTGTATCGAGCACCTCTTTGATCATCTCCGGGTCCAGCGCCGATGTCGGTTCATCAAACAGCATGATCCGCGGCATCATGCAGAGTGAGCGGGCAATCGCCACACGCTGCTGCTGACCGCCGGAGAGCATACCGGGATATTTATGCGCCTGGTCGGGGATCTTCACCTTTTCCAGGAAGTGCATCGCGCGCTCTTCGGCTTCTTTCTTGGGCGTCTTGCGCACCCAGATCGGCGCCAGCGTGCAATTCTCAAGAATCGTCAAATGCGGGAACAGGTTGAAGTGCTGGAACACCATGCCAACCTCGGACCGGATCTTGTCGATGTTCTTGAGGTCGTTGGACAGCTCCGTGCCATCCACCATGATGTTGCCCTGCTGGTGCTCTTCCAGCGCATTGAGGCAACGGATCAGGGTGGATTTACCAGACCCAGACGGCCCCGCGATCACGATCCGCTCGCCCTGATTGACGGTCAGATTGATGTCGCGCAGCACATGGAAGGACCCATACCACTTGTTCATATTGTTGATTTCAATGGCAACTTCGTCGCTCACCTGCATTTTGGAGCGGTCGATGGCGCGGTCGGACATAAGTTCAGACATATGTTGAACTCCTTAGTGGTGATCGGTGGCGAGACGACGCTCGAGCCACTGTGAATATTGAGAGATGCCGTAGCAGACGATGAAGAACAGGAAGGCGGCAAAGCCGAGGAGTTCCCAATAAACGCCGTTCCACTCGGTGGAGGCGAGGATCGGGCCACGGATCATGCCCACCAGGTCGAACATCGAGATGACCGACACCAGCGTGGTATCCTTGAACAGACCAACAGCCACGTTCACGATACCGGGGATCGAGATCTTCAGAGCCTGCGGCAGGATGATCAGGCGCATCGCCTGCGGATAATCCAGCCCCAGACTGTCTGCTGCTTCGTACTGCCCCTTGGGCAGCGCGGCCAGACCGCCCCGGATCACTTCGGCGATATAGGCCGCAGAGAACAGGGTGATCATGATGACCACACGCAGGAACAGGTCCACGGTGGCATCTGGCGGGAAGAAGTAGGACAGCATCACCGATGCCACAAACAACAGGGTGATCAGCGGCACGCCACGCACGAATTCGATGAAAACGACGCAGATCCACTTGATCAGCGGCATGTTGGACTGACGCCCCAGCGCCAGCGCGATACCCAGCGGCACCGACAGCGACACACAGGTGACACCCAGCATCATGTTCAGCATGAAGCCGCCCAGATCGCGCGAGGGTACAGCCGACAGCATTGCGTTGTCAGATGCCCCCTCCGGGATCAGAAAGCCGCCGATATTCCAGACCACGACCGCAGCAACAATCGCACCGAAGAACCCCAGAGCAAAGCTGCCCTTGCCGAATTTCTGGAACACAAACCCAGCAGCGACAAAGCCAAGCAGGGCAACGATCGGCACCAGGATGGAGCCACCCCAGATCAGCCAGAAGGCCAGGAACGGATAGATCGCAGTGAAGGCCAAAAGCTTGCGCGGCAGGTCAAAGAACAGCACCGGTGCCAGCGCGACGAGCAACAGCACCAACGCCAGATTAGGGCGCCAATATTCCGTCCCCGGGTATTTGAAGCCATAGAGCAACTGGTTCCAACGCTCGCTAAGGACCGAGAAACAGGCGCCAAGCTTGCCATCCAGAACCTCACGGCATTCCGCGAGCGAGTTGGTGGTCCAGACGCCGTTCAGCAACCACGGCAGAGTGCTGCTCAGCAGAGCATAGATCAGCGCCAGCGCCGCCAGTGTCAGGATCGAATTGGGGACGCTGGAGAACAGATTCTCGCGGATCCATTTATAGACCCCGGTCTCGCGGCCCGGCGGCGGTGCCGGCGGGATCTGGGTTTCGCGGACAAAGGCGACAGTTTGTGCGTGTGTATCGCTCATGTCTCAGCGCTCCTTCAGTTTCACAGATGCGTTGTAGACGTTCATCACCATGGAGATGAGCAGCGACGCAGTGAGATAGAACAACATCAGCAGCAGCACGCATTCGATGGCGCGGCCGGTCTGGTTCAGCGTGATGCCTCCCAGGGTCGCGGTGATGTCGGCATAGCCCACAGCAATCGCCAGCGAGGAGTTCTTGGTGATGTTGAGGAAGTTGGAGATCAGCGGCGGAATGATGACGCGCAGCGCCTGCGGCAGCACAACGAGGTTCATGATCCGGCCCGGACGCAGACCCAGCGCTGCGGCAGCTTCGGTCTGACCCTTGTTGATCGCCTGAATACCCGCACGCACGTTTTCCGCGATGAAGGCACCGGTGTAGATCGACAAAGCAAACCACAGGGCAATCAGTGGCCCACCAATCTTGATACCGCCTTTGAAGTTGAAGCCTTTCAGCTCCGGCACTTCCCAGGACAGGCCCATGACAAACAGGACCAGCGCCAGAGGCACCAGCCAGACGCCAAGGGCAATCAGCTTGGTTTTGGGACGCACGCCGGTTTTTTCCTGCGTCTTGGTCGCGTTGGCCTCAATCCGGCGCATCACAAGGAAGGACCCGACCAGCGCCGCAATCACCACCAGCCAGTTCAACGCACCTGAGGCGAAGAAACCGCTCTCGAACCAGGGCATCGGGATGTAGACACCCCGGTTGGTAAAGGCAAAGAGGTCAAACAGCATGCTCGACGTGGCGTTGTCACCCCGGAATTCCCGAGGCCCCGGCATCACGGCGGTCATGATGGTGAAAATGATGATGATCCAGATGAGAACCGGAATATTGCGGAAGATTTCCACATAAACGGCCATCAATTTGGAGACGAGCCAGTTGTTCGAGAGGCGCAGAACACCCGCAACCACACCAAAGATGGTGGCAGTGATACAGGCAAGAACGGCCACCAGCAGCGTGTTCAGAACACCAACAACTGCGGCGCGCGCATGGCTGGACTGGCTGTCGTATTCGATCAGACGCTGGTTGATATCGTAACCGGATGGATCCCCGAGGAACCCGTATGAGATATTCAGACCCGCGGCCCGCAGGTTCTGAATTAGGTTGTTCCCCAGATACCAGATGGCCAAGGCCAGAACCAGTGCAGCAATCGCCTGGAAGGTCAACGAACGATAGCGGGTATCGTTGACCAACATGGACAGCTGAAACTGTGCCTTTGGAGGGTCAGTGAGAGTTGACATGAATGTGTGATCCCCGTGGCTTATAGGTCAACTGATCGGCGGGGTTGGTTCCCTGCTCGCGTCAGACCTCAAGCGTTTTTGTTAGGATAGGTCGGTAGGAAAAAAGGGCGCAGGTTGGTCCTGCGCCCTTTCCTCAGTCGTTCTTAGCGGAAGGGCGGTGCGTAGAGCAGGCCGCCTTCGGTCCACTGTGCGTTCAGACCGCGTGCCAGACCAATCGGAGTGTCTTCGCCGATGTTCTTCGCAAAGACTTCGCCGTAGTTGCCGCCAGCGCCGATGGCGTTTTTCGCCCAGTCAGCCGACAGACCCAGCATCTCGCCCAGGGTACCTTCGGTGCCCAGCAGACGGTTGATTTCCGGATTCTCGGTACCAGCAGCCATTTCGCCGATGTTGGCGGAGGTCACGCCCAGCTCTTCAGCTGCAACCAGTGCGTTCAGGCTCCAGCGCACAACGTCGCCCCACTCGTGGTCGCCGTGACGAACCAGCGGGCCCAGCGGCTCCTTGGAGATGATTTCGGGCAGCAGAACATGCGCCGAAGGATCATCGAAGGTCGCGCGGGTCGCCGCCAGACCAGAGGCGTCGGTAGTGTAGACGTCGCAGGCACCAGCCAGATACTGCTGCTGTGCTTCAGCGTTGGTTTCGATCGGAACCGGCTCGTAGCTGATGTTGTTGGAGCGGAAGAAATCCGCCAGGTTCAGCTCGGTTGTGGTACCGGTCTGGATGCAGACGGTCGCGCCGTCCAGTTCCTTCGCGGAGGACACGCCCAGTTCCTTGGGAACCATGAAGCCCTGACCGTCGTAATAGTTCACACCAACGAATTCGAACTTCAGGTCGACATCGCGGCTGAAGGTCCAGGTGGTGTTGCGCGCCAGCATGTCGATCTCGCCGGAGGCCAGAGCGGTGAAGCGGGTTTTGCCGGTGGTGGGCACGAATTCGACGGCGGTCGAGTCGCCCAGTACAGCCGCAGCAACTGCGCGGCAGACAGCAACGTCAAAACCTTCCCATTCGCCATTGGCATTGGGCGCTGCAAAGCCGACCAGACCAGTGGTCACGCCGCAGTTCAGCTTGCCACGGGCCTTGACGTCGTCCAGCGTCCCCGCCGCAGCGGCACCGGCGGCCAGACCAGCAACAGTCAGCGCACCCAAAATTACCTTATTCTTCATGTTTACCTCTTCCTGATTGTCCGCCTATTTGGCGGCTCTTTTTGCCCGGCACCAGCCATGCCGGAGATAGGTGTTGAAACAGGATTTTCCCCATTTCGCGACCAAGTGTGGTCGCATTCATCAACAAACGTCAAGTGCGTGATCAGGAATTTCGATGGCCGTATAGAGAACATTTTCGTGGCCACGAACGAATTTTGCGGCAACGTCGCGTTTTGGGTAATTAATTGCGCTAGCAGGAAAAATCGTAGAACCGCTTAGCGTGTAAAAACGCCGCGCGTTTCAGGTCCGCAGTGGCCTGAGCGTCTTCGTCCTGGCCCCATTGCTGTTCCTGCCACAGCTCATCCAGCCGTGACATCTCCCAGATCTGATCCGCCGGGCGCCAGCTCCTTGTCGCTGCGAACCCAAGGACCAGAGACCCCGACATCGCCACCAGATCATGGAAGGCTGCCAGCTGAAATGGTGTCATTTCATGGACTAAGCGGCGCAGATGCGCCAGCGCCTCAGGATTCTGCGGTGCATGCAGAATACCAGAACGCGGCTCCAGCCGGACCCCGAGAGTCTCCGCCGCCCAATCCAGCGCCGGGTCCCAGATTTCGGCCTGGCGCTGCACCAGCTCAACCGGCATCTCTGCGCGATAGCACAAAAGATCGGAATCGCCGTATTCGGCCAGCATATCCGCAACGGCCGCGTGCTGATGTGTCACCTTGTCGATTGCGGCATTGGCCGAACGGGTCACTGGCATGGTGTTTGGGTTAACTGATTCGGTCTGCGCGTCCCATTCCGCCGCAATTGCCTCGGCCATTTCGCGGCCCGGCACAGCAAGCGCAGCTTTTGCGGGAGTTTTTACGCGCCGCCCGTCCAGTTCCACCGCAAACCCATCTTCGGTCTCGGCCACGGAGACAGCTTTCCAGAATCGTTTCTGTTTCCACTCGCTCATATCGTCAGTCTTTCCAGATGTGCTGCAACAGCGGTGCTAGGTCGGCAAAGCTGTCGATAATGTAATCCGCACCCAGCTGGTCCGCCGGGTGGAAACCCCAGTTCACGGCGATGGTGCGCACGCCGGCAGCCCGGCCCATATCGATGTCAAAACTGGTGTCGCCGATCATCACAGTATGCTCAGGCAGTACCCCGGTCTCGGCCATCGCCCGCAGCACCATGGACGGATGCGGCTTTGACGGGTGATGATCGGCACATTGCCGAGTCACGAAACAGCGCAGGTCGTGGGACGCGATCAGCGCATCCAGCCCGCGCTGTGATTTTCCGGTGGCCACCCCCAGCAGGTATTCGGGCACGGCGTTCAGCTCCGCCAGAACCTCCGCCGCCCCGGAATAGAGCGGCGAATGCCCTGCGCCTGCGGCCAGACGGGCGGATTTGTAAGCAGACTTATAGCCCTCAACCAATTCCGCCTGAACACTGGCATCCAGCGTCGGGGCAAGTTCGGCAATCGCCAGAGGTAGTGACAGACCGACGATCGACAGAATCTCCGCCCGGCTCGGCGCCGCCAGCCCGACCCCGTCAAATGCAGCCCTCATCGCCGAAGTGATCGCGCCCTGGCTGTCCGCCAGGGTGCCATCCACATCAAACAGGATCAAACGCAGATCACCGCTCATCGTCATGAACCTCGTTACTGCAGGCTCTCAAACGGATCTTCTGCCGCCAGATCTTCGGACCAGCCAAAGGTGTCCCAGCTGTCCTTCATGTGGTCAGGCAAGGGCGCCGTGATCGACAGCGGTTTTTTCGTGGTCGGATGCTCAAACGCCATGCGACGGCAGTGCAGATGCAGCTTCTTGGAGATAATCCCCCCCAACTGCGCCCCCCAGCCATCGCCGAGGTTTTCCTGACTGGACCCGCCGTATTTGCCGTCACCGGCAATCGGGTGACCGATTTCAGCCATATGCGCGCGCAGCTGATGGGTGCGGCCGGTGATCGGCTCCATTGCAACCCAGGCCGCGCGGCTGGCCACGCGGTAGAGCGTGGCATAATGCGTATGCGAGCGTTTGGCCCCGGGTGTGCTGTCCACCTCGTTGGAATGGATGGCGATCATTTTCTCGCCTTCCCCCGATTTACCGTGTCCCGGTGCCTTCACCAGCCCACATTTGATCTCACCGAGATAGGGCGTAGGGACACCCGCCACCAGCGCCCAGTAGATCTTGCGCGTGGCACGATGCCGGAACGCCGCCGTCAGCGACTGCGCCGCCAGACGGGTGCGCGCCAGCACCAACACACCTGAGGTGTCCTTGTCCAGACGATGCACCAGACGCGGCTTTTCCTCGGCGTCGAACTGCAAGGCAGCACTCAGCCCGTCGACATGTTTGGTGGTGCCGCTGCCGCCCTGCACCGCCAGACCTGCCGGCTTGTTCAGCACGATAACCGCATCGTCCTTGTAGATCACACAGCCCCGGATCATCTTGGCGTCCGCTTCGGAAATCCGGTAGCTCGGTGCCTCTGCCGGTTTCAGGTCGCTTGCCCCAAGCGGCGGCACGCGCACCACCTGCCCGGCTGCGACGCGGCTGTTGGCCTTCACCCGTCCCCCATCCAGACGCAATTCGCCCTTGCGGCACATCTTCTCGATCCGCCCCTGGCTCACATGCGGGAACAACCGCCGCAGCCAGCGGTCAATACGCTGGTCTGCGTCGTCTTCACTGACGGTAATCATCTGTACGCCGCTCATGCGAACACTCCTCTGGCGGCCATCAGGCCGAAAAACAGTCCGCCGACCGACAGGCCCACGGACAACAGCACATAGAGCGCAGCCTGCCCAAAGGCACCGCGCTCGATCAGGGTGGCCGTCTCAAGCGAGAAGGCCGAAAACGTTGTGAAACCGCCCAAAAGGCCAGTCATCACAAAAGGGCTCAGGTGGGTCAGCCCCTTATGGGCGGCAGTGACAACAAAGGCGCCTATCAGAAAGGAGCCGATCACATTCACCGCCAGAATCGCCACCGGGAACTCTCCCACCCCAAAGAGGCGGGTGATCCCCAAACCGGCCAGATAGCGGCAGGCAGCACCGATCGCACCGCCCAAGGCCACATATAGAACCGAAAAAACCATCAACGGTCTGTCGCCGGCTGGCGCGTGGATGTCAAGTTTCGCGCAAGCATGGCAGCATTGCAGCACCGGAGCAGGCCCTGTCACCTTTCCCCAAATACTCGCGCCGCAGGCACCGGCTTTGCCACGCAAAGCCGGATCAGCTGTTCCGCTTGGCGCGCAAATTGGCGAAATACTCGGTCCGGCGCTTCAACTCCCGTTCGAAACCCCGCTCAACCGGCTGGTACAGCACCGGGCGCGGCACGTCGTCGGGAAAATAGTTCTGCCCTGAAAACCCATCCGCCGCATTGTGGTCGTAGTCATATCCGTCACCGTAACCTTGCGACTTCATCAGCTTGGTTGGCGCATTCAGGATATGCTTCGGCGGTGGCGCACTGCCGGTCTGTTTCGCCAGCCGCCGCGCCGCTTTGTAGGCCATGTATCCAGCGTTGGTCTTGGGCGCGAGGGCCAAATAAATCACTGCCTGTGCCAGCGCCAGCTCGCCCTCCGGGCTGCCGAGACGCTCATAGGTTTCCCAGGCCTGGATACAGATCCCCTGCGCTTGCGGGTCGGCCAGCGCGATGTCCTCAACCGCCATCCGGGTCAGGCGGCGGGCCAGGTATCTGGGATCCTCGCCGCCCTCCAGCATGCGGGCAAACCAATAGAGTGCGGCATCCGGGTCGGAGCCGCGCACGGATTTATGCAGGGCGGAAATCAGGTTGTAATGTTCATCGCCGGACTTGTCATATTTCGCCGCCCGCCGCATCAGCCGGGTGGCCAGCGCCTCGCGGCCCAGCGGGCTGTCCACCTTCCAGGCGGCGACCTGTTCGATCAGGTTCAGCAGGGCGCGCCCGTCCCCATCCGCCATCTCCTGCAACGCGTCCCGCGCATCCGCGGTCAGCGGCAGGGCGCGATCCAGCTCCTGCTCGGCCCGCTGGGTCAACCTCTCCAGATCAGCAAGCGACAATCGCTCCAGCACCAGCACCTGCGCGCGAGAGAGCACAGCGGCGTTCAGTTCAAAACTCGGGTTCTCGGTCGTGGCCCCGACCAGAAGGATGGTGCCATCCTCCATATGCGGCAGAAAACCGTCCTGCTGGGCCTTGTTGAAACGATGGATCTCATCCACGAACAGCAGCGTGCCCTGCCCGTTCTGGCGGCGGATCTTGGCCGCCTCAAACACTTTCTTCAGATCAGGCACACCGGTAAAAATGGCTGAGATCTGTACGAAATGCAGATCCGTCTCCCGCGCCAGCAGCCGCGCGATGGTGGTTTTACCCACGCCCGGCGGCCCCCAGAAGATCAGCGATGACAGCGAGCCGGAGGCCAGCATCACCCCAAGCGGGGCGTCCTCACCAAGAACCTGCGCTTGACCGATCACCTCTGCCAGCGACTGCGGGCGCAGGCGATCCGCAAGTGGGCGGTTCACCTCCGACTGCGGATCCGGGCGGGGCGCGGCATCGCCGCTGTCAAAAAGATCCGCCATGATCAGAGCCGATAGCGCAGCGAGACCCGCTGGCCTTGCCGGTTGAGATCGACCTTCATCCAGCGACCGATATTGCCCAGCACCTCAGACACATCCGCAGGCGTTTTGATCGCCTCATTGTTGATGCCCAGAATGATATCGCCCGCGCGCAGACCGACGCGGCTGCCATAGGCACCGGGGTCGGTGATCACCACCCCGTCAGAGGACATCGGCAGCTGGAATCGCAGGATTGACTGCGGATTGATCCGCGCCACGGTCAGACCCGGCAGCGGCGTGCCCTCATCAAGGCTGAGCGGGTTGGCGGGTGGTTCATCGGGGGCCAGCATCATCTCGACGGTCAGCACCTCACGCGCGCCTGCGCGCAGGCGGGTGACCTCGGCGGTATCGCCGAGCCCGGTAACAGACATGCGGAACACCATCTCCGAGGGGGAATTCACAGCCTCTCCTGCCACATCCAGAATGACATCTCCCACCTCAAATCCAGCTTTGGTGAAGGGGCTGGCGGGGTGAAGTTCGGAGATCACCATCCCCTCCGGCAGGTCCATCCCCAGCGAGGCGGCAAGATCCGCATCCACCGGTTGCCCCATCATCCCGGCCCAGGGGCGCTGAAATTCCTCGGCCCCGTCGTGGGCCTGCCGCATGAAGGCCCGCACCAGATTGGCCGGGATGGCGAAGCCGATGCCGTTGGACCCGCCGGAGCGGGTCACGATGCGGGTGTTGATGCCAATCAGATCGCCATTGACGTCAATCAGCGCGCCACCGGAGTTGCCGGGGTTGATTGGCGCATCGGTCTGGATGAAATAGCCAATTCCCTCCCCCGTGGCGGCGCCACTGCGCGCCAGACCTGAGACGATCCCGCTGCTGACCGTCTGACCAACGCCGAAGGGATTGCCGATGGCCAGCGCCAGCTCGCCCACCTCGACCCCGTCACTGTCGCGCAGCTCAAGATAGGGAAGGTCCTCGGCCTCTTCCAATTGCAGAATGGCCAGATCGCTGGCCTGATCCGCCAGCACCACCTGTGCTGCATATTCACGGCGGTCGGTGGTCACCACCCGGATATCCGTGGCCATGCCAACAACATGGTAATTCGATACCACGATTCCATCCGGTGACAGGATCACGCCAGAGCCGAGGGAGTTCTGCACACGGGGCTGAGGCTTCGACAATCCGCGAAAGAAATCATCAAAGAACGGGTCATTCATGAAGGGCGTGCGGCGCTGTTCGTGAACAATCTTGGCGTAGATATTGACCACTGCCGGCGCGGCCTCTTTCACCAGCGGCGCGAAACCGAGGGAAATCTCTGCCTGATTCTGCGGCACACGGGTATCCGCGAGCGCCTGTGTAGAGGGGATCTGAGTGGCCAGAAACAGGCCCGCTGCGGTCAGGATTGCGCGAAACATGACGACTCCGATTGTTCTAATGAACAGGATATGCGGACCGCGGTCCTCTTTTACAAGGCTGGATTTCCGGGGGAAAAACCCAGCATTTTCACCCGCCCGCTTTCACTCCCCGGCGCACGACGTGCGAAAACGAAAAACCCCCGCCCTGTTGCCAGAGCGGGGGTCAGGTCCGGTCGGATGACCGATCTGATTATTCGTCAGCTGCAGCTTCTGCTTCGGCCAGACGTGCCTTGTCGGCAGCGCCTTTTGCATCGCGATCACGATCAACGAATTCGATGATCGCCATCGGTGCCATGTCGCCATAGCGGAAACCGGCTTTCAGGATACGGACATAGCCGCCCTGACGGTCTTTGTAACGCGGGCCCAGAACCTCGAACAGTTTTGCGACGTCCTTGTCTTCCTTCAGCTTGGATGCGGCCTGACGACGGGCGTGCAGGTCGCCGCGCTTTGCCAGAGTGATCATCTTTTCGATGATCGGGCGCAGTTCTTTTGCTTTGGGAAGGGTTGTCTTGATCTGCTCGTGCTCGATCAGCGAGCCAGCCATGTTCGAGAACAGGGCCTTACGGTGCTCATGAGTACGGTTCAGGCGGCGGTAACCACGTGCGTGACGCATTTTGATAGTCCTTTGATCTGCGTTTTTGCTTTGTCAGGCTGCTGATGCGTGTCAGCGGCTCACCTTGGGGCGTGTGCCCATGCTGTCCCCGGCCAAACCCGGGAATGTGTCGGGGAGGACCTGAGCCCTCCCCTCAAAGACGCTCTTTAGAAGCTGTCTTCGAATTTCTTGGCCAGATCTTCGATGTTGTCCGGCGGCCAGTCCTCAACGTCCATGCCAAGGTGCAGACCCATGCCCGACAGCACTTCTTTGATCTCGTTCAGCGACTTGCGGCCGAAGTTCGGCGTGCGCAGCATTTCTGCTTCGGTCTTCTGGATGAGATCGCCGATGTAGACGATGTTGTCGTTCTTCAGGCAGTTTGCCGAACGGACAGACAGTTCCAGCTCGTCCACTTTCTTCAGCAGAAGCGGGTTGAACTCGAGACCATCATCGTCGTCCTGACGGTTTGCCGATTCCGGTTCGTCGAAGTTGACGAAGATCGACAGCTGGTCCTGCACGATACGGGCCGCGTAGGCGACCGCGTCATCGGGCGTGATGGAGCCGTCTGTTTCAATCTTCATGGTCAGCTTGTCGTAGTCCAGAACCTGACCTTCACGGGTCGGCTGAACGTCATAGGAGACCTTCTTGACCGGCGAATAGATGGCGTCGATCGGGATCAGGCCGATGGGCGCATCTTCAGGCTTGTTCTTGTCAGCCGAGACATAGCCCTTGCCGGTGTTGACGGTCAGTTCCATGAACAGATCAGCACCATCATCGAGGTGACAGATCACGTGCTCACGGTTCAGCACTTCGATGCCAGCGGATTCGGAGATGTCACCGGCGGTGACAACTGCGGGGCCTTTGGCATTGATCGAGAGGCGCTTGGGGCCTTCGACTTCCATACGCAGCGACACACCTTTGAGGTTCAGGATGATGTCGGTGACATCTTCGCGAACGCCGGCGACGCTGGAGAATTCATGCAGGACGTTGTCGATCTGCACGGAGGTGATGGCGGCGCCTTGCAGCGAGCTCATCAGAACGCGGCGCAGCGCGTTGCCCAGTGTCAGACCAAAGCCGCGCTCCAGCGGTTCAGCCACAACGGTGGCCTGGCGTGCGGGATCATTGCCCGGCTTCACGTCAAGCTGAGTCGGCTTGATCAGTTCAGCCCAATTCTTGTGGATCATGCGGTCCCTCCATTCCTGTCTATACCTCATGTCCGAAGGTACAGACGCCCGAGGTTTCAAATGGCGTACTGGGGCCTTGCAGAAATCGCAAAGCCCCAGCAATAATCAGTGTCGCTTAGACGCGACGACGCTTCGGCGGACGGCAGCCGTTGTGCGCAATCGGGGTCACATCACGGATCGAGGTGATGTTGAAGCCCACTGCGGCCAGAGCGCGCAGTGCGGATTCACGGCCCGAACCGGGGCCCTGAACTTCGACTTCCAGAGTTTTAACGCCGTGTTCCTGCGCTTTTTTGCCTGCGTCTTCAGCAGCCATCTGAGCAGCATAAGGAGTCGATTTACGCGACCCTTTGAAGCCCATGGTGCCTGCGGAGGACCAGGAAATCGCATTGCCTTGCACGTCCGAGATCAGGATCTTGGTGTTGTTGAACGAGGAGTTCACATGTGCAACGCCGGAGGCGATGTTCTTGCGCTCTTTGCGCTTGGTACGAGTCTTATCGCGTGCCATTGATCAAACCCTCCCTTATTTCTTCTTACCAGCAATGGCCTTTGCGGGGCCTTTACGAGTACGAGCGTTGGTGTGGGTACGCTGACCGCGAACGGGCAGGTTACGACGATGGCGCAGACCGCGGTAGCAGCCGAGGTCCATCAGACGCTTGATGTTCATCTGAACTTCACGGCGCAGGTCGCCTTCGACGGTGTAGTTGGCGTCGATGTGCTCACGCACGGCCAGAACTTCAGCGTCGGACAGCTCGTTCACACGACGGGTTGCGTCGATGCCTACGGCTTCGCAGATGGCTTCAGCAGAGGTCGTGCCAATGCCGGTGATATAGGTGAGGGCGATAGGTACCCGCTTTGCAGTCGGGATGTTTACGCCGGCAATACGTGCCACGTGTCACTTTCCTTTTCGTTGCGGTTCCGTAGCGCCGGAACCTTTTTTCACAACGCTTGACCTTGGCAGTGTCGCCCGTTGGTCCAGCATTTCGAGGTGGTCAGGGCGGCAGAAATTGCACGCGCCTGTGATGATTCCCAGAAGGGATGGGGTTCCCTATGTGGAAATCGCACTATGGTCAACCCGTCGGCAAGACTGGGGTCGAAGTTTCCCCCAAGGTCAACTGCTCGCAACGCGATTTGTGATGTTTTTCCGCCAGCGCACGACCCGTGCACAAAAAACGCCCCGGCCGGGGTGGCACGGGGCGTTTTTTAAATCCGATAGGATCCGGCGATCAGTCACCCATGATCCAGCCGAGGTTCTTGCGTACCTCTTCGATGGAGGCGAGACCGTCGAGACGCTGCAGGTTGCCCTTGGCATAGTAGTAGCCGATCAGCGGCGAGGTCTTCTTGTAATATTCCATCAGACGGGTGCGGAGGCTTTCCTCGTTATCGTCCGGCCGGCGTTTCTGGTTGGTGCCGCCGCAGTTGGCGCATTTGCCATCCTCGGGCCAGGGCTTGGTCTCGTCGTGGTAGACTTCGCCGCAGTCGCCGCAGGTAGAACGACCAGTGATGCGGGCGACCAGCGCGGTATCATCCACCTGCATCTCAATGACCGCATCCAGTTTCTGGCCGGTTTCGCGCAGCAATTCTGCCAGCGCATCCGCCTGAGCAAGTGTGCGGGGGAAGCCGTCGAAGATAAAGCCGCCTTCGGCCCCCTCTTCGATCTTCTCGCGGATCAAACCGATCACGATACGGTCGGTCACCAACTCACCTCGAGCGATCACATCGGCAACGCGTTTGCCCATCTCGCTGCCCGACGCTTGCGCATCGCGCAGCATGTCGCCGGTGCTCAGCTGAACCATGTTGCGAGATTCTACCAGGTAGCGGGCTTGTGTTCCCTTGCCCGCGCCGGGCGGGCCCAGAAGGATAATATTGCTCATCGGCGTGCAGGTCCCCGTCGTGTCCGTTTCTTATTCCGACCGCGCAGCTGGCTCTTTTCAATGAGACCTTCGTATTGATGCGCAAGCAGGTGGCTTTGTGCCTGTTGAATGGTGTCCATCACAACAGAAACCACAATCAACACGGAGGTACCGCCAAAGTAAACCGGGATTGCAAGCTGACCACGCAGGATTTCAGGCAGCAGACAGACAGCCGCGAGATAGGCCGAGCCCAGAACCAGCACACGATTGACCACATATTCGAGGTACTCAGCGGTTTTCTTGCCAGGGCGGATGCCGGGGACAAAACCGTTCTGGTTCTTCAGGTTATTGGCCACCTCGTCCGGCTTGAAGGACACGTTGAAGGTGTAGAAATAGGCAAAGAACACGATCATGCCGACAAAGAACAGCAGGTAAAGCGGTTGACCGGGACCGAAGTTGGCCAGCAGCCAGGACATGATCGGGCCGGAGGTGCTGCCTGCGGAGAAGGTCGAGATAGTCACCGGCAGCAGCAGCAGGGACGAAGCGAAGATCGCGGGAATCACGCCTGCCGGGTTCACCTTGACCGGCAGATGGCTGGAGCCACCGTCATAGACCTTCATGCCGACCTGGCGGCGCGGATACTGGATATGGATCTTGCGCAGGGCGCGCTCCATGAACACCACAAACATGATGATGGCGATCATCATCAGGATCACCGCGATGATCACTGCCGGGCTGATCGCACCGGATCGGCCGGAGGCCAGGAACTGGGCAATCGCGGCAGGCACTTCGGCAATGATGCCGACGAAGATGATCAGCGAGATACCATTGCCGATGCCACGCTGGGTGATCTGTTCCCCCAGCCACATCAGAAACATGGTGCCGCCCACCAGCGTGATCATGCAGGCGAGACGGAAGTACATGCCCGGATCCGTCGCCAGATCCCCCGATTCGAGCGAGACCGCCAGGCCATAAGCCTGCGCCGTGGCCAGAAGCACGGTGCCGTAGCGAGTGTATTGGTTGATTTTCTTGCGGCCCTGCTCGCCTTCTTTTTTGAGCTGTTCGAGCGCCGGGACCATCGAGGTCAGCAGCTGCACAATGATCGACGCCGAGATATAGGGCATGATGCCAAGTGCAAAGATGCCCATACGGCCAAGCGCGCCGCCGGTAAACATGGACACCATGCCCCCGATCCCCTGCCCTGCCGAGGTCATGAACTGGCGCAGTGCATCCGCATCAATCCCCGGAACGGGAATATAAGTGCCCAGGCGATAGACAATCAAAAGCCCGAGCGTAAACAGGATACGGTTGCGCAGATCCGTGGCTTTGCCAAGAGCGGCCCAGCTGGTGTTCGCCGCCATTTGTTCTGCTGCTGATACCATAAAAAAGGTCTCTTCTTGCGAAAACGCCGCCCAGGGCCGTTTTCCGGCTCGGGCGGCGTTAATGGAAAACTGAAGACTATGTAAGCGGCATCGGCGCCGCTCACAAGCTGTTACTCAGCTGCGGCAGTGTTTGCCACGGTCAGGGCGCCACCAGCCTTTGCGACTGCGTCAACGGCGGCCTTGGAGGCGCCGGTCACAGCGATGGTTGCCTTGGCGGTGAAGTCACCCTTTGCCAGAACGCGGATACCGTCCAGCTTGCGGCGCACCAGACCCGAAGAAATCAGGGTATCTTCGGTGATGGAGCCGGCTTCCAGCTTGCCTTCGTCGATGAATTTCTGGATCAGGCCCAGGTTCACAACGGCGTAGGACTTCCGGTTCGGCTTGTTGAAGCCGCGCTTGGGCAGACGTTGGTAGAGGGGCATCTGGCCACCTTCGTAGCCATTGATCGAAACACCCGAACGGGATTTCTGACCTTTGATACCACGGCCACCCATTTTACCTTTGCCGGAACCCGGACCACGGGCAACGCGCATACGTTTTTTGGAGGCGCCTGGATTGTCGCGCAGTTCATTGAGTTTCATATCGCTTCTCCTTTGCCGGAACTGCCCCCGAAGCGGATTAGGGCAAACACGGCGTTTCTTGGTTTTCTGATTCTGCAGCCCACAGGACCACCGGGGGCGTATAGACCCGATGCCGGGCGGGATCAAGAGGGGCCGCGAGGGGTCCGCTAGGCAGTGCGTAGCAGGGACCTTTTAACTTGCTTTGACGCAAGCTTTGGACATGATCACCACACCTCAGCCAATCATTTGATACATTGATGAATTTTTTGTTCCCAAGAAAAACCAGTACTATTGGCAGCAACCTCCGTAAAATGTGGACGATTGCGTCAGTAGCGGTCAGCATCGTGATCTTCCTTGAAGCCTTCAATCCAGTCTTTGACGGCACCCGTCCTTTTCTGGAGAAAACAGCTATCAGTGTCCTTACTCTTTGGTCGACAGCCTACTTTGTCCTTGTTGTCGCGACGGTTCCATTTTTGACCTCGCATGACTTTTGGCCAAACCCAACACGGCTGGCTACCGACGCGCTAGTTTCGATCACTCAGACAATTTTCGTATTTGCCTTGGTCTACAGAACATATGGAATTGTTGGTCCAACCTCTGAAACGACCGCCTCGGCCTGGGACCATCTATACTTTTCAGCAGTCACGTTCTCGACATTAGGTTACGGCGACTTCAGGCCTGACATCGCCGCACGCGGTTTTGCGGCTTTCCAGTCCATTGTTGGAAACCTGCATCTTGGTATGATTGTGGGAGTAGCCTTCTTCGCTGCCCAGCCGGAGCGATCAGATAATCATGGCAATAACAATGCCACCAACAACGAGTAACGCTGCGCCCATAATAGCTGTGCCAACAGTCTGAAGGATGCGATAGTTTTTCGTACTCATGACAGTGCCTCCTCTCAGTAAGTTTCACCCTGCAGGATAAATATAGTCACGACGGGCGATTTTTCATAGTTATTTATGACAAAAATCCTCAGCGAACACCCGCCAAGGCCTCTGCCCTGTCGGTTGCTGCTATTGCAGGTCTGTTGCGGTGTCCGTTGCGTCTGTGGCCGACCGGTAAAGGGTGGCGGCGTCGCCGGGGGAGTTGGGACGGGATCTCTCCCGTGCGTGGATAATATTATCGTGCTCCCCGGCTGCCACGCCGGGGCCCTGGTCATAGGTGCCGGGGGTGTCAGGCCCGACGAGTGATCGCGATCCTGTGCAGAATACCACGTGCGCATAAACGGATCATGGAGCGGGCGCGCGCCGGGGTCGCAACGGGACGGCTATTGGCATCGTCGCCCCAGAAACCAAAAACGCCCCCGCAAAGCGGAGGCGCGTCCAGTCCGGCCCCTGAGGGAGGAGAAAGAGCCGGTCTGACACTTGGGCGACCCAGGGACGGCAGCAGTGCTGCGATCCGCCCCGGGTGGCAAAGCTCAGTGGCCGTAGGCCTGAACATGGGCGATATGCGGGATATCGCAGCGACGCACGCCGATGTCGGCCAGATCGCGGTTGGACAGGCCGTCCAGCTCGGCGAAGGTGCGTTTGTATTCGGCGCGACGGGCCCAGCTGTCCTTAATCTCTTCTGCCAGGCCGCGCAGGCGGGCGATGATATTGACGCTGGTGTCGGTGGTATTGATGACATGTGCCATGGTGTTAGTCCTCTATCTGACCGGACGAATTTCCGGGTGGTCTCAGTTATGTCTGTTTCAGTGACATCTGAGAGATAGGGGGAAATGTTTGCGCAAACAACTGACAGGTCGGACTGCCCGCTATGCACGCCAAGCATAGGAGATGACTCAGACATTAACCTGCCTCGCGCGGCGCAGGCCCACCAGCGTCAGCCCATAAATACAGGCCACCACAACCACCAGGACAACAATCTGACGCGGCTCAATCCGGTCGCCCAACAGCGGCACAGAAAGCGCCAGCGTCAGGGCTGGCCAGGGCGTGGTGATGGAACTGGCCAGCGATACGTCGATATGGCGCACTGCGTAGAACCAGACGATGAGTTCCAGAAAATAGACCAACCCCATCAGCACCGCCATCGGCTGGAGCAGGGCCGCAAAGCCAAGCGCCATTCCTGACGGCAGGGCCACCCCGAGCACCCCGGCCAGAAACACCGACGAGATCGCCACCCGGATCAGCGTCACCTGAATGGGCGTGATGGTCGTTGCGCTCAGCTCTTCCTTGATGATGACATGGGCAATGCTCCACAAGAATGGCACACCGAGCGCCAGCAGGAACCACGGCGACAGGCCCGACATCCGCAGCGTCCCGTCGGTGCCCAGATAATAGAGCGCGCCGAGCAGCAGAAAGGTCAGCGTCAGCTCCGTGGTGGTTTTCCGGCGCTTCAGAAACAGGCTCTCCCAGAGGATTGCAAACAGCGGATAGGCCTGAATGGCGATCGCAGCATTGGCGGCACCAGCCTGTTCCACACCAAGCACGTAAAGATAGGTCGACAGGCCGAAGAGGCAGCCGGTGAATAGGGCCAGCCCCGCCATCCTGCGGCGTTGCCTCGGCAACAGGACGTCGGCGAAGATCCCGCGGGTGCCACGGTTGTATTCAACCGCAAAGCACGGAAGGGCAAAGATCAGTTGCCAAACCGACAGAGCAAAGGCGAAGGGCAGCGCACCCAACACTGCTGGTCGCAGGTTGGAGATAATCGGCATGATGCCCAGGAGCGCCAGACTAACAAGCGACAGCGCGATACCGGTGCCGACAGAGGGGGAAACACGACTCATCTGGAGACCTCTTCAAATTGCATTGACCAAACCGGAGATCGCCCCCAGTATTGCACCCATGCAATTGAAACATTGATCTGATGGCAATTTGGCTCCCCAATCTGAACGGACGCAGTGGTCCGAAATATCTGCGAATCGTGGAAGCGATGGCGGAGGATATCGCAAGCGGGCGGCTGGCGCCCGGCGCCCAGTTGCCGCCCCATCGGGAGCTGGCCTATCAAATTGGCGTATCCGCAAATACCACCAGCCGCGCCTATGCCGAGGCGGTGACGCGGGCATTGCTGCGGGGAGAGGTCGGGCGCGGCAGCTTCGTACGGGCGGCCGAACCGATGGTGCACCAAGGCGGAGTCGCCAACAGTCTGCGCCGGGATGCTCTGGGGCCAATTGACCTGTCGCGCAACCTGCCGCTGGCGGGGTTTTCCCAACCGCATATCCGCCAAGCGCTGCATACTCTGGCTGAGGGCAGTGATTTGTCGCCGCTGCTCGACTACCAGTCGGATGCCGATCTCGACCGACATATCGACGCCTGGCAACATTGGCTGGCCTATTGTGGCGTCGATGCCACCCGATCTGAAGTGATGACAACGGTGGGCGGTCAGCATGCGCTGTTCTGCGCGGTGGCGGGCGTGTTGAAAGCAGGTGATCTCCTGCTGACAGAGGCGCTGACCTATATGCCGGTTCAGGCGATGGCGGAACGTCTGGGCGTGACCACCACGGCGGTGGCGATGGATCCGCAAGGGGTACAGCCTGAGGCGTTTGAGGCGCTTTGCAGGCATGCCAGGCCCCGCGCTTTTTATCTGACCCCCACATTGCAGGCGCCGACCACGGTGACCCTAGATGATGAACGTCGCGCCGAGATCGCCGAGATTGCAATGCGCCACGATGTGATCCTGATCGAAGATGACGTATTCGCGTCGCTGAAACCTGACCGCCCTGCCCCGCTGGCCACGCATGCGCCGGATCATACGATCTATGTGACCAGCCTTTCGAAATCCGTTGCCCCAGGCCTGCGGGTCGGCATCCTGAAGGCGCCGCAACGGCTGATGCCTGCGCTGCGCCATGCGGCCAACCTCAGCCTGTGGATGGCGCCGCCGCTGACGGCGGAGATTGGCGCGCGGCTGATCCTTGATGGGACCGCTGAAACCCTGGCAGAGCAGCAGCGGCGCGCAGCGCGACATCGCCAGACACTGGCCCGATCAGTCCTGTCCCCGCCCGGTGCCACGCCAATGTCCTATCAGGCTGATCCGCAGGGGCTACATCTGTGGTTGCCCTTGCCCCCGGATCTGCGCGCTGATGTGTTTCGTGCCCAATGTGCCCAGTCCGAGGTGCTGGTCAGCGAAGGACGCAGTTTTGCGCTCGCGCCCAGGGACGCACCGGAAGCGGTACGGCTCTGCCTCAGCCACGAAGTTTCCGAAGACCGGCTGACGACCGGGCTCCAGCGTGTCGCACATCTTCTGCGCGAGTCGCGCAAATCCCACGCGCTGCAGATCTAAACGGGCCGTTGCATCTGATTTCAGTGTGATGCCACACCAGACGGGTGCCGATATCAGCCGAATGTCCGCTCCAACGGCGTTTTCCTTCACCCTAGGGATGCGGCG
Source organism: Phaeobacter inhibens DSM 16374 (assembly GCF_000473105.1). NCBI lineage: Bacteria > Pseudomonadati > Pseudomonadota > Alphaproteobacteria > Rhodobacterales > Roseobacteraceae > Phaeobacter > Phaeobacter inhibens. The sequence goes on along the minus strand of NZ_KI421498.1, from coordinate 3,099,693 downwards.
GCTAACCTCCGGAACGGCCAACTATCCTTTCGTGTGATTGATGCGATTTGAGACAAATGGCAAATTGAGGACAAGGAAAACATCAGCATCAAGGAACACGATCATGGCTCTCCTCAGCACTCTCATCGGCACAAGCGCAACCGTCACCGCAGTCGCAAGCGGCTATATCGGCCTCTCCACCACCGTTGTGGCGCTGCTGGTTCTCTACCCTCTGACTGCCGAGCTGGCGACCCGCCTGCTGCAGGCCATCATCGACCGCCGGGACGCGGCTGAAGCCAGCCCTGATCTGCCCTACTACGACGCCCGCACCTACTTCGGCTGATCATCCGACCACCGCTGGCCGCCCCTCGTCTGTGCCATCGCGGATCCGGTGATCATCGCTGATGTTGAAAACCGATAATCCAGATGGCCGGGGGCCTCTCTCCCGGCGGATCAGGTAGATAGCCCCCTCCTCCCGAATTGATCTCTGCAACAAAAAAGCGCCCCGAAATCGGGGCGCTTTCTTTTGTTTGGGTCATACGAGAGAGCGCTTAGTCGCGCTCTTCGATGATCTCAACCAGATGCGAGATCTTGTTGACCATACCGCGTACGGAAGGGGTATCTTCCAGTTCACGGGTTTTGTGCATCTTGTTCAAGCCCAGGCCAACGAGGGTTGCACGCTGGTCTGCGGGGCGGCGGATCGGGGAACCGATCTGCTTAACAACGATGGTTTTTGCCATGTGTCCGTCTCCTTACGCTTCTGCTTCAGCAGCAGGTGCTTCATCCCGCTTGGGCAGGATGTCGGCGACTTTCTTGCCACGACGCTGAGCAACCGAACGGGGCGACTGCTCTTTTTTCAGACCGTCCATAGTGGCGCGGATCATGTTGTAGGGGTTCTGCGAACCGATCGACTTCGAAACAACGTCTTTGACGCCGAGCATTTCGAAGACAGCACGCATCGGACCACCTGCGATGATACCGGTACCTTCAGGTGCGGTGCGCATGACAACTTTGCCTGCGCCGTGACGGCCGTGCATGTCGTGATGCAGGGTGCGGCCTTCTTTCAGCTGCACACGGATCATCTGACGCTTGGCCTGCTCGGTGGCTTTACGAATGGCCTCGGGGACCTCTTTCGCCTTACCTTTACCGAAGCCGACGCGGCCTTTCTGATCGCCAACAACCACAAGAGCGGCGAAGCCAAAGCGCTTACCACCTTTTACGGTTTTCGACACCCGGTTGATCGCGACCAGACGGTCAGCGAATTCCGGTGTTTCTTCTTCGCGGCGGCCACGGCCACGGCGATTTTCACGTTCTGCCATGAGGCAATCCTTTTATTCTGGCGACAAGCGCCTGACTTATACTCAATCCAGGTGGGCAAGGGCCGAACCGACCCCGCCCCCGGATCATCGGGATGGCGCGAACGCCATCCACCTTGACTTGGGTGCGCCCCGTATTCCCGGATAGCCGAGAACACAGGGCGCAGATCCTTAGATCTTCAGGCCGCCTTCACGCGCAGCGTCGGCCAGAGCCTTCACCTTGCCGTGAAACAGGAAGCCGCCACGATCGAAATAGGCCTCGGAGACGCCTGCCGCCTTGGCGCGTTCGGCGATAACCGAACCCACTTTGGTGGCTGCTTCGACGTTGTTCTTGCCAACGAGACCCAGGTCTTTTTCCAGGGTCGATGCCGAAGCGAGGGTCACACCACGTACGTCGTCGATCAGTTGAACAGAGATGTTCTTGTTCGAGCGGTGCACGGACAGGCGCGGACGGCCTGCGTTGACCTTGCGAAGCTTGTTCCGGACGCGCAGCCGGCGCTTCAGAAACAGGGTGCGTTTGCTGTTTGCCATTTTGCTGGTCCTTACTTCTTCTTGCCTTCCTTGCGGAAGATAAACTCGCCTTTGTAGCGAATGCCTTTGCCTTTGTAGGGCTCGGGACGACGCCAGTCGCGGATTTTGGCCGCAACTTCGCCAACGAGTTGTTGATCATTACCTTCGACAACGATTTCGGTCTGCTTCGGTGCGGTAATGGTGATACCTTCCGGAGCAGTGAAATCAACGTCGTGGCTGTAGCCCAGGTTCAGCTTCAGGGTGTTGCCCTGCATCTGAGCCCGGTAACCCACACCCTGGATCTCCAGCTCTTTTTTGAAGCCGGAGGTCACGCCTGCAACCAGGTTTGCGACCATAGTGCGGGACATGCCCCACTGCTGGCGCGCGCGCTTGGATTTGCCGCGGGGGTCAACTTTGACGACATTGTCGTCAACAGTCAGGGTGACGTCGTCGGTCGCGGTGAAGGTACGGGCGCCTTTCGGGCCTTTGACTTCGATGGTCTGGCCGGACACAGAAGCAGTTACGCCGCTGGGAAGTTCGACCGGTTTTTTACCAATACGGGACATCGTGGGGCCTCCTTAGAAGACGGTGCAGAGCACTTCGCCGCCAACGTTGGCTGCGCGTGCGCTTGCGTCCGACATCACACCCTTGGGGGTGGAGACAATCGACACACCCAGGCCCTGACGGACCGACGGGATGTCATTGACGCCCATGTAAACGCGACGACCGGGTTTGGAGACCCGCTTCAGTTCACGAATGACAGGTTCGCCGTCGAAGTACTTCAGGCTGATTTCGAGAGCCGGGTGGCCCTTTGCATCAGTCGCAGACTCATAACCGCGGATGTAACCCTCTTGCTTGAGCACATCCAGAACCCATGCACGCAGCTTGGAAGCCGGTGTCATGACAGTGGATTTGCCGCGCATTTGCGAGTTACGGATACGGGTGAGCATATCGCCGATAGGATCGTTCATATCAGTCTCTCCCTTACCAGCTCGATTTCACCATGCCGGGGATCTGGCCATTCGAGCCCAGTTCCCGCAGAGCGATACGGCTGATCTTCAGCTTACGATAGTAAGCGTGAGGACGGCCGGTCAGCTGGCAGCGATTGTGCAGACGGGTTGCCGACGAGTTACGCGGCAGTTTCGCCAGATCGAGGCGCGCTTTGAAACGCTCTTCCATCGGACGAGATTCGTCGTTTGCGATTTCTTTCAGCTCGGCACGCTTTGCGGCGTATTTTGCCACCAGGCGCTCGCGCTTCTTCTCGCGTTCGATCATGCTTTTCTTAGCCATGTCTCTTCCTTCCCGCGCTTAGCTGTTGAAGGGCATGTTGAAAGCTTTCAACAGCGCCTTTGCTTCCGCGTCGGTGTTCGCGGTGGTGGCAATCACGATGTCCATACCCCAGGGTTCGTCGATCTTGTCGAAGTCGATCTCGGGGAAGACCATGTGCTCTTTCAGACCCATGGCGTAGTTGCCACGGCCGTCAAAAGACGTGCCCGACACGCCGCGGAAGTCGCGGATACGGGGCATCGCGATGGTGGTCAGACGGTCGAGGAATTCGTACATCCGGTCGCCGCGCAGAGTCACCTTTGCGCCCATCGGCATGCCTTCGCGAACGCGGAAGCCGGCGATGGAGTTCTTGGCCGCGGTGGTCAGAGCTTTCTGGCCCGCGATTGCGGTCAGGTCAGCCTGAGCAGACTTGGCTTTCTTGCTGTCTTTGACGGCAGCACGGCCGCAGCCGATGTTCAGAACGATTTTCTCCAGCTTAGGGATCATCATTTCGTTCTTGTAGCCGAACTCTTCTTTCAGGGCGCCACGGATGGAGTCCTTGTAGAGAGCTTTCAGACGCGGGGTGTAGGTTGCGTTATCAAGCATCGATCACGTCCCCCGTGGTTTTGGCGAAGCGCACTTTCTTGTCGCCTTCCATGCGGAAGCCAACGCGGGTTGCCTTGCCGTTTGCGTCCAGCAGAGCCAGGTTCGACAGCTGGATCGGCAGTGCCTTAGGCAGACGGCCACCCTGGTCGGACTGGGTCTGACGGGTGTGGCGGATTGCCATGTTCACACCGTCAACGATGGCTTTGCCAGCTTTGGGGTCAACGGAGGCGATGGTGCCTTCTTTGCCCTTGTCCTTGCCGGCCAGCACGACGACCTTGTCGCCTTTGCGGAGTTTAGCAGCCATGATTACAGCACCTCCGGAGCGAGCGAGATGATCTTCATGAAGTTTTTGGCGCGCAGCTCACGAACAACCGGGCCAAAGATACGTGTACCTACGGGCTCGTTGTTGTTGTTCAGGATGACAGCTGCATTGCGGTCAAAGCGGATTGCGGTACCGTCTTCACGACGGACCTCTTTGGCGGTGCGTACGACGACGGCCTTGCGGACGTCCCCTTTTTTCACGCGGCCGCGCGGGATGGCTTCCTTGACCGAGACGACGATAATGTCGCCTACGGATGCGTATTTACGCTTGGAACCACCCAGAACCTTGATGCACTGAACTCGGCGAGCGCCGGAGTTGTCAGCAACATCCAGGTTTGTTTGCATCTGGATCATGTGGTTTCTCCCGACCTTTGGGGCGCCGATGCGTGGCGTGATCCCCCAGGGTTTCGACTAACTGTTAAGTCTAGTCGCCAGGAGTCTCGGATGAGACTCTTAGGCTTCCAGAACTTCCCAGCGTTTCGTTTTCGATTTCGGCGCGCATTCGATGATGCGTACGGAATCGCCGACCTTGAAAGCGTTCTGTTCATCGTGAGCCCGGTACTTCTTGGACTTACGGATGGTTTTCTTCAGAACCGGATGCGTAAAGCGACGCTCTACGGAAACGGTTACGGTCTGTGCGTTGGCGTCGGAGGTCACAACGCCGGACAGGATACGTTTAGGCATTCGAGAAGCTCCTTATTCAGCTGCTGCTGCAGCTTTTTCGTTCAGGATGGTTTTGACGCGTGCAGCATTGCGGCGAGCCGCCTTGATGCCTGCAGTCGATTCCAGCTGACCGGTTGCCTGCTGAAAACGCAGGTTGAAGCTCTCTTTTTTCAGGGATGCGAGGGTATCGCGGAGTTCATCCACGGTTTTCTCGCGCAGATCATTGGCGTTCATCGCCTTTGTTCCTTGTCCAAAGCACCAGAAGGCCCCGAGGGTCACCTTGTTACCTGGTGGGTTATGTCACACCGCGCCAGAGGGCACGGCAAAAAGAATCACCAGCCCCGGATCCATACAGATCAAGGGTCAGGCGATGGGTCCACTTACAGGAGGTAGAGGGTGGGGGCAAGGGTGAAGTTTGCGACACCGTTTGGCACCCGGTCACTGCGCTTTGCGCAGCTCACGAACCCGCGTCAAGATCGTGTCAAATTGCCACCCGTTTTGGAGCCGCGCGAGCCACAGGCGTTTTCCCATTCCAGAAATCATCATCGCGTGCCGCCTCGCCTGAACACGCTGGATATCCTGAATGCGGATCTGATCGGCAATGCCTTGCTTTTCGACAATCAGCACGCGCTGTGTGGTGATAATGTAGGTGACCGAGCGAAAGGCACGATGGATGAACAGCCAGATCACCAGCGCCACTGGCGCGCAAAGCAAGATAACGATTACCTCAGTCAGCGTTGGTGCAATCCGGGCGTGAGTGGCGTGAACGACTTGCTCACCGGCAAGAAGCTCGATTGCCGCGTGATCGTACATCTGGCTTACTTACCGTTCGTCATTTGAATTTTACCCCACCTGGAATGACGGTGGGGCAAAGGGAACTCACAGGTTAGTCACAGTCATACCAGATCGTCGTAGCGGGTCGCTGCGTTCCATTTGCTAACGTCGCAACGCTCGCCTTCGGGGCCTTATACACGGTTAAGACGGGCTTACCGATACGTTCGCAATAGCCCGCGACACGACGATCAATAGCATTAGAGCTAACTTCGTTCTTGAAGTAGATGATCTCCAACGATGAGCCCACAGGGAAAGCCAGATGGATGCCCGTTCGATCAGCCGGGTTAGGAAAAATCTGCGCAATGAGAGACGCACGTCGCATCGCTGCTTTCTCAGAATCAACGCAGGCTGACAGCGCCATCAGGGATACAGAAGCAAGAATTAGAATTGATTTCATTTAGTCAGCCATCCTTTTAGGTTGTGCACCCTGCATAGTTACCATCGCTGCAAGCGCAACCCAAGATTCACTCCCAGCGGTAATTAAAGCTCACGGAGACGCGCTCGTCTTCGGCCATGTTCATCGGCACCTCGTGGCGGATGAAACTTTCCCACAGCAGCACATCGCCCACTGCGGGCGACTGATAGACAAATGTCTTCAGCTCTTGCCGGCAGTCTTTAACACGCGGCGGGTGCGCCATCATCATCGCGTGACGCGGGTCCTCCAGCTTCAGCGCGCTGGCGCCTTCGGGCATTGAGACATAGGTGGTGCCGGAAATCACCGAATGGGGGTGGATGTGGCTGGCGTGGGTGCCGCCCTCGGGCAGGATGTTGATCCAGAGATCCTCCAGCACCAGTGCGCGACCGTCCAGATCCAGCTCCAGATCCTTGGCAAAGGCTGCGACATGAAGATCGAGCGATTTCACCAGATCGGCAAAGATCGGGAACCGCCAGGGCAGATCCGTCAATGAGGCATAGGAGGTGTAGCCGGGATAACCGTTCTCCTCGCACCAGTCCTGGCCTGCATCGTCATCCTGAGCGATCACGAAGCAGGAGTTTTCAAGTTCACCAGCGTCAACCTTGGGTCCGTGTTCGGACAAAGCAGCGCGGTAGAGACGGGTTACGAAGAGGGAATCGATCTGTGCCATATCCGTCCTTTAGCGCAACACAGCGCGAAGTACGAGGACCTTTGCCGGCTCCTGCACGCGCGCATCTTCCCTTTTGATCCGCGGGCTGGCTAAGCTGGCCTCACCCATAGGAGGAACAGAATATGCGCTGGATTTTGAGACTGCTGAGCCACGGTATTGCGCTGGCGATCGGCTTTGCGCTGGGGATCTACATGCTGCCCATTCTGACGGCCCCCGATAGTCCCGATGCTGCAGCTCTGACCGCAAGTGCGGAAGGGGCCACATATACCGGCAGTTTCACCCGCGATCTGGCGGGCAGCGATTTCCTGCACTGGGGCACCGGCAGTATCAGCCTGTCGCCGCAGCAGATCACCCATATGGGCGCGCTGGCGCCGGGACCGGACTACAAACTCTACCTGACGCCGGAGTTTGTTGAGGATGAGGTCGGGTTCGAGGCGATCAAGGCCGCGTCGGTGCGGATTGGCGATGTGAAGATGTTCGACGGGCTGATCCTGCCCATCTCCGAAGGGATCAACATCGAGGATTACACCACCGTGGTGATCTGGTGTGAGGCCTTCGGAGAGTTCATCACCGCCGCAAAATATCGCTAGCCTGACCGGCGGCGCCGAGCCGGACAAATCATTCCGCACCGAAGGAACATAAGAAAGCCCCCACCGATTGCTCGGCGGGGGCTTTTTGTTTTCTCATCGGATGCGCAAGAGCGCCGCCGCTTACCAGTCTTCGCGAACCACGACGCGGGTCTTGACCGGCAGCTTCATCGCGGCCAGGCGCAGGGCCTCACGTGCGATGTCGTCATTGACGCCGTCGATCTCAAACATCACGCGGCCGGGCTTCACTTTGCAAGCCCAGTAATCCACGGAGCCCTTACCTTTACCCATACGAACTTCGACGGGCTTGGAGGTAACCGGGGTATCCGGGAAGATGCGGATCCAGACACGACCCTGACGCTTCATGTGACGGGTCATGGCACGACGAGCAGCCTCAATCTGACGCGCGGTTACGCGCTCAGGAGTGGTTGCTTTCAGGCCATAGGTGCCGAAGTTCAGGTCCGAACCGCCTTTTGCCAGACCGGAGATCCGGCCTTTGTGCATTTTGCGGAATTTAGTACGCTTTGGTTGAAGCATGTCATCTCCTCCTTAGCGACGACCGCCTGCACCGCGAGGTGCCGGACCGTCCTGGAGTTCCTGTGCTTTACGGTCACGCGCCTGAGGATCGTGTTCCATGATCTCGCCTTTGAAGATCCAGGTTTTGATCCCGATGATCCCGTAAGGGGTCATGGCTTCGGAGTGAGCGTAATCGATGTCGGCGCGCAGCGTGTGCAGCGGCACACGGCCCTCACGGTACCATTCGGTCCGTGCGATTTCAGCGCCGCCCAGACGACCAGCAACGTTCACCCGGATACCCAGGGCGCCCATGCGCATGGCGTTCTGTACGGCACGCTTCATCGCGCGACGGAAGGACACACGACGTTCCAGCTGCTGAGCGATGGACTCGCCAACCAGCTGTGCGTCGAGCTCGGGCTTGCGGACTTCAACGATGTTGAGGTGCAGTTCCGAGTCTGTCATCGAGGCGAGCTTCTTGCGCAGCACTTCGATGTCAGCACCTTTTTTACCGATGATCACGCCCGGACGCGCGGTGTGAATGGTCACACGGCACTTTTTGTGGGGGCGTTCGATGATCACGCGGGCGATGCCTGCCTGCTTGCACTCTTCCTTGATGAAATCACGGATGCGCAGGTCTTCCAGCAGCAGATCACCATAATCTTTGGTGTCGGCGTACCAACGGCTGTCCCAGGTACGGTTGACCTGAAGGCGCATGCCGACCGGATTGACTTTATGTCCCATTAGGCTTGCTCCTCAACTTGACGCACCTTGATGGTGATCTCCGAAAACGGCTTGAGGATTTTGCCAAACCGGCCACGGGCACGAGGACGGCCGCGTTTCATGGTCAGGTTCTTACCCACATAAGCCTCGGCAACGATCAGTTCATCGACGTCCAGGTTATGGTTGTTCTCGGCGTTCGCAATCGCGGACTGAAGGCATTTCTTCACGTCCTGCGCGACCCGTTTGTTGGAGAAAGTCAGGTCGGTCAGAGCCTTCTCAACTTTCTTGCCACGGATCATGCCGGCGACGAGGTTCAGTTTCTGCGGGGAGGTACGGAGCATGCGCAGTTTTGCCATTGCTTCGTTGTCTGCCACGCGGCGGGGATTTTTTGCCTTGCCCATGACTTACTTCCGCTTCGCTTTTTTGTCCGCAGCGTGACCGTAATAGGTCCGAGTCGGGGAGTATTCACCGAACTTCTGACCGATCATGTCTTCCGAGACGTTGACGGGAATGTGCTTCTGACCGTTGTACACACCAAATGTCAGACCCACGAACTGGGGCAGAATGGTGGAACGACGCGACCAGATCTTGATGACTTCGTTGCGGCCCGACTCGCGCGCTGCTTCGGCTTTTTTCAGCACGTAAGCATCGACAAAGGGGCCTTTCCATACAGAGCGAGACATAGATTAACGTCCCTTCTTCTTGGCGTGGCGCGAGCGGATGATAAGCTTTTGCGACGCTTTGTTTTTGTTGCGGGTACGCTTGCCTTTGGTCGGCTTACCCCAGGGTGTCACGGGGTGACGGCCACCGGAGGTACGACCTTCACCACCACCGTGCGGGTGGTCGATCGGGTTCATAACCACACCACGCACAGAAGGACGCTTGCCCTTGTGGCGCATACGGCCGGCTTTACCAAAGTTCTGGTTCGAGTTGTCGGGGTTGCTGACCGCACCAACGGTGGCCATGCATTCCTGACGAACCAGGCGCAGTTCGCCCGAGGACAGGCGGATCTGAGCGTAGCCACCATCACGACCAACGAACTGAGCGTAAGTACCGGCTGCACGGGCGATCTGGCCGCCTTTGCCGGGCTTCATTTCGATGTTGTGAACGATGGTACCGATCGGCATGCCCGAGAACGGCATTGCGTTGCCCGGCTTGATGTCGGCCTTTGCGGATGCAACGACTTTGTCACCAACTGCCAGACGCTGCGGAGCGAGGATATAGGCCTGCTCGCCGTCTTCGTATTTGATCAGCGCGATGAATGCGGTCCGGTTCGGGTCATATTCGATCCGTTCAACGGTTGCCGCGACATCAAATTTGTTCCGTTTGAAGTCAACGATCCGGTAGAGACGCTTTGCGCCGCCGCCACGACGACGTGAAGTGATCCGTCCGGTGTTGTTCCGGCCGCCCGATTTGGTCAGACCCTCAGTGAGAGATTTGACCGGACGCCCTTTCCAAAGCTCCGAACGGTCGATCAGAACCAGCCCACGCTGGCCCGGCGTCGTCGGCTTATACGACTTGAGTGCCATGCTTTCTGTCTTCCGTTTAGCGTGCAGACCCTTAGGTTTTTGTCTTTGGGCCCGCTATGTGTAAGCCCCCCGCCCGGTTGTCCCACAATGAGACGCCCTACTAGGGTGGCCAGATTATAGGGCCCCGAAGGTCCCCAGGTTCGAACATCCCGACAAACGTAATAACCCCGGAGCGAATCCGGGGTCGTCAGGATTGGTGCGGCTTAGCAGAGGATGGGAGGGGTGGCAATGGGTGATTCAAATTGCGGTTTTCGCGCACAACTTGAACATGAATAGAAATCATGGTTCCAAACACCCACGGGCTTAGATCAGTGAGAGAATGATGAACTTCAAGAGCGGCGAACTCAACACCTTCTGCCAAACCATTATAAGTGGACAAACATTCACAGGCAATTTTGTGGCAGACAGGGAAAGAATTGAGACTACACTTTATTCGTTTGATAGGCCAATAGAGCTGCAGAGCGACGACACACTCACTCTAAAATCTGCTAGGCTTAGCACGATTTCTCTCTTTCAGCTTTTCCCTTCCCCCGCCAAGCGCCTCTCTTTTCAGGACAGAATTCCAGAGGCCGTACATTCGAACAACATTCAAGCCAATCTAGCACTAGAAGGCCCCGAAGCTTGGCTACTTACAGAGCCCGTTCGCAGCCTGTCATTCGCTATTCCCGGCGCTTCAACGATTTTTGAAAACAAGGAAAAGTTCCAGCTTCTGAAAAATCCGGAAACAGCCTCATGCAGCCGGGAACTATTCAAAATCCATACAGGAAACCTTAGTGTAGTTGTCGCCTACTCCGCAAAATACGACCGGCTCACTGGCCTACTCAGCAATTTTAAACCCCACTTCACAGTGGATTTTGATCGCCCAGTAGACCTGATGGACTACCGCCGTATAATCAACTGTATAGTCGCGTTTTGCTCTCTGAACCTCGGAGTTCACCTTTCAGCCCAAAATGTCAGAATAAGCAAACTCTCCCTCGCGGACATCGAGGCGGCAAACAAGGATGGTACTTTTCAGACATCGTTTCAGGTTTTTCAACTTCAAAGCGCAGAAAGTGTACGCGACGAGGTCACGCAAAGAATCATCTCTCCCTTCAATTGCCATAATAAGCACGAAATTGAACTCCTCAGCGCAGCGTTGACCAAATGGATCTCCCGCTCTGACAATTGGTACGGAACGTACGCTTTGGCAATGGGTGCTTTTGGGATGCAGCGCACTTCCGGAGAGCAACGGCTTTTAAATGCATGCAAATGGCTTGAAGAAATACCCACCGCGAAGGCCCAAAAATCAATCGACAAGACACATATTAACGAGATCGCTAAGGCTGCTTGCTTAAAGGCTGAGGAACTCGGTCTTTCACACATGGAGCATCGGATCCCTAACGCCTTGTCCAGAATTCGGGAGGAAAGCAGGTCTACCAGGTTTTCTCGACTGATAACGCACGCGTGGGGCAGAATAGGATTACCCCAAGGAATTGATCCAACCCTTTCACATCTGAAAAAGGCGTATAAGTTTCGCAACCCCGCAGCTCACGGTTACTTGGACACTTCCCCGAGCGGCTCCTCAAAGGAGCTTCTCGACGCAACTGAAGCAATGGAAGCGCTGTGCTTCCTTCTTTCCCTAAGAGAACTTCACGAAGATGACGCTGTTAACAATCGAGTACAGCTACATCCAATTGTAAAGGCCTATAGAAGCGTACTATTCAGTGAATAGGTAGGCGATGCGATTCCCTGCAAGCCGCGCCAGCGCCATCACGCGGGGTGGCTCTCTCAACGCCCACGTTTGGCAGTTTATCCCGCCAAATCCGTAGAAGCTCACCGACAGGCACAGCATCAGCGAAAGCGCCGCCCCATGGGGGCGGGTCATGCCGGAGGCATGCCTTCGGCATGACGCTGGCGCGGTGGCCTGCCCCTCCCCGTCACACCACGGGCTTGCCTTTGGCGAAACGGGAGGGCGCATCACGCCCACCCTGGGTCAGGCGCTGACCTTCGCAGTATTCACCAACGAAAAAGGCCCCCGCTTTCGCAGGGGCCTTCTTAAGTCTCAGACAAACAGATCTCAGAGTCCGGTGGACACGTCGATGGTGTTGCCTTCTTCCAGGGTCACATAGGCTTTTTTCACGTCCTTGCGACGGCCGATCTGGCCGCGGAAACGCTTGACCTTGCCCTTGGTGATGGTGGTGTTGACCGCTTTGACCTTCACACCAAAGAGCGCCTCGACGGCTTCTTTGATCTGGGGCTTGTTGGAGTCGATCGCCACTTCAAACACCACTGCACCGGTTTCGGATGCCATGGTTGCTTTTTCGGTGATGATCGGCTTGCGGATCACGTCGTAGTGTTCTGCCTTCGCGCTCATTTCAGGCGAGCCTCCAGTGCTTCGACACCTGCTTTGGTGAGCACCAGGGTGTCACGCTTCAGGATGTCATAGACGTTTGCGCCCATTGTCGGCAGGATATCCAGACCTTCGATGTTGCGCGCGGCGCGGGCGAAGCCCTCGTCCACGGATGCACCATCGATGACCAGCGCGCGCTTCCAGCCCAGGTCCTTGACCTGCTTGGCCAGAGCGGCTGTCTTGCCTGCGGAATCGGCGTTTTCAATAACGACCAGTTCACCCGCTTTTGCTTTGGCGGACAGCGCGTGGCGCAGACCCAGCTTGCGGAATTTCTTGGTCAGATCGTGGCCGTGCGAACGCGGGGTCGGACCCTTGTAGATACCACCCTTGCGGAAGATCGGCGCGTTACGGTCACCGTGACGTGCGCCACCAGTGCCTTTTTGGCGATAGATCTTCTTGGTCGAGTAGGAGGTCTCGGACCGCGTCTTGACCTTGTGCGTGCCGGCCTGCGCGTTGTTACGCTGCCAGCGCACCACACGGTGCAGGATGTCGGTGCGCGGCTCGAGGCCGAACAGCTCTGCATCCAGCTCGATGTCGCCGGCTTTGCCGCCGTCCAGTTTGATCACATCAAGTTTCATGCTTCACCACCTTCCGCGGAGACTTCTTCCGCTGCAGCCGACTTCAGAGCTGCCGGATAGGGCAGACCTTCGGGGGCTTTCTTTTTCACGGCGTCTTTAACGGTGACCCAGCCACCTTTGGAGCCGGGAACGGCGCCTTTGATCATGATCAGGCCACGATCGGCATCGGTCTTGACGACTTCAAGGTTCTGAGTGGTCACGCGGGCAGCACCCATGTGGCCGGCCATTTTCTTGCCTTTGAAAACCTTGCCGGGATCCTGACACTGACCGGTCGAACCGTGGGAACGGTGGGAGATCGACACACCGTGCGAGGCGCGCAGACCACCAAAGTTCCAGCGCTTCATCGCACCGGCAAAACCTTTACCGATGGAGGTGCCGGTCACGTCAACCTTCTGACCTTCGAGGAAGTGCTCGGCGGAGATTTCCGCACCCACTTCGATCAGGGCGTCCGCAGGCACGCGGAATTCAACCAGCTTGCGCTTGGGCTCAACCTTCGCTGCTGCGAAGTGGCCGCGCATGGCTTTGGAGACGCGCTTGACCTTGGCCGAACCTGCACCGAGCTGAACGGCGGTGTAGCCGTCTTTTTCCTCGGTGCGCTGTGCGGTCACTTGCAGGCCGTCCAGCTGAAGAACGGTCACAGGAACCTGCTTGCCGTCTTCGAGGAACAGCCGGGTCATGCCGACTTTCTTTGCGATAATACCAGAGCGCATATGTTTACCCTCCGATCTTAGGATTGCAGCTTGATTTCGACGTCCACACCAGCGGCGAGGTCGAGCTTCATCAGCGCGTCCACGGTCTGGGGGGTCGGATCAACGATGTCCAGGAGCCGCTTGTGGGTGCGGATCTCGAACTGGTCACGAGATTTCTTGTCAACGTGCGGGCCACGCAGAACGGTGAATTTCTCAATCTTGTTCGGCAGGGGGATCGGGCCGCGCACCTGCGCGCCGGTCCGCTTGGCAGTGTTCACGATTTCCTGCGTGCTGGCGTCCAGTACGCGGAAGTCGAATGCCTTCAGCCGGATACGGATATTTTGGCTTTGCATAGTCATGCCTTTTTTTCAGGCGTTGGGGTTGAGAGGAGGGCAAGCGACCACCGCGCACCCTCATCGAACCCAAAAGGCGGGAATCACCCCGCCTCATCCCCGCAGAGCGGGATGGCGCCGTATACGCCTGATAGCCGTGTGTGGCAAGGGGTTCCGCACCGAGACGTTTGCGTTTGGGGCGGGCGACGGGTTTGGGTTTGTTAAGTCGAGATGAAAGAGCAACTACTTTGCCCAACGAGCAAAATTATGTTCCCAAAATTTTCTTGCATCATGGGCCGCATGCACTTCATGGTGAATGATCAAGGAGCGCGCTTCCTCGGAGGATAGAGTACGCGTAGTGAGATATGCCGAACACATTTTCTCCAAGAGACTTACAACAGCTTCAGCCAGCTCCACGACGTCAGACACCTTTGTGTTGGTTTCCATTTCTCTAAAAATGGTCTCCAAATCTGAATGCGCTACCGCCTTTTTACGAAGACATACAATTTCATCGAGTCTTTCTTCGTTGTGTCGGTCAAAATCCTTAAACTCGATTTTGAGGCTAGCAATCCCAGTGGATACGTCGCTACTGTACAATTTGTAGAGGTCATTCTTAGTCCCGCGTAGACCATAGCCACTCTGGTCATGAATCGCACGGCATGAGAATAGCGCCACGTCGCATAGAGTCGACCGTAAGCTACTCTTGCAACTGGATTATTGTGTGGGTCTGAAAGTGTGCCGCCAGACTTCTCTTTCTCTTCCAGATAACCGGTTTGAACCTCTACATAGCACCGAACGTATGCAGCAGCTTTTCTTGCTGCGCTTGCCTCTTCCACCCAAAACTGGAGGCCTAGCAATATGTCCTCAGATGAATGTTCGCTTTTTTGCACCGTTCAATCACCTAGTTTGAAAAATCATCTACTTACTGCACATAAGCATGGCGTGGACAGTGTTTCCATGCCTGGAGTACAGGCGCTATTGCATCTCCCCCGGAGCTAACGCTCCCTGCGGCCTCAAAAGCTCCGCTGGAGCTTTTGCAAGACGGCCTCCGGCCCCTGGCCGGTCTCTGCCCCGCCGACCTCAGCGCATAGAAAAAGGCCGCCCCGTTTGGAGCGGCCTTTCTTTTGTTTCACCGGTGTGGCTCTCGGCGATTTTCTAGCGAAAACCAGCTGTCACCACTGGCCAGAGTTTCCTATGGAAACTCGACCTTAGTCGGTGATTTTCGACACAACGCCGGCGCCGACGGTGCGGCCGCCTTCGCGGATGGCGAAACGCAGGCCGTTTTCCATCGCGATCGGTGCGATCAGCTCAACGTCGAACTTCAGGTTGTCGCCCGGCATAACCATCTCGGTGCCCTCAGGCAGGGTCACGGTGCCGGTCACGTCGGTGGTGCGGAAGTAGAACTGCGGACGGTAGTTCGCGAAGAACGGGGTGTGACGACCACCTTCTTCTTTGGTGAGGATATAGGCCTCAGCTTCGAACTTGGTGTGCGGCTTCACAGAACCCGGCTTACACAGAACCTGACCACGCTCAACGCCGTCACGGTCCACACCGCGCAGCAGCGCGCCGATGTTGTCGCCAGCTTCACCACGATCCAGCAGCTTGCGGAACATTTCCACACCGGTACAGGTGGTGGTGGAGGTGTCACGGATACCAACGATTTCGATCGAGTCGCCAACGTTGATCACGCCGCGCTCAACACGACCGGTCACAACGGTACCACGACCGGAGATCGAGAACACGTCTTCGATCGGCATCAGGAACGGCTGGTCAACAGCGCGCTCAGGGGTGTCGATGTAATCGTCAACAGCCGCCATCAGTTCCTTGATCTTCTCTTCGCCGATTTCAGGCTTGTTGCCTTCCATCGCCGCCAGAGCCGAACCTGCAACGATCGGGATATCGTCGCCGGGGTAGTCGTAGGAAGACAGCAGTTCGCGGATTTCCATTTCGACCAGCTCCAGGAGCTCTTCGTCGTCAACCTGGTCCACTTTGTTCATGAACACGACCATCTTCGGGATGCCAACCTGGCGGCCCAGCAGGATGTGCTCGCGGGTCTGCGGCATCGGGCCGTCAGCAGCGTTCACAACCAGGATCGCGCCGTCCATCTGCGCCGCACCGGTGATCATGTTCTTCACATAGTCAGCGTGGCCGGGGCAGTCGACGTGGGCGTAGTGACGGGCTTCGGTCTCATATTCCACGTGCGCGGTCGAGATGGTGATCCCGCGCGCTTTCTCTTCAGGTGCGCCATCGATCTGGTCGTAGGCTTTGAAGTCACCAAAATACTTGGTGATCGCTGCGGTCAGCGTGGTCTTGCCGTGGTCAACGTGGCCGATGGTGCCGATGTTGACGTGCGGTTTTGTACGTTCAAACTTTTCCTTAGCCATGAGAGGCCTCCTTTTCGTGTTGAGAAGGGCACGCGCCGTGGCGCGAACCCCTCAATATCTGTTCGCTTATGCGAATTTCGCCTGGATCTCGTCAGAGATGTTCTGCGGAACCGGATCGTAGTGATCGAACTGCATGGTGAACTGGGCGCGGCCCGAGCTCATCGAACGCAGGGTGTTGATGTAGCCGAACATGTTCGCCAGCGGCACAAATGCATCGATCGCAATTGCGTTGCCGCGGGGCTCCTGTCCGGTCACCTGACCACGACGCGAGGTCAAATCGCCGATGATGCCACCGGTGTAATCCTCAGGTGTGATAACTTCCACCTTCATGATCGGTTCCAGCATCTTGGCGCCAGCTTTGCGCATGCCTTCACGCATACACATACGTGCTGCGATTTCGAAGGCCAGAACGCTGGAGTCAACGTCGTGGAACTTACCGTCGATCAGGGCAACCTTGAAGTCGATCACGGGGAAGCCAGCCAGCGGGCCGCTATCCATGACGGACTGAACGCCCTTTTCAACACCGGGGATGTATTCCTTCGGAACCGCACCACCAACGATGCGGGATTCGAAGGAGTAACCTTCGCCAGGCTCTGTCGGCGAGATGATCATCTTCACTTCGCCGAACTGACCCGAACCACCCGACTGTTTCTTGTGGGTGTAGGTATGTTCAACTTCGTGACCGATGGTCTCACGATAAGCAACCTGCGGCGCACCGATGTTGGCTTCGACCTTGAATTCACGCTTCAGACGGTCAACCAGGATGTCCAGGTGAAGTTCGCCCATGCCCTTCATGATGGTCTGACCGGACTCGATGTCGGTCTCCACGCGGAAGGACGGATCTTCAGCAGCAAGACGCTGCAGACCCTGGGACATTTTCTCCTGGTCGGCCTTGGTTTTCGGCTCAACCGCGATCTCAATCACCGGATCCGGGAAGGTCATGGTTTCCAGAACCACAGGATCGTTGACGGCGCAGAGCGTGTCACCGGTTGTGGTGTCTTTCAGACCTGCCAGTGCGATGATGTCGCCTGCAAACGCTTCCGTGATTTCCTCACGGTCGTTGGAGTGCATCATCATCATCCGGCCAACGCGCTCTTTACGACCTTTGGTCGAGTTCAGCAGCGTGTCGCCCTTGTTCAGCACACCGGAATAGATCCGGGTGAAGGTCAGCGAACCGACAAAGGGGTCATTCATGATTTTGAACGCCAGACCCGAGAACGCCATGTCGTCGTCCGCACGGCGGGCGATGTCACGGGTTTCGGTTTCATCACCGGGTTTGAAGCCCATGTAATCAACAACGTCCAGCGGGCTGGGCAGGTAGTCGATCACAGCGTTGAGCAGAGGCTGGACGCCTTTGTTCTTGAATGCGGAACCACCCAGGACCGGAACGAAGTCCAGTGCCAGTGTGCCCTTGCGCAGCAGAGCGCGCAGGGTCGCGACGTCCGGCTCAGCGCCGTCCATCAGGTAGTTTTCCATCGCAGCGTCGTCTTGCTCAACGGCCGCTTCGATCATCTTACCGCGCCATTCGTCGGCCATGTCTTTCAGGCTGTCACGGATCGGAGCTTTGATCCACGACGCGCCAAGGTCTTCACCCTGCCACAGCCATTCTTCCATGTTGACCAGATCAACCAGGCCTTCCAGCTCGGTTTCTGCGCCGATCGGAATACCAACCGGAACCGCGCGGGCGCCAGTACGGTCTTCGATCATGTTAACGCAGTTGAAGAAGTCAGCGCCGATCTTGTCCATCTTGTTGACGAACACCATACGCGGAACCTTGTAGCGGTCAGCCTGACGCCACACGGTTTCGGTCTGGGGCTCAACACCAGCGTTGGCGTCCAGAACACAGACAGCACCGTCGAGAACCGCCAGCGAACGCTCAACTTCGATGGTGAAGTCAACGTGGCCGGGGGTGTCGATGATGTTCAGGCGGTGCTTGGGCGAGTCAGCAGTTTCACCGTCTTCGGTGCGTTCCCAGAAGGTGGTGGTCGCAGCCGAAGTGATGGTGATGCCGCGTTCCTGCTCCTGCTCCATCCAGTCCATGGTGGCTGCACCATCGTGCACCTCACCGATGTTGTGGGATTTGCCGGTGTAATACAGGATGCGCTCGGAGCAGGTGGTTTTACCTGCATCGATGTGCGCCATGATACCGAAGTTACGGTATAGTTCGAGCGGATATTCGCGTGCCATAGGTTTGGGTCCCCTAGCTTACCAGCGATAATGGGAGAAGGCTTTGTTGGCCTCTGCCATCTTGTGGGTGTCTTCGCGCTTCTTCACGGCGGTACCGCGGGACTGAACAGCGTCCAGCAGCTCACCGGCGAGGCGTTCTTCCATGGTATTTTCGTTGCGTGCGCGGGCCGCTTTGATCAGCCAGCGGATCGCCAGGGCTTCGCGACGCTCGGGGCGCACTTCGACAGGCACCTGGTAGGTTGCACCACCCACACGACGCGAACGCACTTCGACGGAAGGCTTCACGTTGTCCAGGGCTTCGTGGAACACTTCCACGGGGGCACGTTTGATTTTCGATTCAACGCGGTCGAATGCGTTGTAAACGATGCTTTCTGCGACCGATTTTTTACCATCGATCATCAGGTTGTTCATGAATTTGGTCAGAACGCGGTCGCCAAACTTGGCGTCGGGCAGGACTTCGCGTTTCTCAGCAGCGTGACGGCGAGACATTTATCAATATCCTTCTTATTTAGGACGCTTCGCGCCGTACTTCGAACGGCGTTGCTTACGGTCTTTGACGCCCTGGGTATCCAGAACACCACGCAGGATGTGGTAACGGACACCGGGAAGGTCTTTTACACGGCCGCCACGGATCAGAACCACGGAGTGCTCCTGAAGGTTGTGGCTTTCACCCGGGATGTAGGAGATCACTTCGAAACCGTTGGTCAGGCGGACCTTCGCAACTTTCCGCATAGCGGAGTTCGGTTTCTTCGGTGTGGTGGTATACACACGGGTGCAGACGCCGCGCTTTTGCGGACACTGTTCCAGGTGCATGGACTTAGAGCGTTTTACTTTCGGCTGCCGCGGCTTGCGGATCAGCTGTTGGATCGTTGGCATTCCGGTTCTTTCCCCGTCTCAACAACACATGTGTCATGCACGTCCTTGAACGTACGGCTAAATTCGTCGCACTTACGCGTCCGCAAGCGCAAAAACCGCAATCGTTTCCATTCCGAGGTAAACGACGCGGTGGGTTTACAGAGGATCCGCGCAAATAGGCGCACGAGATCTTGGGCCACTTAGATTTTGATATCGGCTTTTGGGGCGACCCCCGGGTGCCGGATAGGCGGGCGTATATGGGGAGTCGCGGGGGATGTCAACAGCGGCCACCGGCGCGCTCAACACCGACAGGTGTGACAAACGCCGGGAGGGAACCGGTGCGAGTAGCTTGCTTGTCTGCACAACCAGCGCGGTGCATAGTTCCGGACGACGACCAGGCCGATATGAGAGGCCGTGGATGCGAGGGTCTACAGCAATGCAGGTCATAGGTCTATGCCGGTTTTCCTACCCGGCCATCGGCGGCTTTCAGGTGGAGCATGACAGTTTAGAGGCGCGCATTGCCTATCTCTATGCACAGGCGCGTCTGGAAGAGCGGTTTCATCTGATGGAGACCGTCGCCCTGCCCTGCCTGCGCGCTCAGACCGATCCGAATTTCACACTGGTGATTGTCATCGGCGACAGCCTACCGGAGGTACACATCGCGCGACTGCGCGCGTTAACAGCGGACATGCCGCAGGTGAAGATCCGCGCCCTCCCCCCAGGTCCGCACAGACAGGTGATGAAACAGGTGCTGAATGACGCCCGCCACGACCCCAACGCCCCCTGTTTGCAGTTTCGCCATGATGACGATGATGCGGTGTCAGTCGATTTCGTTGAACGGCTGCGACAAACCGCTCAAGACTGTCGGCCGCTGATTGCGCGCAACCAGACCCTCGCAATTGATTTCTGCAAGGGATTCACCGCCCGTTTCCAACCGGATGGGATTTATGCCGCCGAAGTGCACCGCCCCTATTTTGTGGCCGCAATGGGCATGTATGTCGCGGGGGGATGCAAGCAGAGCATCATGAATTTCGCCCACCACAAGATCGCCCGCTTCATGCCCAGCATCACGATCCCGAATGCGCCGATGTTCGTCCGAACGCTCAATGCCTCCAACGACTCTCGCCAGAAAGGCGCCAAGGAGCCGGAGTTGACCCGTCTCACCCCCGAGCAGGAAGGTGCATTCGAGGCGCGCTTTGCGATCACGAGGTAAGATGTGTCATTCCGGTGGTGACAGGTCTGGCGTGGCGGCGCGCCGCGGGCGTTCGCGCAACAGGCTGAAGACGCCCGCCCCCACAACAATCGCCGCCCCCAGAAGAGTCAGCGCATCAGGCCAGGTGTCAAACATGAGCCACCCCAACAGCAGCGCCCATAGCAGTCCAGTATAGCGGAACGGCGCAACCGCCGCGACATCGCCCACCCGCATCACCATCACTGAAAACAGATAGCCGATAAAGATACAGCCCGCTGCCAACAGCAGGATCAGCGTGGTCGAAAGGGTCAGCGGCTGCCATGTCTCCTGTAGGCCAAGCCCGAGGCCAAACATCAACACCGACACAGCCGCCATCAATGTGACCGTCAACGATGGCACGGCCGCCGACATACGCCGGGTAAAGAGATCACGAGCCGTGATGCAGATCACCGCCGCAAGCGCGTAGCCTGTGCCCGTATCAAATCCATCAGCGCCCGGACGTACGATCAACAGCATGCCAAAAAAGCCAACCCCGATGGCGGTCGCCCGTCGCCAGCCGACCTGCTCTCCGAACAGCAGCACGGCCGCCAGCGTCACTGTGAGCGGCAGCATCTGCAAGATGGCCGTCACATTCGCAATTGGCAGGGTCAACAGCGCGCTGAGAAAGAAATAAGTGGTGGCGATTTCAGCAAGGCTGCGCCCTGCAACCAAGGCCCAGTCACGCCGTGAGAGCGACAGACGCAATCCGCCATAGCTCCGCGCCAGCGCATAGATCAGCAGGCTGACGGCCACACCGCGCACCACAAGGATCTGCGAGAGGGGCAGGCTTTGTCCGGCAAGTTTGACCATCCCGTCGTTCAGGGTGAAGCCCGCCATGCTGCCGACCATCAAGAGCGCGCCCAGCTGGTTTCCAGTCAGCCGAGAGATCACGGCAACACGTCGCGCAATTGATCCGGTGTCATAGCGAAATGGCGGTCCAGTGCTGTGGCGATCTGCGTGTCCGACATCTTATGTGTAATCCCCATTTGCGCCGGACGGGATTTGTTGTCGCCATGAATCGTGCGCAGAAAGCCGGGTGTAGAAATGTCAGAATATGTGTTCCAATGCTGCGCGTAGCGGCGGTGATTGTAGCGATAGGGATTGTCGCGGTACTCCACCGGAGCCACAAGCGCGGCCCCTACCGACAGCGGCGCCTTCTCGCAGGCGTCGAAAATCTCATCCGTCGGGCCATCCGGCCCCTGAGTGCGCCGCAGGTAAAGGCCGCGGTTGTTGGCCAGGATGAAAGGCGTGTCGCCGCTCTGCAGGGGGATCAGCCCCATGGCGAGGCGGCGATTGCGCGCGACATAATCCAAATCCACCGCATCGTCATCATCCAGCCGGAACATCAGCCGATGCGTCGCACCATCAAGTGGAACCGCGTTATAACCCTGCTTCAGCATTCGATAATGGGTACCGGGGCCGACGGGCATCAGCGTTATATTGGTGGCAGGCTCCAGCAGACGCGCAAGGCGCTCCAAATAGGCCTCGGGCATATCTTCGGCGGTGAGGAGGATCAGATGAAACCCCTGATCGCTCTGGCGCAGAAGGGAGCGCAGACACAGCCGTTCGAACACCCGAAACCGCAGCTCCATCCGCTCTGGCGCGAAGAGATGGGCCGCCGTATCCCCAAGCGTGGCAAAACGTTCGGAATAGTAAGTCGGGGTCAGCACCGAGAAGCGCACCAAGCCAACAACGCTGAGTTTGATATCCATTCTTCGCTGTCCTGTTACGGCCCGACGGGGCTCTTCGTCATCCGCAGCAAGAGACCATTCCCGGCGCGAATTGGGAAGATCCTAAATCGTGCGAACCGCGCGGTCGGCCCGCAAGCGAAGTCGGTGCAACGAAAAACGAGATGTCCGCACATCGCGTTGGTCCGCTTCGAGCCCATAACTACCGCTGCTGCGTTCTGCATCAATGTCGGTTTTGCCACCAAAATCCTTAATCAAGCCAAGTTCTCCGCAGCTTGTCTTACGTGGTCGATAAAAGCCCTTTGTTTGAGCGTCGCGCCGCGGCGGCTCGGATAGATTGCCGACAGAGGCACACTTGAAGCACTCCAATTTGGTAGGACAGCGGAAAGAAGGCTGGAGGCGCACTCTGCGTGTACAGCATAGGCCGGAAGCATCGCGATACCGCCACCTGCGATAGCCAGGTTTCGAAGGGTTAGAAAGTCGTTAACGACGACATCCCCATTGGCCGCGAAATCTATGACTTCTCCGTCTCGCTGTAGTTTCCACCGGGAGGTTTTGAACCCGCTGCGCATTATCAAGCACCGATGGTGCTGCAAATCCCTGGGCAGCTGAGGGTTGCCCGAACTGCGCAAGTAGCCGGGGCTGGCATAGAGACCAAAAGGAAACGTCCCTATGGCTTGTGACATCATCGAGGAATCCGGCTTTTCACCAATGCGGAATGCAAGATCAAAGCCATCCTCAATCAGGTTTGCCCTCATGTTCGTCAATTCCAGGATGACTTGAACTTTGGGGAACTGCTGACCATAGGCCGCTATCGCTGGCGCAATGATTTGCTGCCCGACCAGTACCGAGGCTGACACCCTCAGTTCCCCTGCCGGTTCTCCCAGGCTTGTCTCAACAACAGCGTCGGCAGCATTGGCTTCTTCTACCATCAAACGACAGTAATCGGCGTAACGTATACCAATCGACGTCAGCCGACTGCTGCGGGTGTTGCGCTCGATCAATTGAACACCGAGGCGGTCTTCCAACCGAGAAAGCCTGCGGCTGACGTTCGACTTCGGAAGCTTCATCTTTTTGGCAGCACCCGTAATGCTACCAGCCTGCGCAATGGCTGCAAAAACGGCCAAATCGTTTAAGTCTCTATGTTCCATTTTTAGAATTTTCTTTTGCCATTTTGCTCAATTGATCCACAAATGGAATAGTCTCATATTCTGACCAAGCAATGCAACACGCTTGATTGGACACGCTATGACATCGCAAAGTTTGGAAATTCTGCACCGCGATATGCTAACGGAAGGCGGCTTCGCGGGCTTGAAGGAACACCGTCTTGTAACCGGCAAAAAGCTCTGGGGTGACCGCGCCAATCCGGATGCCTGGGATGGCATCGGTAACTTTGTTTATCTGGCTGATGCGCGGTTTAATCCCAAAGGTGAAACAACCATGCATCCACACAAAGAGATCGATGTGATCTCTGTCATGGTGGAAGGCCGCATCGCGCATCAGGGGTCTTTGGAACACGGCGGATCGCTCGACACCAACGACGCACAGGTCCAACGGGCTGGCGGCGAAGGGTTCAAACATAACGAAGTGAACCCTGATGAAACCCAGAACCGGATGCTTCAACTTTGGGTCATGCCCGAAGTGAAAGGCGAACCAGCCGGGTACAAAAAGTTCAGCCCGACATGGGGTGAAACAGTCCGTATTTATGGCGGTTTGCCTGACCACACGAAGTCTTTCTCGGCCAAAACCACCATCGACGTGGCCATGCTTACCGCAGGGCAGAGCATCGAACTGACAGCTCCTTACTTGGCCTATGTCGCCAAAGGCGATGGACAATTTAAAACAACGGATCTGACCGGTGGCGATCTGATCCGTGGTGCCAATGGCACCTTCACAGCCATGACCGACGTTCAATTCATTCTGGTCGGCACACTGGCCTAACCTCCCCAACCCAACCGAAAGGGCACTCCCATGTCTGATAAGTTTTCAGAATTCCTGACACCAGATAACGCTGTATTGGCGATGATCGATCACCAAACTGGTTTGCTCGCCAGTGTGCGTGACATTCAGCCTGAAACCCTGCGCAAGAACATCAACGGTCTGACCAACATGGCCAAAACCGCAGGTATTCCATCGGTGGTCACAGCATCCCTGTCGGAAGGTCCCAATGGCCCGATCCTGTCGGACATCACCAACGTGCTTGGCGATACCGTGATCAACCGCGCTGGCGAAATCAACGCATGGAAATCTCCAGATTTCAAAGCCGCGATCGAAGCAACAGGTCGCAAGAAGATCATTATGGCGGGCATTGTCACGGATGTTTGCCTGTTGTTTCCTGCGTTGTCGGCGGTTGCCGAAGGTTACGACGTCTATGCCGTCGTTGACGCCTCAGGAACATGGGATGAAGTGACCCGTGATGCCGCCATGCTGCGGATGAGTCAGGCCGGTGTGAAAGTCACAACTTGGGGCTCTGTGCTGGCCGAGGTTATGGACGATTGGCGCAACCCGGTGGGGTATCCGCTGGGCGGCGTTCTGGGCGCCCACACCGCCTATGGCCTTGTTTATGAGAGCTATCTAGCACAGCAAGCCCAACAAGACTCTGCTGAGTAAAAGAAACAAAGACCCCAGTGGTTCATACTGCTGGGGCACCCAACCGGGAGGTCATGATGGCTGGTAGATTGATTGATGGCATATGGACCCGCGAGGGCGACATTCTGGCCTCAGAGGATGGGCATTATCGCCGTCAGGAAACCGATTTCCGAAACTGGATATCGATTGACCCCGGCGCAAAGTTTGCACCTGAAGTGGGCCGATATCACCTCTATGTTTGTTATGCCTGTCCTTGGGCGCACCGCACATTGATCATGCGCAACCTGAAAGGGCTGGAAGACGCGATTTCTGTCTCGCCCGTTGCCCCCATCGTCAACCAAGACGGCTGGGAGTTCACCGATGCTGATGGTGGCTTCCCCGACCACCTTTCCGGCAAGAGGTATCTGCATGAAATCTATACACTCGCCGACCCCACATACACAGGCCGCGTAAGTGTTCCGGTCTTGTGGGATAAAAAGCTAAACACCATTGTCAGCAATGAATCCGCTGAGATTGCGCGAATGCTGAACTCGGCTTTCGTAGGCGTTGCAGGAAATGACACCGACTTTGCACCTGAGGCGCTTCTGGCGGAAATCGGCGAGGTGAATGACCTCGTTTACAGCAAGATCAACAATGGCGTTTACCGTTGCGGGTTTGCCGGAACGCAGACTGCATATGAAGAAGCAGTCACCGATCTGTTCTCGGCGCTGGACACGGTTGAGGCGCGGTTAGAAGGCAGCGGCTATCTGGTGGGTGGTCAGTTGACCGAAGCCGACTGGCGGTTGTTCACAACGCTGATCCGCTTCGATCAGGTCTATGTCGCACTTTTTAAATGCAACATTCGACGGATTGCGGATTACCCAAATCTCTCGGCTCTGCGCCAGAAACTCTATGAGCATGGCGATGTCGCCGACACGGTGAAGTTCGATCAGATCAAGACCCATTATTGGGCGAGCCTGCGCGGTGTAAATCCAAGCGGCATTGTGCCTGCTGGACCGGAGCTGGTGCTATGAGCGATTCAGTCACATTGGCGGTAACGGACCATGTCCCAATGGAGGCCAAGGCTCGCTACGAGGCGCTTGTCGAAGAACTGCACCGATTGTTCGAAGCCCAGAACGGCTTCTTGTCAGTCGATACCGTGCGGCACAGCCGCCCGCATCAGGTCGAGTACACAGTGTTGTCGCGGTGGTCTGATGAAGCCGCTGTGACGCAGTGGCGGGAAAACCCAGCCATTCGCGAGAAGTTGGCCAAGATCGAAGCCATTACAGGTGGCCCCGCGCAGCATGTGCAGGCCATTGGCTTAGGGATGTGGGTGGATCATGCGGAGGGATCGGCCCCACATTTGCCACCAGCATGGAAGCGCACGGCCATGAGCGCCGCTGCCGTCTACCCGATGTTGATGCTTTTGATGGCGCTGAGTTCACCCATCATTGGTGGCTTGCCGCAGTTTCTTCAGGTCTTGATTATCGTGATTGTTCTGTCTGCGCTCTTAACGTGGCCTATTATGCCGTGGCTCAGTAAAGTGCTGCGCCCTTGGCTGATGGCAAGATAATTCAGAAAGCTGCGAAAATGCTCCTCGATTATGATCTGCCTGAGTATCATGTCAGCAAGCGCAAAGCGCTTCCGTCCTCGGTAAAAGAGACTTTGTTGGAAAGCACACGATCCGAGTGGGAAGATCACCCGCGTTTTGGTGGCAAAGCAAGCTTCTTTATGTCGATCCATCGCAACCTGCTGGATGGCGCTGCACAGCTGTCGCGTGGGATTGAGCGGCTTCTGGACGTGCCTGCCAGTGATGTCGGTGAGGCAGTCACACAAATGAATTTGCTGCCGTTTGCCAAGAACCTGATCGGATTTGCACATCATCACCATGAGATCGAAGACCATGGTTACTTCCCTCAATTTGGATTGATGTACCCCGAACTAAACCGTGGGTTTTCTTTGTTGGATGGCGATCACAAGGTATTGGATGCGGCACTGGATGGCACGCAAGCAGCACTGACCCAGCTAAACGATCCCGTGGTCACACGCGACCAACTGATAGGCTTGCATAAGGGTGGCCAAGCACTGGAAAATATCCTCAACCGCCATATCTGGGATGAAGAAGAAGTCATTATCCCAATTTTTTTGCGGCATGGATAAGTGGTCATTGAGCTCGCTTACGTGAAGGTCGGCACCGTCCGCAGAGCGAGCCATCAGGTTTGCGGACATCTCAAAGAAAAAGCCCCCCGCAACATCGGTTGCGAGGGGCTTTTTCATTTCAGATCAGCGTGGATCAATCGCGGCTCTCTGGGGTTTCCACCAGATTGTCGAGGTTATCCTCGGTGGCAACATCATCCATCGACGGGGCAGCCAGTGCGGCGGCGGCTTCGGCCTCCTCGCGGCGTGCCTCAAGGACGACATTGTCACGTCCCTGAGCGATGTTGCGTACCCGCTGAGTGGCACCACCGGTACCAGCCGGGATCAGGCGGCCAACGATGACGTTCTCTTTGAGGCCCACCAGCTTGTCGCGTTTGCCCTGCACCGAAGCCTCGGTGAGAACGCGGGTGGTTTCCTGGAAAGATGCCGCAGAGATGAACGACCGGGTCTGGAGCGATGCCTTGGTGATCCCCAGAAGGATCGGCTCGCCCTGTGCCGGACGCTTGCCGCGTGACAGTGCCTTTTCGTTGGCGGTGTCGAACTCCTGCTTGTCCACATGCTCACCTTTCAGCAGCGTTGTGTCACCGGAGTCGGAGATCTCCCACTTCTGCAGCATCTGGCGAACGATCACCTCGATGTGCTTGTCGTTGATCTTCACACCCTGCAGGCGATAGACGTCCTGAACCTCGTCGATCATGTAGTTGGCCAGAGCCTCGACACCCATGATGGACAGGATGTCATGCGGCGCCGGGTTGCCGTCCATGATGTAGTCGCCCTTCTGGACGAAGTCACCTTCCTGAACCGGAATGTGCTTGCCCTTGGGCACCATGTATTCGACGGGCTCCATCGACTCGTCAGCCGGCTCGATCGAGATGCGACGCTTGTTCTTGTAGTCGCGGCCAAAGCGCACATAACCATCGATTTCGGCGATGATCGCGTGATCCTTGGGGCGACGAGCTTCGAACAGTTCCGCAACGCGCGGCAGACCACCGGTGATGTCCTTGGTCTTGGCGCCTTCACGCGGGATACGCGCGACAACGTCACCTGCCATGATTTGCTGGCCTTCTTCGACCGACAGAATGGCGTCCACGGACATCGGATAGGTCAGCGGGTTGCCCGCATCGCTGCGCACCGGCTCACCATCGCCATCCACCAGGATGATTTCCGGCTTGAGATCGGAGCCCTTCGGAGCCGCACGCCAGTCGATCACGATCTTCTGGGTCATGCCGGTGGCTTCGTCGGTCTCATCCCGCACGGCGATACCGGAGACCAGGTCCACATATTTCGCGGTACCGGGTTTCTCGGCGATGATCGGCAGGGTGTAGGGATCCCATTCGAACAGCTTGTCGCCACGGGCCACGGACTGACCTTCCTTGACGAACAGTTTGGAGCCGTAACCCAGCTTGTGGCTGGCGCGCTCTTCACCGTGCTCGTCCTGAATGATCAGCTTCATGTTCCGACCAACAACCAGGGTCTCGCCGTTGGCGTTCTCCAGGGTCTGCGGCATCTCGAAGACGATCTTGCCCTCTTGCGAGGCTTCGAGGAAGGACTGCTGGCCACCCTGAGCAACGCCGCCGATGTGGAAGGTCCGCATCGTCAGCTGTGTACCGGGTTCACCGATGGACTGCGCGGCGATGATGCCGACGGCCTCACCGGTGTTCACCTGCGTGCCACGGGCCAGGTCACGGCCATAGCACTGGGCGCAGACGCCTTCTTCGGCCTCACAGGTCAGCGGCGAGCGGATACGGGTCGACTGAACGCCGGCCTCTTCCACTGCATCTGCCATGCGTTCGTCGATCAGCTGGCCTACGGCGACGATGATCTCCTCGGTGCCAGGCTTCTTGATATCCTCAGCCGCAACGCGACCCAGAATACGTTCACCAAGCGAGGCCACAACCTCACCGTCGTTGACCGCTGCTTCCGCAGTGATCGCGGCCTCGGTGCCACAGTCACGATCGCGCACAATGCAATCCTGTGCTACGTCCACCAGACGACGGGTCAGGTAACCCGAGTTCGCCGTCTTAAGCGCGGTATCCGACAGACCCTTACGGGCACCGTGAGTCGAGTTGAAGTACTCGAGAACGGTCAGGCCTTCTTTAAAGTTCGAGATGATCGGGGTCTCGATGATGTCGCCATTCGGCTTCGCCATCAGGCCACGCATCCCGCCCAGCTGCTTCATCTGGGTGACCGAGCCACGCGCACCGGAGTGAGCCATCATGTAAACCGAGTTCGGTTCCATTACGGCGCCAGCCTCGTTGCGCTTGTCTGCGGAGATGGTGCCCATCATCGCGTCAGTGACTTTGTCGTTACACTTCGACCAGGCATCGACAACTTTGTTGTACTTTTCACCCTGAGTGATCAGGCCGTCCATGTACTGCTGTTCGAAGTCCTTCACCTGATCACGGGTCTCATCGACCAGCGTCCATTTGGTGTCGGGGATCACCATGTCGTCCTTGCCGAACGAAATGCCCGCCTTGAACGCTTCACGGAAACCCATGGTCATGATCTGGTCACAGAAGATCACGGACTCTTTCTGACCGCAGTAACGGTAGACGGTGTCGATGACCTGCTGAACCTCTTTCTTCCGCAGAAGACGGTTGACCAGCTCGAACGGTGCTTTGACGTTTTTCGGCAGCAGCGCGCCCAGACGGACACGACCCGGGGTGGTCTCAAAACGCTTGAGGACCTCGTTGCCTTCTTCGTCGATCTGAGTGATCCGCGCTGTGATCTTGGTGTGCAGGTGCACTTCGCCGGCGTCCAGCGCGTGCTGAACCTCGTCGATGGTACCAAAGATTTTGCCTTCACCAGGCATGCCTTCGCGTTCCAAGGTCACATAGTAGAGACCCAGGATCATATCCTGCGACGGAACGATGATCGGCGCGCCGTTGGCAGGCGACAGAACGTTGTTCGTGGACATCATCAGGACGCGCGCTTCCAGCTGGGCCTCGAGGCTCAGCGGAACGTGCACAGCCATCTGGTCACCGTCGAAGTCCGCGTTGAACGCTGAGCAGACCAGCGGGTGCAGCTGAATGGCCTTACCTTCGATCAGCGTGGGTTCAAACGCCTGAATGCCAAGACGGTGCAGCGTCGGCGCACGGTTCAGCATAACAGGGTGTTCGCGAATAACCTCGTCGAGGATATCCCAGACTTCGGGACGCTCTTTTTCGACCAGCTTCTTCGCCTGCTTCACGGTGGAGGACAGACCTTTGGCCTCCAGACGCGAATAGATGAAGGGCTTGAACAGTTCGAGCGCCATCTTTTTCGGTAGACCGCACTGGTGCAGCTTCAGCTCGGGGCCGGTCACAATGACCGAACGACCGGAGAAGTCGACCCGCTTACCCAAAAGGTTCTGACGGAAGCGGCCCTGCTTACCCTTCAGCATGTCGGACAGCGATTTCAGCGGACGTTTGTTGGCGCCGGTGATCACGCGGCCACGACGACCGTTGTCGAACAGAGCATCCACGGATTCCTGCAGCATCCGCTTTTCGTTGCGGACGATGATGTCAGGCGCACGCAGCTCAATCAGGCGCTTCAGGCGGTTGTTCCGGTTGATGACGCGACGATACAGATCGTTCAGGTCAGAGGTCGCGAAGCGGCCCCCATCCAGCGGCACCAGCGGGCGCAGTTCCGGCGGGATCACAGGAATGACGGTCATGACCATCCATTCCGGGCGGTTGCCGGATTCCAGGAAGCTCTCAACAACCTTCAGGCGCTTGATGATCTTCTTGGGCTTCAGCTCGCCTGTGGCTTCGGCCAGCTCTGCACGCAGATGCTCGGCTTCGGCTTCCAGATCGATGGCAGCCAGCATTTCACGGATCGCTTCAGCGCCGATGTTGGCGGTGAAGGCGTCCATACCGAACTGGTCCTGGGCGTCCATGTATTCTTCTTCGGTCATCATCTGGCCGTAAGTGAGGTCAGTCAGACCCGGCTCGATGACAACGTAGTTTTCGAAATACAGAACCCGCTCAAGATCGCGCAGGGTCATATCCAGCATCAGGCCGATGCGCGACGGCAGCGACTTGAGGAACCAGATATGCGCAACCGGCGACGCCAGTTCGATGTGGCCCATGCGCTCGCGGCGGACCTTTTGCAGGGTGACTTCCACACCGCATTTCTCGCAGACAACGCCGCGATATTTCATGCGCTTATATTTGCCGCAAAGACATTCGTAGTCTTTGATCGGGCCAAAAATACGCGCGCAGAACAGACCGTCACGTTCGGGTTTGAACGTCCGGTAGTTGATGGTTTCCGGCTTTTTGATCTCGCCGTAGGACCACGACAGGATCCGCTCGGGCGATGCCAGCGACACCTTGATCTCATCAAAGACCTTTGGCGGTGTCAGCGGGTTGAACGGATTATTCGTCAGTTCCTGGTTCATTTTGATACCTCAAATTCGTGCAGAAAGGGGAGAAAGCAAGGGCCGAGGCCCTTACTCCTCACCCTCTGCATCCAGGAGTTCCATATTCAGGCCGAGGCCACGGACTTCTTTCACCAGAACGTTAAACGATTCCGGTACGCCCGCTTCAAAGTTGTCCTCGCCCTTGACGATCGATTCATAGACCTTGGTCCGGCCTGCAACGTCATCCGATTTCACGGTGAGCATCTCCTGCAGGGTGTAGGCGGCGCCATAAGCTTCCAGAGCCCAGACTTCCATCTCACCAAAGCGCTGACCACCGAACTGAGCCTTACCACCCAGCGGCTGCTGGGTAACGAGGGAGTACGGACCGGTCGAACGCGCGTGGATCTTGTCGTCAACCAGGTGGTGCAGTTTCAGAAGATACTTGATGCCGACGGTCACAGGGCGGGCAAACTGCTCGCCGGTGCGGCCATCAAACAGGATCGACTGACCAGAGGTGTCAAAGCCAGCGCGCACCAGAGAGTCGTTGACGTCGGCCTCTTTGGCGCCATCAAAGACTGGTGTTGCGATAGGCACACCACGGGTCACATTGCCGGCGGCCTCGACCAGATCGGTCTCGGTCATATCGGCAATACCTTCACCGTAGACGTCGTCACCATAGGCGTGATGCATCGCTTCACGAACCGGGGTCAGATCGCCGGAGCGACGGTAATCCTGAAGCGCATCATCAATCTTGATGCCTAGACCGCGTGCGGCCCAACCCATGTGGGTCTCCAGAATCTGACCAACGTTCATCCGCGAAGGAACGCCGAGCGGGTTCAGACAGAAATCGACCGGAGTACCATCTGCGAGGAACGGCATGTCCTCCATCGGCACCACTTTCGAGATCACACCTTTGTTTCCGTGACGGCCCGCCATCTTGTCACCCGGCTGAAGCTTGCGCTTCACCGCGATGAAGACTTTGACCATCTTCATCACACCCGGCGGCAGATCATCGCCGCGACGCACTTTCTCGACCTTGTCCTCAAAACGGGCATCCAGGGCACGCTTTTGTGCCTCGTACTGCTCGTTCAGGGCCTCGACGACCTGTGCGCTCTGCTCGTCTTCAAGCGCCAACATCCACCACTGACCACGGCTGAGTGTGTCCAGCAGCTCTTCAGTGATTTCCGAACCGGCGCGAATACCTTTGGGGCCCTTGACTGCGGTTTTACCCAACAGCATGCCACGCAGGCGTGCATAGATGTTGCGATCCAGAATGCCCATCTCGTCGTCCCGGTCACGGGCCAGACGCTCGACTTCTTCACGCTCGATCTGCAACGCACGTTCGTCTTTTTCGACGCCGTGACGGTTGAAGACACGCACTTCGACCACGGTCCCGTAGTCGCCCGGCTTCACGCGCAGCGAGGTGTCGCGCACGTCAGATGCTTTTTCGCCGAAGATGGCGCGCAGCAGCTTTTCTTCCGGGGTCATCGGGCTTTCGCCCTTGGGTGTGATCTTGCCGACCAGAATGTCGCCCGGTTCCACATCCGCACCGATGTAAACGATGCCAGCCTCGTCGAGGTTACGCAGCGCTTCTTCACCGACGTTCGGAATGTCGCGGGTGATCTCTTCCGGCCCAAGCTTGGTATCACGGGCGGCGACTTCGAATTCCTCAATGTGGATCGAGGTAAAGACGTCGTCACGCGCGATGCGCTCGGAGATCAGGATGGAGTCTTCGTAGTTGTAGCCATTCCAGGGCATGAAGGCCACGACGACGTTTTTACCCAGAGCCAGTTCACCCATGTCGGTGGACGGACCATCAGCAATCACTTCGCCCTTGCGGACTTCCTGGCCTACTTTCACCAGCGGACGCTGGTTGATGCAGGTGTTCTGGTTCGAACGCTGGAACTTGCGCATGCGGTAGATGTCCACACCCGCGTCGCCCATTTCGAGATCGGACGTCGCCCGGATCACGATACGCTGTGCGTCGATCTGGTCGATGATACCACCGCGCTTGGCCATGATGGCCGCGCCGGAATCCCGTGCCACGATCTCTTCGATACCGGTACCGACCAGCGGTGCCTCTGCGCGCAGCAGCGGAACCGCCTGACGTTGCATGTTCGAGCCCATCAGAGCCCGGTTAGCATCGTCGTTCTCAAGGAACGGGATCAACGAGGCCGCAACCGATACCAACTGTTTTGGCGAAACGTCGATCAGGTCCACGCTTTCACGCGGGGCCAGGGTGTAGTCGCCGGACTGACGTGTCGAGACCAGATCGTTGATGAACTTGCCATCTTCGTCCAGTGTCGCGTTCGCCTGCGCTACGGTGTGACGCATTTCCTCGGTCGCGGACATGTAGTGAACTTCGTCGGTCACCTTGGCGTCATTGACGACGCGGTAGGGTGTTTCGATGAAGCCGTACTTGTTCACGCGGGCAAAGGTCGCCAGCGAGTTGATCAGACCAATGTTCGGGCCTTCCGGTGTCTCAATCGGGCACATCCGACCATAGTGGGTCGGGTGAACGTCGCGCACCTCAAAGCCAGCACGCTCACGGGTCAGACCGCCAGGCCCAAGCGCCGAAAGGCGACGCTTGTGCGTCACTTCGGAGAGCGGGTTGGTCTGGTCCATGAACTGCGACAGCTGCGAGGAGCCGAAGAATTCACGCACCGCGGCCGCAGCGGGCTTGGCGTTGATCAGATCCTGCGGCATCACGGTGTCGATCTCGACGGAGGACATCCGTTCCTTGATCGCACGTTCCATGCGCAGCAGGCCAACGCGGTACTGGTTTTCCATCAGTTCGCCAACGGAGCGCACACGACGGTTGCCGAGGTGGTCGATGTCGTCGATGTCGCCCTTGCCGTCACGCAGTTCAACCAGCGCTTTGATGCAGGAGATGATGTCTTCCTTGCGCAGGGTCCGCTGAGTGTCCTCAGCATCCAGAGCAAGGCGCATGTTCATCTTCACACGACCAACGGCGGACAGATCATAGCGCTCAGAGTCGAAGAACAACGTGTCAAACAGCGCGGAGGCTGCCTCGACGGTCGGCGGCTCACCTGGGCGCATAACGCGGTAGATATCCATGAGCGCGGTGTCGCGGCCCATGTTTTTATCCTGCGCCATAGTGTTGCGCATATAGGGACCGACGTTGATGTTGTCGATGTCCAGAACCGGGATGTCGGTGATGCCGGCATCGATCAGTTCCTTGACGGTGCCGCCAATCAGCTCGCCGCCCTTGTCGTACTCGAGTGTCAGCTCATCGCCGGCCTCGACGTAGATGGCGCCGTTCTCTTCGTTGATGATGTCCTTGGCGACAAACTTGCCAACAATATGCTCGAAGGGCACCAGTAGGTCGGTGATGTTGCCTTCGTCGATCATCTTCTTAACGGCGCGCGGCGTGACCTTCTTGCCCGCTTCGGCAAAGATCTCACCGGTGGCCGCGTCGACCAGATCATAGGTCGGACGGGTACCGCGCACACGCTCGGGGAAGAACGGCGTAACCCAGCCACGGCTCTTCTCAAGCTTGAAGTTCACGGTGTTGTAATAGGCATCCATGATGCCTTCCTGATCCAGACCCAGCGCATAGAGCAGGGTCGTTACAGGCAGTTTGCGGCGACGGTCGATGCGCGCAAAAACGATGTCCTTGGCGTCAAATTCGAAGTCGAGCCAGGAACCGCGATACGGGATGATGCGGCAGGCAAACAGCAGCTTACCCGAAGAATGCGTCTTGCCTTTGTCGTGATCAAAGAACACGCCCGGCGAACGGTGCATCTGGGACACGATCACACGCTCGGTGCCGTTGACCACAAAGGTGCCGTTCGGCGTCATCAGGGGCATATCGCCCATGTAGACGTCCTGTTCCTTGATGTCCTTTACCGACTTGGCGCCGGTATCTTCGTCGACATCAAAGACGATCAGACGCAATGTGACCTTCAGCGGAGCTGAATAGGTCATGTCGCGTTGCATACATTCCTCGACGTCGTACTTCGGACGCTCGAAGGAATATTTCACGAACTCCAGAACCGACGTCTCATTAAAGTCCTTGATCGGGAATACCGACTGGAACACGCCCATGATGCCTTCGCCGTCGAGCGGCTGTTCTGCATCACCAGAGCGCAGGAAGAGGTCGTAAGAAGATTTCTGGACCTCGATGAGGTTCGGCATGTCCAGGACTTCGCGGATTTTACCGTAGTATTTGCGAAGACGTTTCTGGCCAAGGAACGATTGAGCCATGTCAGATGTCACCTTTCCAATTCTCACTGAGCAAGGATGCCGCCGGGCCCCGGCACCTTGCCCATACGAGACAGCGTGTTCGGATCAATTCATGACCACCTTCCCGAATGGTGGCCTCCCGATCCTTTGAACCTCGCCTGAAAAAACGCCCAGAAGTTTGGGCCCTTTCTAAGACAGGTTCGGCTGGACCCGGTTTTCACCGGGCCCAGCCAAATTTCCGGGATGTTCAGAGGGCGCCGGAACCGGCCCCCAGTGTTGTCCCGTATCGCGTAGCTTAGGCCAGCTCGACTTCGGCGCCAGCTGCTTCCAGCTTGCCTTTGATGTCTTCTGCTTCGGCTTTGTCCACGCCTTCTTTGATCTTGCCGCCAGCTTCGACCAGCTCTTTGGCTTCTTTCAGGCCAAGACCGGTGATGCCGCGAACTTCTTTGATCACGTTGATCTTGGAAGCGCCGGCGTTCTTCAGAACGACGTCGAATTCGGTCTTTTCTTCTTCAGCTGCGCCACCGGCGTCGCCGCCAGCTGCCATGACAACTGCGCCGCCAGCTGCGGGCTCGATGCCATACTCATCCTTCAGGATGGTTTTCAGTTCTTGTGCTTCAAGCAGGGTCAGACCAACGATGTCTTCTGCCAGTTTCTTCAGATCAGCCATTTTATCAGCTCTTTCCGTTTACAGTGTGTGTGTTCCAACGTGCAGGCAGGTGCCTGACGCCAGTCATTCAGTGCCAACCGCTTACGCAGCTTCCGCCTTCTCTTCGATGGTCGAAAGAATGCTTGCGATGTTGCTTGCAGGTGCGCCAATTGCGCCAGCGATGTTGGAAGCAGGTGCGCCGATGCAGCTTGCGATCTGAGCAATAAGCTCGTCGCGCGAAGGCATTTTCGACACGGCTTCAACGCCGGCACGGTCCAGAGCGTTCTCACCCATTGCGCCGCCAAGGATTTCGAACTTTTTGTTCTCCTTGGCGAAATCCTCTGCCACCTTAGCGGCGGACACAGGATCTTCGGAATAGGTCAGTACGGTCATCCCCGTCAGCAGGTCAGACATGTTTTCACACGGCTTACCCTCGAGGGCGATTTTGGCGAGCCTGTTCTTGGCAACACGCACGGAGGTGCCAGCGTCGCTTGCGCGCGCCCGCAGATCCTGCATCTCAGCAACTGTCAGACCGGTGTAGTGGGCTACGACCACCACGCCAGAGCTTTCGAAGATCTGGCCGAGTTCCTCGACCACTCTCTCTTTCTGGGCTCTATCCACAGTTCTCTCCAAGTTTAGGGACACTTGCGCATCCCGGCTCATTGATGTGCCGAACATTGCTGTCCGGCGTTCAAGTCCGTTTTAACGGGGTGAGCCAAAATCACCCGAGGGTAGGAATTCCCTCGATCCTTTGGTCGTTCCCGTCTCAGGAGGGAAATTAAGACCCGATCGACAGGCCACCCACCATCTTGGACGAAATGAAATAAAGCGCACGACGAATCGCACGCTTTACTTCAAGGCCGTAGTTAGTCGCATTTGAGGGGATTTCCAAGGGCGAAAATAGAAATTTGAGATAGGCAATCCACCAGAGCCTTCGATCAACTTTTAAGTTGACAAACATGTTTTAAATTTTTAAAGTATTTTTACTGAAGCAAAGTAGGATTAAGAAAATGAATAGACGTCACCAAGACATGCTCGAATCCCGCATTGACGAGCTAGTGCTAACCAAGGGCTGGACCACGATAAGAGCAGAGGAGCTCCGCCTTTGGTATGAGCAAAAAGTCACAAAAGGCGTTTGGCGCGATATTCAGAACCGCGTCGATACGCTCAGCGAAGAAACTGAAAACCCAAAACTCAAAGTTGGAGTATACGACTACGACGGAAACTTCCTGTTAGTCGACCTCTCTGAGATTGGCACCCTCTCCGACTTGGCCAAGTAAACCCACCTCCCAAAGAAAAAGGGCGGCCCTTGCGGTGCCGCCCTCCTGACATCAGCTGTACTACCGATTACTCGGTAACCGCGGTTTCCACGTCAACGGTAACGCCCGGGCCCATGGTGGAGGACAGAGCGATTTTCTTCATGTAGGCGCCTTTGGCACCAGCTGGCTTTGCCTTGGCGACTGCCGAGATGAACGCCTTGACGTTCTCGATCAGCTTGGCTTCGTCGAAGGACGCTTTGCCAACGCCTGCGTGTACAACGCCGCCTTTTTCAGCCTTAAACTGAACTTCGCCACCTTTGGCTGCTTCCACGGCCGCTTTCACGTCCATGGTCACGGTGCCAACCTTGGGGTTCGGCATCAGGTTGCGGGGGCCAAGCACTTTACCCAGACGGCCAACGATCGGCATCATGTCAGGGGTTGCAATGCAGCGATCGAAATCGATGGTGCCGCCCTGGATGGTTTCCATCAGGTCTTCTGCACCGACGATGTCCGCGCCAGCTTCTTTGGCTTCGTCAGCCTTCGCGCCACGAGCGAAAACAGCAACACGCATGTCTTTGCCGGTGCCGTTGGGCAGGCCGATAACGCCGCGAACCATTTGGTCTGCGTGACGGGTGTCAACGCCGAGGTTCAGGGCGATTTCGATGGTTTCGTCGAATTTTGCGTTTGCGTTCGCTTTGATCAGAGCGACTGCTTCTTCCACCGACAGGTTGTCCTTACCAGCGAAAGCTTCGCGCGCAGCGCGGGTCCGTTTACCGAGCTTAGCCATCTTACTTCACCTCGATGCCCATGGAGCGGGCAGAGCCCAGGATGATCTGCATCGCGGCTTCGATGTCGTTCGCGTTCAGATCTTTCATTTTCGCTTCGGCGATTTCCTTCACCTGAGCAACGCTGACGGTGCCCACGGTTTCGCGCGACGGGTTGTTCGCGCCGGATTTCACTTTGGCGGCCTTCTTCAGGTAGTAAGACGCAGGCGGCGTCTTGATGTCCATGGTGAAGGACTTGTCCTGATAGTAGGTGATCACGGTCGGGCACGGCGCGCCAGGCTCCATGTCTGCGGTCTTGGCGTTGAACGCCTTGCAGAATTCCATGATGTTGATGCCGCGCTGACCCAGTGCCGGACCGACCGGCGGGGATGGGTTTGCCTTACCGGCGGGCACTTGCAGCTTCATTGTGCCAACAAGCTTCTTAGCCATTTGGTGTTCCTTTCAACGAGGACAGGACGCGTCCTGCCCGGAGAATGTTGCGTGGTCCGATGTCAGGATCGCGATCCCTAGATCTCCCACGAGAGAATCTCGCCCGAAGGCGATAAAGGCGGCGTGTATAGGGGAATGCGGGGGTTGGCAAGGGGTTGGGAGAGGTGCGCGCCAGTAAACAACCGGCCAGATTGCCTGATACAAGGGCAAGTGACTTTTCATGCGTAATGATATCATATAACATTTCGCAACCACTTGCTGCGGCAACCTTTAAAACCACCCCTACCAAAGGCCTCAAGATGACTGGAAACTGCGGTCAAACCAGCCTGAAACGTAAACCGCGCCGTGGAAACCCGATGCAGGATTACGACTGCCTCCCGCCAGACCTGCGCCGCTGGATCTCATCCGCCGTCCTACCTTGGAGCGCCAAGTCCGTTCATCGCACCTTCAACAAGGCGCTGGCCCGCACAGGTGACAGAACACACGCTTTTGGCGAACTGAATCGGATCCAGCGGAAACTGACGGCTAAGGATGCACAAAAGATCTGGGGATCGTCTCATCCTGATGCGGTTTCATCCAAAAGATAAAAGGCGACCCACTCGGGGTCGCCTTATCTCACGTTCGCATAGAAACAAAAGGGGCGTTATCACCCCTGCTTGGTCACCTGAGTGAAGTCCAGTTCCACCGGGGTTTCCCGGCCAAAGATGGACACGGTGACCTTGAGTTTTTGATTGTCGTCGTCGACGCCTTCGACCATGCCGTCGAAATCTTCGAACGGTCCATCGTTGACTTTGACCTTTTCGCCCACTTCAAAGGAGATGAGCGTGCGCGGCGCTTCTTCGCCTTCCTGAACGCGGCCCAGGATCCCCTGCACTTCGGCGTCGCGCATCGGCATCGGGCGGCCTTGCGGACCGAGGAAGCCGGTGACCCGGTTAATGGAGGAAATCAGGTGGTAGCCACGATCGGACATTTCCATATGCACCAGCACGTAGCCGGGCATGAAGCGACGCTCTGTCGAGACTTTCTTGCCGCGACGAATCTCGATCACCTCTTCGGTGGGGACCAGAACTTCGTCGATCTCGTCTTCAAGGCCCTGTTCTGCGACCGACGTGCGGATCTGCTCTGCGATTTTCTTTTCGAAGTTCGAAAGAACGCTGACCGAATACCACCGTTTCGCCATGAACCTGATCGTCCTTGTGTCTCTTGGCCGACTAGACTGTCGTGCCGCTGCTGAAATAAAATGCAGCCTCTCGCGGCTGCCCTCTAACAAAAAGCGGCGCGCGACACGAATCGCCACACGCCTACGTCAGAGCTAAGCGCTCACCTACCGCCCCGGGGGGGCAAGATCAAGAGGTGAGCCGTCAATTGCAAAGCCTAACCCCCTGTGTCGCAACGATGCGCAACACGGGGTCGTCAGGCTGAGTTAGCCGAACATGCCCAAGATGCCCTCAAGCCCAAAGCGGATCAGAATATCCACAATGGCAAAGAACACGGCCGTAAGCGCCGCCATGACAAACACCATCACGGTGGTCAGCAGCACCTCACGGCGGGTCGGCCAGACGACCTTGGAAACTTCGGCGCGGACCTGCTGAATAAACTGGACGGGGTTGGTGGTGGCCATGAGGCGGGATTCTCTCTGCTAGCAATCAAACAGCGATTTAAACGCAGACCATGGCAATTTCAAGCCCCACCGCGGATCGCGCACCGGCATCTGGCGTCCGGTGTCTGACTGGACAGGCACAAGCCCACCGTCCGTTGAAGCCCCGTGATGATCGCCCCTGCCAGAACAGACGCGCCAACCGCCGCTGGTGCAGTCAATTCTATCTTAATTTTCGAGAGGCATAAATATCGCCACCGGGCAGCGCAGATGCCATCACATCGCGCCCTGCCCGCCACCGAGCGCGATTATGAGATAGGATTCCATGACCCTCGCACAGAACGATCCACAGGCTACCCGCCTGAGTCAAACCACCCCAGCAGGGGCCGCCACCCAGCGCGAAGCGCAGGCAACCCCACCGCTGACCATGCAAATTTCCGGTAAACTTTCCGGGCGCGACCACGCGCGGCCAAAGCAGGCGGACGCCAAATTGGATCCTGAACTGCAGGAGCAACTGACCGCGCTGTTTCAGCACGGGCAACATCAGCAGGCTGCAGCCCGGTGCGCCGAATTGCTGAACAGCCATCGTAAATCTGCTTTCCTCTGGGAATTGCTTGGCCGCTGCCATCTGGCACAGGCCGCGCTGGATGAGGCTGCGACCTGCCTCAACAAGGCTTGCGAACTGAACCCGACCTCGGCCACGACCTTTGCTGCGATGGGCGATGTTTACCGCCGCCAGAACCGGCCGGAGGATGCGGTCGCGCTTTACAAAAAGGCACTGGCGCTTGATTCGACCTGCCTGTCTGCGCTCAATAATCTGGGCAATACACTGTTGGATCAGGATCGCATCATTGAGGCGGACCAGTGCTTTGCCAGTGCAATTGATCAGGCGCCGGACAATGCGCAGCTGCTCTACAACCGCGCCAATATCCAGCGACAGCTCGGTAATCTGGGCATCGCGCGCGATCTCTACGGACGGGCCGCGCGATTTGCGCCGGGTTTTCTGGAGGCACGCTATAATCTCGCCCAGCTCACCGGCATGGCCGGCGACAGGGTTGAGGCGATCCGCAATCTGGAACAGATTCTGCTGGCCCGCCCAAACGATGATCGTGCCCGCGCCCAGAAGCTGCGCTTGATGGCGGATCTTTGCGACTGGCGCTGGCTCGACGAATATCAGGATCACCGTCGCCATCTGGGGCTGCGCGGCTCCGCCTGTGCGCCTCAGGCTCAGATCGGTCTCGAAGATAACCCCGACCTCCTACGTATCCGGATGCAGGCCCATGCCAGTGCAGGGCTACAGTCGGATCCGGCGCCACAACGCCCTCGGGCAGAGACGCGGCCCCCGCAACTTCGTGTTGGCTATTTTGTCAGCTCAAATCAGGATCTGGACGCACTGCGGCTGCTCGACAGCCTGCTAGCCCGCCATGACCAGAGCCGGTTCTCCCTATATGTCTACACCGCCAGCGCGCCGCGCGCAGATCTTGTCGGTGTCCTACACCGTGACATTCGCGGACTGTCGCCCACCACGATCAAGACGCAGGCCGTGGCAGATCAGCTGGATATTGCGATTGATCTGACCAGCTACACGCAAGAGGCTGATGCAACCGTATTCTCGGCCCGGATTGCACCTGTTCAAATCGCCATGCCAGGCTTCCCAGGCACCATGGGCACCCCCGCCTATGATTATATCGTCGGGGATGCCGTCACCTGCCCGCCCGGTAGTGAGCGATATTTCGAGGAGCATCTGATCCGCCTGCCGCACAGTTACCAGAGTGTTTCAGGGCCGCAGGATTTGTCTGGACATCAGTTCAGCCGCCGCGATTGTGGCCTGCCGGATGAGGCATTTGTATTCTGCAGTTTCACCGCCGGCCACGCGATAACACCGCGTGAGTTCGACATCTGGATGCGCCTGCTGACCAAGATCGACGGCAGCGTGCTCTGGCTGGCGGATCACCCCGAAGAGGCGCAGGCGGCTCTTCGGCAGGCAGCAGGCGATCGCCGTGTCGACCCGGACCGCGTGATCTTTGCAACGCCTTGCACCGGTGAAGAGCGGATGGCGCGCAGCATGGTTGCGGATCTCTTCCTCGACAGTTTCACCCTCAATGCCGGTCCTGCGGCCCGTGATGCACTGGTTGCCGGGCTACCTGTGCTGACGATGGCCGGTCGCCAGTTCGCTGCACGCACCACCGCCGGCCTGCTGGCTGCAGCCGGTATGGAGGAGTTGCAGACAACGACGCCCCAGGCCTATGAGGCGCGCGCTCTAGAACTGGCCAGTGATCGCGACCAGCTGATGGCGCTGCGCAGCAAACTGCGCCTGATGCAATCCAAGGCACCGCTGTTTGATACGGCAGGTTACATGATGGATCTGGAGCGGGGATTGGACATGGTCTTTGCCCGCCACTGCGACGCACTGCTGCCACAGCATGTGACGGTTCCGGCCGAGGATGTGCTGCCGGCAAAACCAACCGACAGCTACAGCGCAGCACAGGCCGCAGGCACGCCCATTCACGCCGCCTGATTGGGCAATCGTCACCCCTGAAACCCAACGCCTTCCCCGCCCCAGAAAGGCGGCGGAGGCGTTTTGCCTGCCATGCGGGCTGGATCCAGCGAGACCGATCCACGAAGAGAGAGCGGACAGGCGCAGCTGCGGCTGTGGGGCAGCGAATCGAGACAAGGCCCGTGTGGGATGTCTCGTTTCTGAGATGAGAGAGTGGCAGGGGCATCAGGGTTCGAACCCGAGACCTACGGTTTTGGAGACCGTCGCTCTACCAACTGAGCTATACCCCTACGGTGCGGCAGTTCCTAAGCCAGAGCTGCGCGGCTGGCAAGAGGGAAATCACCGAAATTTCCCTGATTTCCCTGTCTCAGCCCGGGATGACTGGTCCCGACTGTCGCGCTCCAGTATGACAGAACAAAGGATCCAGAAGAAAGAGCCCAGAGTGAGCCTGCGTAAGAAAATCGCTGACAGCCCGAAGGTGAACCGCGCCGTTGAGGCGCTGCTGGCGGGCTATGTGCGTTTCGCCTATCGAACCTCACGCTGGGAGCGTCGCGGATTTGAGGAGATGGATGCCTGCGTCGCCTCGGGGGAACCCGTGATCTTCGTGCTCTGGCACCAGCGGCTGATCATGGCTCCCTATCTGTTTGACACCTCTCTGGGCAGGATCTGCGCGCTGACCTCCGCCGCCCGCGCCGGACGGCTGGCGGGACAGATTCTCGTCCGTCTGGGGTTTGAGACCATCCCGATGTCCAGCCACAAACGCCATGTGGCGCTGTCCCGCGAAGTGCTGCGCCGCACCAAGGAAGGGTGTTCGATCGGCATTGCCGCTGACGGCCCGCGCGGCCCGGCGCGGGTGTCCTCGGGCGTGCCGATCACGTGGGCGCGGATGACCGGATGCCGTGTGTTCACCGTCGCGTTTGCAGAACGGAAAGTGATTAAGCTGCCAACCTGGGACCGGCAGATGCTGCCCCTGCCATTTTCGCGTGGTGTTCTCCTAT
Source organism: Phaeobacter inhibens DSM 16374 (assembly GCF_000473105.1). NCBI lineage: Bacteria > Pseudomonadati > Pseudomonadota > Alphaproteobacteria > Rhodobacterales > Roseobacteraceae > Phaeobacter > Phaeobacter inhibens. The sequence goes on along the minus strand of NZ_KI421498.1, from coordinate 3,055,944 downwards.
GTCAGGAATGGACAGAGGAGGTGCCTAAGAAGCCAAGTGACGAGCAGGCCGAAAAGCTGCGCCTGAGGCTGGAGGCCTCCCTGGATGAGATTACAGATAGGGCAGATGCGGCGGTCGAACGCGACGGTCAGAGCCAGAAGAATCAGGCTAGTTAGTTAGAGCGTTTTTCGCCGCAGTTTCGGTTGGTGAATTGGTCACCGATGCGGAGACTACCCCTCAAACTCTGCCAGCCCCGGAGACCGCGTAGTTTGTGGATCTGCTTTCCTGCACTACAGCGAGATTCGGATAAAAGCGCCCCCGGACAACACCAACCGTGCCTTGGCAGAAATCCCCGTAACGCTAGTGTTTATAAAAGCCATAAGAGGGAAGTCGGCCGCTTTCCCGTCTCGCTCAGGTCACAAATCGCCCCCTGCCCTGTTCAAATGTCACCACATAGAAAAAGGCCGCCCCGTTTGGAGCGGCCTTTCTTTTGTTTCACCGGTGTGGCTCTCGGCGATTTTCTAGCGAAAACCAGCTGTCACCACTGGCCAGAGTTTCCTATGGAAACTCGACCTTAGTCGGTGATTTTCGACACAACGCCGGCGCCGACGGTGCGGCCGCCTTCGCGGATGGCGAAACGCAGGCCGTTTTCCATCGCGATCGGTGCGATCAGCTCAACGTCGAACTTCAGGTTGTCGCCCGGCATAACCATCTCGGTGCCCTCAGGCAGGGTCACGGTGCCGGTCACGTCGGTGGTGCGGAAGTAGAACTGCGGACGGTAGTTCGCGAAGAACGGGGTGTGACGACCACCTTCTTCTTTGGTGAGGATATAGGCCTCAGCTTCGAACTTGGTGTGCGGCTTCACAGAACCCGGCTTACACAGAACCTGACCACGCTCAACGCCGTCACGGTCCACACCGCGCAGCAGCGCGCCGATGTTGTCGCCAGCTTCACCACGATCCAGCAGCTTGCGGAACATTTCCACACCGGTACAGGTGGTGGTGGAGGTGTCACGGATACCAACGATTTCGATCGAGTCGCCAACGTTGATCACGCCGCGCTCAACACGACCGGTCACAACGGTACCACGACCGGAGATCGAGAACACGTCTTCGATCGGCATCAGGAACGGCTGGTCAACAGCGCGCTCAGGGGTGTCGATGTAATCGTCAACAGCCGCCATCAGTTCCTTGATCTTCTCTTCGCCGATTTCAGGCTTGTTGCCTTCCATCGCCGCCAGAGCCGAACCTGCAACGATCGGGATATCGTCGCCGGGGTAGTCGTAGGAAGACAGCAGTTCGCGGATTTCCATTTCGACCAGCTCCAGGAGCTCTTCGTCGTCAACCTGGTCCACTTTGTTCATGAACACGACCATCTTCGGGATGCCAACCTGGCGGCCCAGCAGGATGTGCTCGCGGGTCTGCGGCATCGGGCCGTCAGCAGCGTTCACAACCAGGATCGCGCCGTCCATCTGCGCCGCACCGGTGATCATGTTCTTCACATAGTCAGCGTGGCCGGGGCAGTCGACGTGGGCGTAGTGACGGGCTTCGGTCTCATATTCCACGTGCGCGGTCGAGATGGTGATCCCGCGCGCTTTCTCTTCAGGTGCGCCATCGATCTGGTCGTAGGCTTTGAAGTCACCAAAATACTTGGTGATCGCTGCGGTCAGCGTGGTCTTGCCGTGGTCAACGTGGCCGATGGTGCCGATGTTGACGTGCGGTTTTGTACGTTCAAACTTTTCCTTAGCCATTCTGTAGGCGCCCTTTTGAATTGGGGGTCGAAACCCGACCCGAATTTCCTCTGCGCGCGCGGCTTATTTGGTTTGCAGGTGAAAATCAACCCGTTCCGGCACGTCGGCGCGCAAATCACCGTAAGATCGTAGACGAGACCCCACAGCCCGCGTGCCCGGCCCATCGCAGTTAGGCTGATGTCAGAACAAGACCGCCAACTCGCGCGTTATACGCGCGAACTTCTGCAGTCTCACAACGATGAAAACTACGACCTGAGAACGTCAGCCAGCCGCCGCCGTTTGCCCAGCGCTTGCGGCGGTGGCATCTTCACCGAGGTCCGCAGCACTGCCCTGTTCCGGCTCAAACCAGCCGTTTTCCTTGCGCTGCTCCACCAGCCAGTCTTCGATCTGGCCGACGGCGTTGCGCGCGAGCCCCAGCATCTGCTCTTCCCGGGTACGGGCGTGACCTGATCCAACCAGGAAACTATCTGCTGTTGTCGTCTCGAATACGGTGAATTTTTTCACGGCCTTGTTCAGCTTGGTGCCTGCGGCGTCATCCCAGACGGTCACGTTAATGGCCAGAACCGATTTCGGGCTGAGCACGAGGGGCACACCGCCAGGGGCAACAAAATAGCCCTCAACACTGATTCCGAAGTGATAGATCTTATCCCCGTTATATTGGCTGAATCGGGCATCAACCTCATTGGTGAGGATATCGACCCATTCCTCCTGCGAGACTTCACGTGAGCCAGGCACCATCTGCACCTTGGAGGCGATGACGATATTATGGCCGAGCTTGAAGGTACCAAGATCCTCCAGCGGTTCGTCAGGCGCGGCCGCGGTACAGGCGGCAACGGCGACCATGGCGGCCAGGAGAGCGAAGATCCGGATCATAGCAGTCTCATTTCAATTAACAGACGTCTTCAGATAGCCGCCCCGTACGGAACCGGTAAAGCCATGATGGCCGTGTGGTTCCGACGGGTGGCGCTGAGGCCACAGGTGCGTGGCCGCAAGAGACGCCTCATTTGAATTTGTAGTTGCGCGGGAAACCATAAGGCGGCCGTTTGCCGATACCGGCACGTTTGCCTAGCCATTGCCCCAAGTCGGTCTCGTGCCGTGTCTTGCCGCCACCCATTTCCCAGCTGATACCATCGTCCCAATTGAAGGTGGTGACATCACTCAGCCCGCCATCAAGCTCCAACGATCCCTGCTTGCCACGCGCCATATTGTATTTCTGCAGACGCACGCCTTTGCCTCGGGTCAGTTCCGGCATCTCCTCAACTGCGAAAACAAGGAATTTGCCATTCTCGGACACCGCCGCAACGTGGTCACCCGTCACCCGGATACAGATCTTGGCGCGGTCGTCGTCTTTGACGTTCAGCACCTGTTTGCCGCTACGGGTCTGGGCGACGATATCTTTCTCCGCGCAGATGAAACCATTGCCGGCATCCGAGGCGACCAGCAGGCGGCCTTCCGGGTTGTGGATCAAGATATCGACGATCTCAACCTCATTCGGCAGATCGACCATCAGCCGCAAAGGTTCTCCCATGCCGCGTCCGCCGGGCAGATTGGACGCGGAAATCGTGTAGAACCGTCCGTTGGAGGCGAAGACCAGCAGCCGGTCTGTGGTTTCGGCATGGAAGATGAAGCGGGGGCCGTCGCCATCCTTGAACTTCAGTTCGCGCCCCAGGTCGATATGGCCCGTCATCGCCCGGATCCACCCCATCTGTGAGCATACGACCGTGATCGGCTCACGGTCGATCATAGCTTCCAGCGGGACCTCTTCAACCTCTCCCGCCTCGGCAAAGCGGGTGCGACGGGGGCCGCCCTCATAGGTTTTGCCGAACTGCTTTTTGGTGTCCTTCAACTGCTCAGCGATGCGGGACCATTGCAGATCCTCTGATGCCAGCAGTTCAACCAGCCCGGCACGTTCCTCGCGCAGGGCGTCACGTTCGCGGACCAGTTCGATCTCTTCCAGACGGCGCAGGCTGCGCAAGCGCATGTTGAGAATCGCTTCGGCCTGCACCTCGGTCAACTCCCCGGCGCCGATAGCGGGCGAAACGTAGTCAGCTTCGGTATAGGCGCGCGGGTGATCCAGCGACCAGTTTTCCCGCATCAACGCGGCCTTCGGATCATCGTCATACCGGATGATATCAATGACACGATCCAGATTGAGGAAGGCGATGATGAAACCTTCGAGCACCTCAAGACGATGATCGATCTTGTCCATCCGGTGCTGCGACCGGCGCTGCAGAACGTCGCGACGGTGATCAAGGAAAGCGCGCAGCACCTCTTTCATCGAACAGACCTTGGGCGTGACGCCGTCGATCAGCACGTTCATGTTAAGGCTGAAGCGAATTTCCAAATCCGAATTGCGGAACATCATGTTCATCAGCACTTCGGGATCCACATTCTTGGACTTTGGCTCAAGAACGATGCGGATATCCTCGGCCGACTCGTCGCGCACGTCAGCCAAGATCGGGATCTTCTTCGTCTGGATCAGTTCCGCGATCTTTTCGATCAGCTTGGATTTCTGCACCTGATAGGGAATTTCGGTGATGACGATCTGCCATTGGCCGCGGCCCAGATCCTCGACCTCATGGGTACAGCGCAGGCGGAAAGAACCACGACCAGTATTGTAGGCCTTGGCGATGTTTTCCTTAGGCTCAACGATAATGCCCCCTGTGGGGAAATCCGGCCCGGGCACATAGTTCAGAAGGGTGTCATCGCGCGCATCAGGGGTCTTGATCAGATGCAGGCAGGCATCAATCAATTCGCCGATGTTATGCGGCGGAATATTTGTCGCCATCCCCACAGCGATACCCGCTGCACCATTGGCGAGGATATTCGGGAATGTTGCCGGCAGTACCGCCGGTTCAGTCAGGCGTCCGTCGTAGTTATCGCGGAAATCAACGGCGTTTTCACTCAGGCCTTCCAACATCGCCTCGGCGACGAAGGTCATCCGCGCTTCGGTGTAGCGCGAGGCCGCAGGGTTATCACCGTCGATATTGCCAAAGTTGCCCTGACCGTCCACCAGCGGGTAGCGGACGTTAAAGTCCTGCGCCAGACGCGCCATGGCATCATAGATCGCGGCATCACCGTGAGGATGGAAATCACCCATGGTGTCGCCGGAAATCTTAGCCGATTTCAGAAAACCGCCGGTGGAGGTGAGTCGCAGGCGGCTCATGGCGTAGAGAATGCGGCGATGCACCGGTTTCAGGCCATCACGCGCGTCGGGCAATGCCCGGTGCATGATGGTGCTGAGAGCATAGGTCAGGTAACGCTCGCCAATCGCGCGGCGCAACGGTTCCAGTACTTCTCCGGATGCGGGGGAATCGGGGGTGTCTTGATCATCTACCAGGTCGGTCATGTATTGGTGATACTGTCCCCTCCAGTCGTGGTAAAGCGGGGCCGTAAGAAAATGCGGAGTTACCCCCATATATCGGCCCGACCACTACCACGTGTGAGGGTGTGCCGAACGCCGACATCTCTTCGCGTGCAACGTCGGTCGATCGGGGGAGAAAGCGGCCACCTCTCCCCTATTGCGACTCGTTAAACTGCTGTAGGATTTGAAGATGCTGGAACAAACTGTGTTGCAGGTGCGTATTACCTGCATGAGGGCGGAGGCTCGCCATTCGTGAATTTGCACAGGTTTTCAAGCTGATCCTGGGGGGGATTTGTATATGTCGCGTTTTGTTATTGCATCGTTTCTATTCTTGGGCTGGGGCTTCTACGAAGCCAGTGGCGGCGCCGATTTTGAGCCGCCGAAGGGGCCCTCGGCCGCAGTTGATATCGCCAGAGCAGCCTTTGGCAATGACAGTAGCCCATCAAATACATCTGTGCGCAGCACCGAGGTAACGGCCGAATCTCTGGTCAGCAAGGTGGCGCTACGCGTCCCGCAGAGTGATAGGGCGCAAGCAACGAACAGGAAACCTGCGCGACCAGCCGCCGACCCTGCGCTGCGCTCTCGGGTGGCGATGGAGCAGATTGCCGCGATCGGCGCAGGTCTCAGCAACAGCGATGCAGCATTTTCGGCCACCTCAGCGTCTCAAGCGAGTTTCCAAACGTCCACGGCGACATCCGGCGCAGTACAGCTGGCCTCGCTCACCGACGGGTTGTCGGCGCAACCTCTGATCCAGGCCGCGATTGAGACCGACCCGCAGGAAATCGTGGAGCCGGACGCTGATATTCGCTCCATCACGGCAACGCGCGTCAACATGCGCTCCGGTCCGGGCACGGTTTATCCAATCGTTGACCGGCTGAGCAATGGCGAGGAGGTTGCGGTGTTTGAAGATATTGGTACCGGCTGGCTGCACCTGCGCACCGTAAAAGACGGCAAAGTTGGCTGGATTGCCGCTTCCCTGGTGAGCCAGAAACGCCCATAAAGCGCCGGTACAGGTGACCGCGCGAGGGGATTTATGCAAAAAACAATCCTGATGACAGGCTGCTCTTCCGGGATCGGCCTGGATGCAGCCCATGGGATGCGCGAACGCGGCTGGACTGTTTTTGCCGCCTGCCGTCAACGCGTCGATTGCGACAGGTTGCGGGCGCAGGGGTTCATCAGCCCGTTGATGGACTACACCAATGCTGAGACGCTCCGCAGCGGCCTTGACGAAGTGCTGGAGCACACCGGCGGCACATTGGATGTGCTGTTCAACAACGGCGCCCATGGCCTCCCCGGCGCGGTTGAGGATGTCTCCACCGACGGGCTGCGCAGTATCTTTGAAAGCAATGTCTTTGGCTGGCACGAGCTGACCCGCAACGTCATCCCGGTGATGCGCGCACAGGGGCATGGGCGCATCGTGCAGAATTCCTCGATCCTCGGATTTGTGAGTTTCCCTTGGCGCGGGGCCTATGTCGCCACCAAACACGCGATTGAGGGGCTGACCGACACCATGCGGGTTGAACTGCGGGACAGCGGAATCAGGGTCATCCTGATCGAACCCGGCCCCGTTACATCCAAGATCCGCGAGAAGGCCATTCCGCATTTCGAGAAATACGTCGACTGGGAGAATTCCGCCCTGCGTGATCGCTATGAGACGAGCCTGCTAAAACGTCTCTATGAGAGCACCGGACCAGACAGATTTGAACTCCCGGCCTCCGCTGTTACGGTCAAGCTGGTTCACGCCTGCGAGAGCCGACGCCCGCATCCGCGTTACTATGTCACTGTGCCGACCCATGTTGGCGGTGTGCTAAAACGCATCCTGACCACACGCGCGATTGACCGCATCCTCGCGCGGCTTAGATAGCTGATGCGCGGTCAGACCTGCCATGGGGGCAGCCGCTGGCGCGACAAGAAACAAGGAATATGAAAAGATGGGCGATCCGCTCTACATCCTGGCGATTGCTGCGATCGCAGCAACTGTCATCGTGCTGGTGATCGGCATTGGTGGGTTCGGCGCCGGTGGTGCCTTCAACGCCAGAAACGCCAATAAGATGATGCGTCTGCGCATCCTGTTTCAGTTTCTCGCCGTGGTGTTCATCCTTGGCTATGTTTATCTTCGCAGCCAGGGAGGTCAGTGAGCCATGGTCGTATTGAACAAGATCTACACCCGCACCGGCGACAAGGGGGACACTGCGCTTGGCAATGGCGACCGTGTGGCCAAACATTCCGCGCGGGTGAATGCCTATGGCACCTCGGATGAGCTGAACGCCTTTGTCGGAGTGGCCCGGCTGGAGGCCGAGAATGAGATGGATGCCGCTCTGGCCCGCATCCAGAATGACCTTTTTGATCTTGGCGCAGATCTGTGTCGGCCGGAAATGGACAAGGACGCTCATGCCGACTACCCGCCCCTGCGGGTTGCCGATGCGCAGGTCTCGCGGCTGGAAGCGGAAATTGATGCGATGAACGCGGAACTCTCGCCGCTCCGCAGCTTCGTGCTGCCTGGCGGTGCCGCCCTCTCCGCGCACCTGCATGTCTGCCGCACTGTGGCGCGGCGCGCTGAACGTTTGGCGACCGACCTTGCCACGCAGGAGGACATCAATCCGGCGGCGGTGAAATATCTCAACCGGCTCTCGGACTGGTTCTTCGTCGCATCGCGCGCTGCCAACGACAATGGGGCACGCGATGTTCTGTGGGTGCCTGGCGCCAATCGCTAGCACCCCGAGGCATCTTTCTGGCGCCGTACAGGCCGGTCAGCCTGTACGGCGCGTCATCTGCCCGAAGTTCGCCAATGGCTACACTGGCAAGCGGACCGCCTTGCCGACGGGCCATGATTCTGCGCCACGATCTGCTTCCCTTGCGGCAGTGCAGCATCTTCCGTCGCAACATTCCTGCAAAACTGCTGATGCAAACCGTCAGACGCGACGTCGGAGGGCGGTAACGTGACGATTTTGCCCTGTTGCGGCGCAATCTAAGCCGCTATCAACATCGCGAGAGCATGGAGGAGAGTCGCCCCGGCGGCTTGCCGTTTGTTAAGGAGAGAACGCAAAATGAAGGTACTCGTGCCTGTCAAGCGCGTGATTGACTACAACGTGAAGGTCCGCGTCAAAGCGGACGGCAGCGGTGTCGATCTCGCCAACGTCAAAATGTCGATGAACCCGTTCGACGAAATCGCCGTCGAAGAGGCCATCCGCCTCAAGGAAGCTGGCAAAGCAGATGAGATCGTTGTTGTCTCCATCGGTGTGAAGCAGGCGCAGGAAACCCTGCGGACCGCGCTGGCCATGGGCGCCGATCGCGCAATCCTCGTCAACGCCGCTGATGATGTTCACACCGACATCGAACCGCTGGCCGTTGCCAAGATCCTAGCCAAAGTCGTCGAAGAAGAGCAGCCCGGTCTGGTTCTGGCCGGCAAACAGGCAATCGACAACGACATGAACGCAACCGGTCAGATGCTGTCTGCGCTCTTGGGCTGGTCCCAGGGTACTTTTGCCTCTGAATTGGACGTCGATGGCGACAACGCTGTTGTGACTCGCGAAGTGGACGGCGGCCTGCAGACCATCAAAGTGAAGATGCCCGCTATCGTCACGGTCGACCTGCGCCTGAACGAGCCGCGCTATGCCTCGCTGCCGAACATCATGAAGGCGAAGAAAAAGCCGCTCGACGAGAAAACTGCCGCTGACTACGGCGTCGATGTCTCGCCGCGTCTGGAAATCATTTCGACCACCGAACCCGCAGCTCGTGCCGCAGGCATTATTGTTGGTTCCGTTGATGAGCTGGTCGGGAAACTCAAAGAAGCGGGGGCTGTGTAATGGCTGTTCTTCTCCTTGCCGAAGTGACCGATGGCGCGCTGGCGCTGGACGCAACCGCAAAAGCGGTTACCGCTGCGGGCAAACTGGGCGATGTTACGGTGCTGGCCGCCGGCGCTTCCGCAGCCGCCGCTGGCGAAGAAGCCGCCAAGATTGCTGGCGTCGCCAAAGTTCTGGTTGCCGAAGATGCGTCGCTGGGACACCGCCTGGCGGAGCCAACTGCAGCGCTGATCGCCTCGCTGGCATCCGACTACGAGCATATTGTTGCGCCCGCGACCACAGACGCCAAGAACGTTCTGCCCCGCGTGGCGGCCCTCTTGGATGTCATGGTGATCTCGGACGTGTCCGGCGTTGTTGATGGCGACACCTTCGAGCGCCCGATCTACGCAGGCAACGCGGTGCAGACCGTAAAGTCGCGTGATGCGAAAAAGGTGATCTCCTTCCGGACCTCCACCTTTGATGCGGCTGGCGACGGCGGTTCTGCCTCTGTTGACACCATCTCCGCAGCTGAGAACCCCGGCCTGTCCGAATGGGTTGAAGACAAGGTCGCCGCAAGCGACCGCCCTGAACTGACGTCGGCCGGTGTGGTTGTTTCCGGTGGTCGCGGTGTTGGCTCCGAGGAAGACTTCAAACTGATCGAAAGCCTCGCAGACAAGCTGGGTGCCGCAGTTGGTGCATCCCGCGCAGCAGTTGATTCAGGTTACGCGCCGAACGACTGGCAGGTGGGTCAGACCGGTAAGGTCGTCGCACCAGAGCTTTATGTTGCGGTTGGCATCTCCGGTGCAATCCAGCACCTGGCTGGTATGAAAGACTCCAAGATCATCGTTGCGATCAACAAGGACGAAGAGGCGCCGATCTTCCAAGTGGCCGATTATGGTCTTGTCGCTGACCTGTTCCAGGCCGTGCCTGAGCTGATCGAGAAGCTGTAAACTTCGCAGATATCTCATGAAGGAGCCCGCAACTGATGTTGCGGGCTTTTTCCGTGGCCATCCATAGGGCAGTTTTCCGATGGAGCTGGGCCTATGTGGTCAGGCGGGGCCGCAGATACTGCGCCACCTGTTGTGCTATTCGCAGATGCTCCTTCGGTCCCAGCATGCGCTGCGCCGAGGGCAGATCAAGTTGGCCGTAAAACATGCCGTCAATGTCAGCGGCGTCACGTGCCGTATGTACGGGAATTTCCAACACCCCGAGGACGCGGGCGCGCAGCGCATCCACCATGGGCCGGTCCACGAGCGCAGGTTCGTGACCAAACAACGCCTGCTGGTCGACGTCATAATGCACCCACAAAAGCGTCACCGCACCGTTCAGGGCCGAGATCAACTCTCCCATCCGCTCAACCCAAGTATCCTGCAAGTGATCGCGAACCGTTTCGTAACGGGTTGTGCAGCAAGATCTGAGCGCGCTCAGCAGATGCTTGTTGAAGTGATATTCGGTAAAGTCCACTTCCGGGTAAAGTTCCAGCAACGGGTCATGTGCGCAGAGGAACCTGTCATTGCGTCGCGGATGCACCTTGTAATAGCCGTTGGAGATATTCTGTGCACCAAGCACCTGCAGCAGCGTGGTTTCAGCCTGGCCCGCGATTTCCAGAAGATCAGGATCGCTCAGGAAACTGTCGACCCCGGCGTTCACACTGCCGAGGTTCACGCAGACACGGTCAAGCAACGCCTCGGCTTCAGATACAAACGGTCGTTCGACAAAACGTCCAAAGACCTCTGTGCCGCCAATAAATGCCAAATATGGTTCAGTCAGATTACGCGCCGGCCCGCGGACCAATAATTTCGAACCCGCATAGCTGCAAGGCTCGCCCGCAAGCGCTGTCGCGCTCTTGAGTTCATAGCTCATAATACCCACCAAATTTCACCCGAGACTCACCTAACCCGAGATCCGTTGATGAAATGCTAATGCTCAACTTTGCCTAAAAAGCCACCCAATCGGCCTTGTGCCCTCCGCAGACCCGCCAGTATGATCCGCCGGAAAACTCCCAAGAGGCATGAGCGATGGACATCCAGAAAATAGGCGTGATTGGTGCAGGCCAGATGGGCAATGGCATCGCTCACGTGATGGCCTTGGCAGGCTACAACGTTGTTCTTAATGATATAAATCAGCAAGCGCTGGACGCAGCCGTAAGCGCGATTCAGAAAAATCTGGCCCGTCAAGCCAGCAAAGGCAAGATTGACCAGACCGAAGTTGAGGCCACGCTGGGGCGCATCTCGACCTCACTCACGCTGGCCGATATTGGCAAGACCGATCTGGTGATCGAGGCGGCGACAGAGCGGGAGACTGTTAAGCAGGCCATTTTCGAGGATCTGCTGCCGCATCTCCTGCCGCACACGATTCTCACGTCCAACACATCTTCGATTTCCATCACCCGACTGGCCAGCCGCACCGACCGCCCAGAGCGGTTCATGGGGTTCCATTTCATGAACCCGGTGCCGGTGATGCAGTTGGTCGAACTGATCCGTGGTATCGCCACTGATGAGGCCACCTTCTCAGCCTGCCATGCGGTGGTTGAAAAGCTGGGCAAGACTGCCGCCAGCGCCGAAGATTTCCCCGCCTTCATCGTGAACCGCATTCTGATGCCGATGATCAACGAAGCGGTTTATACCCTCTATGAGGGCGTGGGATCGGTGAAATCAATCGACGAGTCGATGAAACTGGGTGCCAACCACCCGATGGGTCCATTGGAGCTGGCTGATTTCATCGGCTTGGACACCTGCCTGGCGATCATGAACGTGTTGCATGACGGTCTGGCGGATACAAAATACCGCCCCTGCCCGCTGCTGACAAAATATGTGGAAGCTGGCTGGCTTGGCCGCAAGACGCAGCGCGGATTCTATGACTATCGCGGTGAAACACCGGTGCCGACGCGCTGATCCTGAATGGGAAGAGGAGGCGTTGCCCCCTCTTGCTCTGGCGACCGATTCACCCAGGGGTATTTTAGCCAGAAGAAGAACTGGCGATTGATCAGCTGTTTTCGCCGAGGCTGAGCGTATGCTCCCGCAGCCAGGCCATAAAACCGCGCGGATCGCTCTGCAGTTTTTCCATCTGCGCCTCGGTCAGCGGTTCGCCGACAACCGGGCTTTGTGGTTTATTGCAGGATCGCACGATCTCATGCAGCAGCAACCCCTGCCGCAGGATTGGCGACACCCGGTTGGCGATCTGGTACCACCGGGAATTGCTGCCCGGGAAGAAAATTGGCACCACCCGCGCGCCGGAACGACGGATCAGCTGCGCCGTGAAGACGTTCCACTCCTGCTCAATCGCGGGGCCGAACCATGTCTCTGACGACATCACCACACCGGAGGGGAACAACGCCACCACACCGCCCTCCTTCAGATGAGCCATGGTTTTGGCCCGCATTTCGACCATCTTGCTTTGCGCTTCGGGGTCGTGGGGGAATGGCACCGGGATCATGAAAGAGGTCGCCGCCTCATCCAATCCGGTCAGTACCGAGCGTGTCAGGATCCGGTAGTCCTGCCGTACCCGGCCAATGAGGTCCGCAAAGATCATGCCATCGACCATGCCATGTGGGTGGTTCGCAACCACAACCACCGGTCCTTCACCAGGGATCCGCTGGATCTGTTCCATGGGCGTTTCGAGATCGATACCCATTACATTCAGGGCACCGCGCCAGAATTTCTGACCACGATATTCAGCATTACTGCGTTCAAAACGACGCACCATGCGCAGGATTGTCAGCTTTCCTGTGCACCATTCGATCGCCCGGATCGCAAGCGACGTCCAGCGATCGTCAAAGGAATTGGCGTAGGTGAGCGTCCGGCGGTCATAGATCTCGCCGGTCTCTTCGGTCCCTGGCGTCACGCCAGTGTCCCGATCATGCGCAGTATCCGCCAAGTGCCTTGTCCTGTTCCGTAATCGTGAATGAGCCTCAGTAGCCTTCGCCGAACTTATCGGCAACAAGCGTATCCAGCGCTGAGGCCAGCGCCTCTGCATCCGGGCCCGAAGTCTCGATGTCAATAGTCGTTCCTTTTGAGGCTGCCAACATCAAAAGCCCCATGATGCTGTCTCCGGACGCCGACAACCCATCCCGCGACACCTCGGCCGTGGCATCAAAGCCTTCAACCACTTCAACCAGCTTGGCCGATGCGCGCGCGTGCAGTCCTTTTTCGTTGACGATTTTCAGCGTTTTCTGAACCATTTAGTGCGCTTGCTCCCCTTCGGGGTTGATGTTTTGGGCGTTAATGTACTTGCGACCCGCCTCCATGGCATGCCGGACCGCATCGGCCACCGGTAGATGGCGGGATTTTGCCAGTTTGATTAGCATAGGAAGATTGGCCCCATAGAGAATCCTTCGATTAGCTGGGGTGCAGGCCAAAAGGCTGAGATTAGACGGAGACCCGCCAAACAGATCGGTGACCACCACAACGCCACCGCCGCTGTCGACCGCATCAGCGGCCCGGCAGATCTCGCGCTGTTTCTCGTCCCGGTCATCTTCCGGACCGATACTGATAGCCTCAAGGCAGACCTGAGGACCCACGACATGCTCCACGGCGGCCAGATATTCTCTGGCCAACCCCCCATGTGCAACGATCACAATTCCGATCAAGCCGGTCCCTCACTTCTGTCGCGGGCTGTGCAGCTCGCGGTGCCTAATTGACACCTGCTGCCCGTCTTCCGCAAGATCCTTTGCCAGGGTTTCTGCCAGTGTGACCGAGCGGTGCTGCCCTCCGGTGCATCCAAATGCTATAGAGAGATGCGATTTACCTTCTTCTCGGTAGGCAGGCAACAGCAAGCGGATCAGATCCAGCACCCGATCGAAGAACGGCTCATAGCGGCTGTCCTCACGAACGTAAGACTGTACCGCCACGTCGCGCCCGTCTAGACTGCGCAGGCTCTGTTCCCAGTAAGGGTTGCGCAGAAAGCGGCAATCAAACACCATATCGATACTGCGCGGCACGCCGCGTTTATAGGAAAAGCTCTGCAAGGACACAGCCAAGGACCGCCCGCCGGGGGCAAAGCGCCGTTCGATATCCGCCTTTAGCTGATGGATGTTCAATTCGGAGGTATCCAGCAACAGGTCAGCGCGGTCGCGGATCGGCAGCATCAGATCAATCTCACGCAAGACCCCGACCTCCGGATCTTCTGCCGGAGCAAGCGGGTGCCGCCTGCGAGTTTCCGAATAGCGCCGCAGCAGGACTTCACGGTCGGCATCAAGGTACAGCACAGTCAGGTCAAGATTCCGGCGCGCGGACAGCATATCGATGACATCAAGCAGCGCCGCCGGGGAGAAATCCCGGTTACGACTGTCGAGTCCAAGCGCCATCGGGCGAGTCAGGCTGTTGGCGTCAACCAGTCCCGGCAGTAGTCGAAGAGGAAGGTTGTCAATCGCCTCAAACCCGAGATCCTCAAGCACATTGATCGCAGTGGTGCGCCCTGCACCAGACGGGCCTGTCACCAGGACGATCGGCACCGCCGTCGGATCGCAGGCAATATCCGGGTCACGCATCGGGGTTAACGCTTCCGTATTTGAGCAACTGTATCAGGGCGAGCGCGAACTGGGGGCCATCGACGCGGCGCAGCAGGCGGATTGGCTGGTTCAGGATCATGGTTTCCAGCTCGGGTGGCAGGCGATCTGTTTCAAGCTGTTCCAGATCAACAACGGCGGTCAGCCGGGATCGCGAACATGCGCTGGCCCGCAACAGCCCTACGCCGCGCGCTTCGATCATGCCATGCAGGGCTTCAGGGGCTGAGGCCTCCAGCCCCTGATCGTTTACAGCCACGATCACCTGATCATCGGAGACCAGCGCCGCCCCAAAGGCCATCAACTGCAATGCCAATGTCGATTTTCCACTGCCGGATCCGCCTGTTATCAATAACCCACTCCCAGCGACGTCGACGCAGCTGGCGTGCAGCCGACAGGTGGGGGGCGCGATCATCAGTCAGACCGGCAGGCCAACGACGAACCGCGCGCCCAGAGGCTCCGAAGTGATGTCGGCTTCAGTCGGGCGGATGTTCTCAGCCCAGATCACACCACCGTGTGCTTCGACAATCTGTTTGGAAATTGCCAAACCGAGGCCAGAGTTATTGCCAAAATGCTCAACAGGGCGCTGCGAATAGAAACGCTTGAACACTTTGCTTAGGGCCTGATCGGGGATACCGGGACCGGTATCCTCGACCACGACCAAAACGCGATTGTCGCGGCGGCGCGCCCAGACCCGGATCGCATCGCCATCCTCGCAAAACGAAACCGCATTTGTAATCAGGTTGACGAAAACCTGGGCCAGCCGTGCCTCCAATCCCTGAATCATGATTGGGGTTTTCGGCAAATCAGTGATGTAGTCGATGCCCTTCCCGCGGGCGTCTTCGCCAAGGAACTGGTTGAGGTTGCCCAGCATATGCAGCAGGTCAAAACTCTCTTCATCCTCTTTGACCAATTCCGCATCCAGTCGTGAGGCGTTGGAAATGTCGCTGACCAGCCGGTCCAGACGCCGCACGTCATGCTCGATGACATCCAACAGCTTCTCACGCTGGTCTTCACGTTTGATCATCCGCAGCGTTCCCACGGCGGATTGCAGGCTCGCCAGCGGGTTCTTGATCTCATGCGCCACGTCCGCTGCAAACTGCTCGTTGCTGTCGATACGGTTATAGAGTGCCTTCACCATGCCGCGGAGTGCCCGGCTGAGGCGGCCGATTTCATCGGGGCGCGCACTCAAATCGGGGATGCGGATACGCCCCGGTTTGGATTTTCGGGAATCCCCGTCCCGGCCCAGCTCAGCCGCTTCGGCCAGATCCGCGAGCGGGTTGGCGATGGTAGAGGCGAGGACGAGGCTCAGGCCGATGGAAACAACCAAGGCCACGACAAACATCTGCAAAACGCGTTCCTGTTCGCCACGAACCAAGGCGTCAATCTCGCCGGTGGGCGACGCCAGTGTCACAACACCGATGGCCTGCCCCTGAAAGAGGATCGGCGTAGCTGCGGAGAACACCGTCCCGCCGCTGGTATCGACGACGGCCTTCACCTCGGTTCCGCCTGCCAAGGCCTGCTGCACCATACCGCGCAGCTGGTCTTCCAGCGGCTGAGCCTCAGGCTCCGGTGCGTCCGATTTCAGCAAGCCGCCCGCCGCCGACCAAAGCGCAGCGAGACCATCGCTGATCAGGGTGGCTGACGGGTTGTCATCCGTCAGCAGATCCAGCGCGCCGCCTTGTTCGACACCTTTGGTCTGTGCGATCAGCGTGCCAGCGGTATCAAAAACGAAGACCTCAGCCCCGGCGCGCAGGCTGATATTCTGCAGAGTGGTCACCGGATCGATGCCATCGCCGACAGCCAGGCTGACCGTGCCAACCTCAGGCAGCTGCGCCTCAAACACATCCGAGATCAGCATCGCCTCTGCCGCAAGGGCCCCGGCGCGCTGCAGCACCAGACTCTGGCGTGAGGAATTGAGATAGAGAATGCCCGAAACGAGAATAATCAGCGCGATGAGGTTCAGCGTGATGATCTTACGCGTCAGCGGCGAGCCCCGCAGCGACAGCACACCACGGCGCGCGCGCTTGTCCTGCAGCTCACGCGTGACGTTCTGGTCCGGTGCGACCCAGTCGTCGCCCAGAACAACATCATTATCCCGCTGTGAACGGCTTATGCCGGAATCGCGCATCGGCGTTTTACTCCGCCTGCCCCCATACGGGGGTTACTCTTCATTGTAACGGTATCCGATACCGTAAAGCGTCTCAATCGCCGAGAATTCAGAGTCCGCGCTGCGCATCTTCTTGCGCAGACGTTTGATATGGCTGTCGATGGTGCGGTCATCAACATAGACCTGATCATCGTAGGCGACATCCATTAGCTGATCTCGGCTTTTGACAAAACCGGGGCGTTGCGCCAGCGCTTGCAGCAGCAGGAATTCGGTCACAGTCAGTGACACGTCCTGCCCCTTCCAGCTGACCGAATGGCGCAGCGGATCCATCCGCAGGTTGCCGCGCTCCATCACCTTGTTTTCAGTGGTCGTGGCGACTGCGTCGCCACTGATCGCTTCCTGACGGCGCAGCAAAGCGCGGATCCGCTCGACCAGAAGCCGTTGAGAAAACGGTTTCTTGACGTAGTCATCAGCCCCCATGCGCAGGCCCAGCACCTCGTCTATCTCATCATCTTTGGAGGTGAGAAAGATCACCGGCATCTGGGTTTTCTGCCGCAGACGCTGCAACAGGTCCATGCCATCCATGCGCGGCATCTTTATATCGAGAACGGCCATATCCGGCAGTTTTTTGTTGAACGCGTCCAACGCAGCCTGCCCGTCATTGTAGGTCTCCACCTCGAAGCCTTCAGCCTCAAGAGTCATCGAGACCGAAGTCAGGATATTCCGATCATCATCGACTAAAGCAATCTTAGACATCTGATTGGCCCCTAATCTGCTCTTTTTGCGTTTTTTAGACGTTCATCGCCGTTCTGCCTCGGCGAATCAATGCCAATTGAAGAATCTGGACACAGTTTCGCCTCAATTGAGACAAAAATACCTTAGCAGGCGCTGAAGATTCCGGCAGTCACCCCTGCAAATTGTCTTTAAAGAAAATGGTTGCGCTAAACATCGCCTTGATGGCGCTAACTGCGTCAAACCGTTCTGTTCAGCGTGCAAACCCTCATGTTAAGACCAGCCACATCGGCTGGTTGTGCCGATTTCTGCCCCAGGGCGCGGCTTTTATTGTTTGCGGCCTTTGATGGTCGACACAGGAGAAAGAACACATGGCATCTGGACGGGTTAACCCGCAATTCCGCCTCGAAGATCAAGGTATCGAAGGACTGGGGAACGTCTATTATAACCTCATGGAGCCAGCCCTGATTGAGGCGGCCCTGAAGCGCGACGAGGGTACGCTTGGCAATGGCGGCGCCTTTCTTGTCACCACCGGCAAGTTCACCGGCCGCTCCCCCAAGGACAAACATGTCGTAAAGACTGACAGTGTGGCCAAGACCATCTGGTGGGAAAACAATGCCGAGATGAGCCCCGAGGGCTTTGACGCGCTCTATGAAGATATGCTCGCCCATATGCAGGGCAAGGAATACTATGTTCAGGACCTCGTCGGTGGTGCGGACCCCGCCCATGCGATCAACGTCCGCATGGTGACCGAGCTGGCTTGGCACGGTCTGTTCATTCGCACCATGTTGCGCCGCCCTGACCGTGAAGATCTGGACGACTTTATCGCGGATTTCACTGTCATCAACTGCCCCAGCTTTCAGGCCAATCCGGAGCGCCACAACTGCCGCAGCGAGACCGTGATCGCGATGAACTTTGATCGCAAGATGATCCTGATTGGCGGCACTGAATACGCCGGTGAGAACAAGAAATCTGTCTTCTCGCTGCTGAACTACCTGCTGCCGGAGAAGGGCATCATGCCGATGCACTGCTCGGCCAACCACGCCAAGGGCAATCCGGTCGACACGGCCGTGTTCTTTGGCCTGTCGGGCACCGGAAAGACCACCTTGTCTGCAGACCCGGACCGGGTCCTGATCGGCGATGACGAGCACGGCTGGGCCGACAACGGCACCTTCAATTTCGAAGGTGGATGTTATGCCAAGACCATCAACCTGAATGCCGAGGCAGAGCCGGAAATCTACGCAACGACGTCCAAGTTCGGCACCGTGATCGAAAACATGGTGTTCAATCCGGAGACCAAGGAGCTGGACTTCAACGACGACAGCCTGACCGCCAACATGCGCTGCGCCTACCCGCTGCACTACATCTCCAATGCCTCGGAGAGCGCACGCGGCGGCCACCCCAAGAACATCATCATGCTGACATGTGATGCCTTTGGGGTGTTGCCTCCGATCGCGCGGCTGACACCGGCGCAGGCAATGTATCACTTCCTGTCCGGTTTCACCTCCAAGGTGGCCGGCACCGAGCGCGGCGTGACCGAGCCGGAGCCCACTTTCTCCACCTGCTTTGGTGCGCCCTTCATGCCGCGCCGTCCGGAAGTTTATGGCAACCTCCTGCGTGAAAAGATTGCCGAGCACGGTGCAACCTGCTGGCTGGTCAACACCGGCTGGACCGGCGGTGCCTACGGCATCGGCTCGCGCATGCCGATCCGTGCCACTCGTGCCCTACTGACCGCAGCGCTGGACGGCTCCCTCGCTGAAGCAGAGTTCCGCAAGGACGGCAACTTTGGCTTTGATGTACCTGTGACCGTTCCCGGTGTGGCCGAAGTTCTGCTGGATCCGCGCCGCACCTGGGATGATCAGGCCGCCTATGATACCCAGGCTGCGAAGTTGGTTCAGATGTTCTCTGACAACTTTGAACAGTACCTGCCCTACATTGATGATGACGTGAAAGCCGCGGCCATCGGCTGAGCTTCACAGCTTCGAAACACAAAAAGCCCTGATCTTCTGATTGGGGCTTTTTCCTTTCCGGGTTTCCCACGCGCTACTGTCCCGGCTTGATACCGCTGTCTTCCAACTTGTGTTCTGGTTCCACGTGGATCGTGACCTGCGCCGTCGGCAGCGCGACGCGGATGGCTTCTTCAATGCGATCACAGATCGCATGAGATGCCCGCACGGTCATGTCTCCTGCAACGACCATGTGAAATTCGACAAACACCGCCTGCCCGGCCCTGCGGGTTTTTAGCCCATGCACCTGCAACGCGCCTTGGGCGGTTCTGTGAATGATCGCAGCAATCTCATCCCGCTCATTCTGGGGCGCAGCCTGATCCATCAGCCCCCCAACTGATGAGGCCACAACCAGATAGCCTTCACGCAGGATGTTAACCGCAACCAGCAGGGCCAGGACCGGGTCAAGCAATGACCAGCCCGTCCCCATCGCGAGAACCAACCCGATCAGAACTCCCGCAGAGGTCCAAACATCGCTCATCAGATGGCGACCGCCTGCGGCCAATGCTGGGGATTTAAGTGCCGCCCCCCGTGCGATCAGCACCCGCGCCCAAAGAAGATTTATCACCATTGCGCCCGCATTGACCCACAACCCGGCCGCGCTCCAAACCAAGGGAGTCGGCACGAGTAAGGCGCTGATCGCCTCCTGAAGGATCAGCAGGGCTGCCACGATGATCATGATCCCTTCCACGACAGCCGAGAAATACTCCGCCTTGTGGTGACCAAAGGGATGCCCCGCGTCAGCCGGGCGACTGGCGTAGCGAACCGCAAACCAGGCAATGATTGCGCCGCCGATATTGACCAGAGACTCCATCGCATCGGAAAACAGCGCAATTGAACCGGTCAGCCACCAGGCCAGCGCCTTTGCACAGAGTACCAGAAGCGCGACCGCGATGGATGTGGTGGCCAGCTGTTCAGCGCTCATTCGCTTTGCCATCTGCGGTCCTCTTTGCGTGCTTTGCGCCCCATACCGGCCCTAACATGTCGGTTAGGCCCTAATACATGAGGCCCCGTCGCAGCAGATTTGCCCCGGCGACCAGCAATACAACCAGCGTCGCCCGTCGAAAGGTGACCTGATTGATCCGGTCCTGCAAGCGTCCACCGATCCACATACCACAAATAGCAGGCGGGATCAGCAGTAGCGAGAACGGCGCTGTATCTGCCCGCATCACACCAGATCCGATATGCGCAATCAGCAGCGCCACCGCGCCCAGCCCGTAAATCACGCCCTGTACCCGCATCTGTTCACGTTTCTCCGTGCCAAGGGCGGTCAGATAGGCCACTGTCGGCGGTCCCCATATCCCGGAGAATCCACCGATAAACCCGGCGAAGGCAGCAACTATCGCCTCAACGCGCGGCGTGGCGCGGGAGATTGGGATGGCGATCCCAAACAGCTGCAGCACGGCAAACAGGGTGATCGGGGCACCAATCAGGATCAGCATAATATCCTGCGGTAAAACCCGGACAAGCTGCGCGCTGGCCAGCAGAAAAACGAGACCAATCAGCAGGAAGATCCTGAACCGCTTCATCGACTGCCAGGCCGCCTGCCCCCCCTGCCGCAGGGCCTGCATTCCGTTGGTCACCAAAGTCGGCAGGATCAGCCCGGCCAAAGCAATATCCGGTGGCAGGAACAGACTGAGGCCGGACACGAGAATCATCGGCATGGCGAACCCCACCATCCCCTTCACGGCGCCGGCAAGCGCCGCAATTGCAAAGGCCGCAAGTAGATGTACAGAGATCAACTCTGCTGGGAGGAAAAGCATAACAATTGAATTATCTGACATGATCAGACCCTTAGCACAGGTTTTCTCCGCTGCGCGCGCAAAATCTTTACGTAATTTTTGATCCAAACGTAATGTCACAGGGTATTTTTGTTGCGCTGCAACTGCAAAATGATCTACCACATACGCAGCTGAAAAGGATGTGATTCATGGCCCACGACGGACAGGACCCGCAAATGCAACCGACGCTTATCTCTGACGTGCTGACACTGACAGCTGCTGCGCTGGAGCCGGTGGACCAGCTGCTGGAGGCCGCGCGCGCGACGGTACGTGAACAGGTCAGCGAGGATGGGCGCGTCTCCGGAGTGTTGGTTGAGGCGCATCAGACGGCTGCACATGGGCTCGCCTGGCTTGCGACTTACGCTTACAGCCTGCGCCAAATGCATCGTTGGGCCGCACAGTTACAGGCAGACGGCAAATTTGGCGAGATGGAGCAGCTGATGCTTCAGATCGGTTTTGGCGAATACCTCTGGCAGATCTACGGTGGCATCCAGATGAACCAGGGTGAAATCCTGCGTCTGCAGGATCTCGGCCTGTCGCAGGACAGCCAGCGGATGCTGATGGCCCCTGCTGTGATGACGCTCTGCGACAGCGGCAATACCCAGGCCGCCCGCCTGCGGCTGGTCGAACTGATGCAGGATCAGGCTGGATCCGTGATGTTTGGCGCTTCTGGGCTTGACGAAGAACTGGAGATGATCCGCGACCAGTTCCGTCGCTATGCGCTCGAAAAGGTAGAGCCGAACGCCCACGATTGGCACCTGAAAGATGAGCTCATTCCGATGGAGATCATCGAGGAGCTGGCCGAAATGGGTGTTTTTGGCCTGACCATTCCTGAAGAATACGGTGGGTTTGGCCTCTCCAAGGCCTCCATGTGCGTGGTCTCAGAGGAGCTCTCACGCGGCTATATCGGCGTCGGCAGCCTTGGCACCCGCTCCGAGATCGCGGCTGAGCTGATCATCGCAGGCGGCACCGAGGAGCAGAAAGCCAGTTGGTTGCCCAAGATTGCGAGTGCAGAAATCCTGCCAACGGCTGTGTTCACAGAACCCAACACAGGTTCCGACCTCGGCTCCCTGCGCACCCGCGCCGTAAAGGACAACAATGGCGACTACCAGATCACCGGCAACAAGACCTGGATCACCCATGCCGCCCGCACCCATGTCATGACGCTGCTGGCGCGGACGGATCCCGACACGACCGATCACCGTGGTCTGTCGATGTTCCTCGCCGAAAAAACACCGGGCACCGATGAAAACCCGTTTCCGACCGAAGGTATGACAGGCGGCGAGATCGAGGTTCTGGGCTATCGCGGCATGAAGGAATACGAGTTGGGCTTTGACGGGTTTCACGTGAAGCGTGAAAACCTGCTTGGCGGAGATGAGGGCAAGGGTTTTAAGCAATTGATGGAAACCTTTGAGTCCGCCCGCATCCAGACCGCCGCCCGTGCCATCGGTGTTGCGCAATCCGCACTCGATATTGCGATGCAATATGCGCAGGATCGCAAGCAATTTGGCAAGCCGCTGATCGCTTTCCCGCGTGTAGCCTCTAAGCTGGCGATGATGGCAGTAGAGATCATGATCGCGCGCCAGCTGACCTATTTCTCTGCTTGGGAAAAGGACAACGGCCACCGCTGCGACCTAGAAGCCGGCATGGCTAAGCTGCTCGGCGCGCGTGTCGCCTGGGCGGCAGCTGACAACGGCTTGCAGATCCATGGCGGCAATGGGTTTGCACTGGAATACAAAATCAGCCGGGTTCTGTGTGATGCCCGCATCCTCAATATCTTTGAAGGCGCCGCAGAAATTCAGGCACAGGTAATCGCACGGCGCCTGCTGGCCTGATCACGGACCGATCACTGTGCAGATTTGAAGCTGCAACTGACCCGGCACCCCTGTGCCGGGTTTTTCGTTGTCCGCGTCTTGACGTGCGGCCATCAGAAGTTAGCGTGTCACCATGAAAAAGACGTATTTTCTGATGCTTGCCATGCTTTGCACCGGCACCCTCAGCGCCTGCACTGGCGATGAAACCTTGCGGGCATACGGAGGCAGCAGCGCCACATGGCAGCTACGGGAGGTCGACGGCGACGCGGTGTCAGCGGTCACGACGCTGAGCTTCCCCCGCCCCGGCGCACTGACCGGTGAGTTGCCTTGCAACCAGGTGACCGGCCAACTCACCACGCCCTATCCCTGGTTTGAGGTCGAGAACCTCGCCACGACCCGGATGGTGTGCTCCGCCCTGCAGGAAGAAACCGATGTCCTTGCCGCGTTGCAGGCGATGGAGATCGTAGAGATTAAAGGCGCGGTGATGATCCTGTCGAACGAAGCCGGGCGCGAAATGATCTTCACGATTGCCGGCTGAAAACATCGATGAGCCGCCCGCGGGCCTCCGGCAGCGGGTGATTGCCAAGCGATGGCGCAAGCCGGTTTTGCAGGAAGAAGCCAGTGGTGGACAGGGCTGTCACGATCTCACTATTCTCCGCCCCACCACGGCCCATCAATACCGGCGGTAAGGGCAACATCCGATCAGCCCATTCACCTGCCCCCCTGCGTGAAACAGCGCGCCCGCTCTTGGGTGAGACATAGATCAGGTCGAGACGACTGCCGGTAACAGCGCATTGCTCGAACTCCAAACCAAAACCCATCTCCTCCAGAAGGGCCACCTCCCAGCGCAGATAGGCCAGAGGCCAGATGTCATCGCGGCCCAGAAGGTCCAGAATCTGTGTGCTGCGCAGGTAGAGCTCCGGATGGGCTTCCCGCTCCGGCAGACAGAAGGCAAGCAGCGCAGTCACCGCGTTCAATCCAGCAAGCGCCAACCGGCTGGACATGGCAGTCGCAGCACGACTTCGGATCAATTCAGCATGATAGCTGCCAAGGTGGTCTTCAAGGCGGGCACGCCAAGTCAGATCCAGCTGCGCACCGGGCTGCAACACAGGGGCCATCCTGCGCCCTGCGCCGCCGCGCACAATGCCGGCGTGACGCCCATGTTCCGCAGTAAACGCATCGACAATGGCCGCGCTTTCTCCATGGCGGCGCATCGTCAGCAATATGCCCTCGTCGCGCCATTCCATGATCAGTCCAGCCCCGGTTCATCCAGCAGGTGACGGCCCTGACGATCTTCGACCTCAATCACCCAAAGATCGGGATCAAAACTGCGCTGTTTGGCGATGGCGGCATCAACTTCGGCCTCATCACCGTCTGTCAGCGTGACCCAGCTTCGCGTACCGCTCATCAGATCGTAAGAGCGATGCAAGGCCTGTGCGCGGCGGTCCAGCGTGTTCAGCTTGATCAGGACGGCGCCCGCCGTGTCATCCCCGTGCGCGGTCACAAAGGCGGGGATATCGGCCAGCCGCAAGCGCGTGAGATAAGCCTGCACCCAGAAACTGGCCGTCAGCCGTGCCATTTGGGATCAGTTCCCGTCTTTAAAATCGAGACCCATCTCGGAATAACGTTCGGATTCTTCCAGCCAGTTCGGGCGCACTTTCACCTGCAGGAAAAGATGCACCTTGCGGTCAAGAAACTCTTCCAGCTCAGCGCGGGCTGCCTGACTCACCGCTTTTATGGTTTCACCGCGTTTGCCCAGCACGATACCCTTGTGACCGTCACGCATGACGTAAATCAGCTGATCGATCTTGGCAGACCCATCCTTGCGCTCTTCCCAGTTTTCGGTTTCCACGGTCAGCTGGTAGGGCAGTTCCTGATGCAGCCGCAGGGTCAGTTTCTCACGAGTCATTTCAGCCGCGATCATCCGCATGGGCAGATCGGCGATTTGGTCCTCGGGATAGAGCCACGGCCCCTCTGGCAACTGCTCTGCCAGCCAGCCGCGCAGATGGTCGACACCATGCCCCTTTTCTGCGGAAATCATGAAGGTATCAGCAAACGCGTAACGTTCATTCAGATCTTTGGTCAAACCCAACAAGACCTCGGACTGAACGCGGTCGATCTTGTTGATTGCCAAGGCGATCTTGCGACCCTCGCCGATATTCTCAAGACCTTCCAGAATGCGCTCGACACCTTCAGTGATACCCCGATGCGCCTCCACCATCAGCACGACCACATCGGCATCCGCAGCGCCCCCCCAGGCAGCGGCAACCATTGCGCGGTCAAGCCGACGGCGCGGCTGGAACAGGCCAGGCGTGTCGACAAAAACGATCTGGCTCTCGCCCTCCATCGCAACACCACGGATGCGGGCGCGGGTGGTCTGAACCTTATGGGTCACAATCGACACCTTGGCCCCAACCATCCGGTTGAGAAGCGTGGATTTGCCTGCGTTGGGTTCACCAATCAGGGCAACAAAGCCGGCGCGTGTGGTCATTTTTCTTGCTCCAATCGTGCCAACAGAAATTTGGCAGCGGCCTGTTCGGCCTGACGTTTCGATCCGGCAGTCGCGCGGCCTTCGGTGCCATCCTGCAACTGCACGGAAATAGTAAATTCCGGCTGATGATCCGGGCCTGTTCGCTCCACCAGCACATAGGCCGGGGGCTGTTCCCCCCGCGCTTGGGCGAATTCCTGCAAGGTGGTCTTCGGGTCACGGGCATCCGCCTCAACCCGACCGATACGATTGCCCCAGAGCCGCAGGATCAGCTCCTGCGCCGCGTCAAACCCGCCATCTTTATAGACGGCTGCAATCACGGCCTCCATCGCGTCGCCCAGCAGCGCCAGTTTTCGCCGCCCGCCGGACATGGTCTCGGAGCGGCCCAGTTTCAGCACCGCCCCCAGATCAATATCACGCGCCACATCTGCGCAGGTTTCCTTGCGCACCAGCGCATTGAACCGCGGGGCCAGCTGCCCTTCTGTCGCGGCCTTATCCGTGTCCAGAAGCGCTGTAGCCATCACCAGCCCAAGCACCCGGTCGCCCAAAAACTCCAGCCGCTGATTGTCCTGACGGTTGGGAGAAGACACAGAGGCGTGTGTCAGCGCCCGCACCAGAAGTGCCGGCTGGGAAAAACTATAGCCGATCCGCGTCTCAAACGCGCGCATATCCTTGGAGAGTTTCACTCGATCCCCTTAAAGAAGCGATCCCCGCGCCAAGTCCAGAAGAACAGCATCGACCGGCCAGCCGAGGAAAACATGATACGATCCGCACGACCAATGAGGTTTTCATAGGGCACATAACCAACGCCACCCGCTGATTGCGGCAAGCGGCTGTCGGAGGAATTGTCGCGGTTGTCGCCCATAAAGAAGTAGTGCCCCTCAGGCACCTGATAGATCCCAGTGTGATCCATCCCCTGATTGCCGATATTGAGCACAACATGCTGGCTGCCACCCGGCAGCGTTTCGATCTGACGGGACTTCGTGCACATCGCACCCTCGCCCACCGGTGCGTTTTCGCACAGCGGGTAAGATCCGGCTGGGCCCTGAGGCGCCATCAGCTCCTCAAAGTCGCCCGCATCCTGCAGCGCGACAGCGGCGCCGTTGATGTGCAGCACCCCATTCTTGACCTGGATCTTATCGCCCGGCAGGCCGATCAGCCGCTTGATGAAATCGTTCTGATTGACCGGATGACGGAAGACCACGACATCACCGCGCTCGGGCTCACCGGCCCAAATACGAGAGTTGTCACCATCAAGGAATCCACAGATATCACTGTTGTCGATGCCGATGCCGACACTGGGGAATTTCAGGCTGGGACAGGAAGCGGAGGAATAGCCATAGGCCATCTTGTTTACGAACAGAAAGTCGCCAATCAGCAGCGTTTCCTTCATAGAGCCGGAAGGAATCCAGAACGGCTGAAAGAACAGTGTGCGGAACACACCCGCGATCAGCAGGGCGTAGACAATCGTCTTGACCGTCTCAAGGATCGAACTTCCGACTGTTGCTTTGGCCGTCATCAGGCTCTCCGGTCTAACTGTAAACAAGGGTCCGGCGCTACATGCGGGGCCGATCCGGGTAAGTCAAGCATCGCCCGGCGTCGCAAGCGGTTCACGAGCGATTGGACGCGCCTCAATCACGACGAAGGCCTGTGCCCAAGGGTGATCGTCCGTCAATGTAACGTGAATGATGGCTTCGTGCTCCGGCGGCGTCATCTTGGCCAGCCGATCAGCGGCCCAACCGGTGACATGCATAACCGGCTGGCCCGTGCGCAGATTGGAAACCGCCATATCTTTCCAGGCGATCCCCATGCGCAAACCGGTGCCAAGCGCCTTGGAGCAGGCTTCCTTTGCAGCCCAGCGTTTGGCATAGGTTCCGGCGACATCCATGCGCCGCTCGGCCTTACGCTGTTCAATATCGGTGAAGACACGGTTTCTAAACCGGTCGCCGAACCGGTCCAAAGTGCGCTGAATACGCTCGATATTTGCCAAGTCAGTCCCAACGCCCAATATCATGCCCTGATCAAAGGCGATCTGACCGGAACTGGCAAGACCCGTGGACGTCGGTGGCTGTCCTAGCCGCGCACCTCAGCCATCAGGCGGCGCATCTCGGCGATGGCCGGGGTCAACCCTCTGAAGATCGACTCGCCGATGAGGAAATGACCAATATTCAATTCACGCACCTCAGGAAACGCGGCGACGGGTTGTACGCAATCATAGGTCAGACCGTGGCCTGCGTGGACCTCCAACCCCAGTGAATGCGCAAAGCTGGACATCTCGCGTAGGGCGGCCAACTCGGCATCGCGCTTGGCAAAATCGCCTTCAGCATGGGCATCGCAATACGCCCCGGTGTGCAGCTCAATGACCTCGGCGCCGATGCGATGCGCGGCTTCAATCTGGCGCTGATCCGCAGCAATGAAGATTGATACCCGGCATCCAGCATCCCGTAACGGCGCAATGTAATGCGCCAGCTTGTTTTCCTCGCGGGCCACTTCCAGCCCTCCCTCGGTGGTGCGCTCTTCGCGTTTTTCCGGCACGATGCACACCGCATGGGGTTTATGGCGCAGCGCAATTTTCTGCATTTCCTCCGTTGCTGCCATCTCAAAGTTCAGCGGCACGCTCAGGGCGGCCATCAGCCCGTCGATATCGGCATCGGTGATGTGGCGGCGATCCTCTCGCAGATGCGCCGTGATTCCGTCAGCGCCGGCCTCCTCGGCCAATTTGGCCGCCCGCACCGGGTCCGGTGCCAAGCCACCGCGCGCGTTGCGCACGGTGGCTACATGGTCAATATTCACACCAAGCCGCAGCCCGGCAGTTTGCGAGGACGTCTGTGCCATGGATCCAATTTCCTACTAGAGTGCCTTTCGCCTGAGACTAGGCGCTGCGGTGGTAAGGGCAAGCCCGGAAACCACCAAATTGTGCCTTGGCGCGAAGGCTCAGCTGCTGCTGTCGCTTTCGGCGTCCAGAGAGGCACGTTTCTTGATAATATCAAACTTCGCCTTGATCTTGGCACGGCGGCGCTGCTGATAGGCCCGGATCACCGGAACGCTAAGCACATAGCAAACCGTTGCCGTAATGATGCCCGGAATAACGCCCCCGACAAGATAGGGATAAAACACCTCGTGGTAGAACAGGGTCAGCCCCTGCCAATCCGCAGGGCGATCGGTGACTAACGCAATCAGGTTGTCGAACAGATCATCACCCGCCGCCAGGAATTTCCCGACCAGTGACTTATCCACGTCGGCATCGAATTCGGTTCCCAGAATCCAGTGTCCGGTCTGCAGCGAGGCGACGCCAATCGGCACATAGGTGAGCGGGTTGCCAAAGAACGTACCGCTGAGAGCCGCCAGAATATTCCCGTTCATCAGCCGTGCGATGATCGCAGCCACAACGAAGTGCATGCCATAGAACGGGGTAAATGTGGTGAAGACACCGGCCCAGACCCCTCGGGCGATCCGCTCCGGCGAATCGGGCAGACGGCGCACACGATGCTTCACATAGTGAAACGCGCGCCCCCAGCCGCCCCGCGGCCACAGGAAATCGGCAACCGCGCGCAGAGGCGGACGTCTATCACGGCGCCTGAATACCAAAGATACGCGTCCTTCCCAAATCCTACTGAACGGCTACCCGAGCTTTGGGCGGCTTTCCGGCAAATCGCGGAACCGAGCAACAGCAGCGACATCACTCTCGGCTTCCAGCATCAACATCAGCGAATGCAGCTGTTCCACATCCCGCAACTCGACATTAATCATCAGCCGGTAAAAGTCTGGTTTCCGATCGACAAATTCAAGGTCTGAGATATTGGCCTTTTTCTCACCGATCAATGTGCAAATGCGCCCCAGAACACCGGCATCATTGCCAATCGTCAGCTCCAGCGTCACACCATAGACCGCCGGGTGGGTTCCGCTATGCCAATGCAGGTCGACCCAGCGTTCGGGCTGGTCTTCCACCTCTCCCAGCGCGTCACAATCTGCAGCATGTACCACCACACCCCGCCCCCGGTAGGTGATGCCGATGATCCGCTCACCCGGCAAGGGCTGGCAACAGGGCGCACGCTCGAAGCTCTGCCCCGGCTCAAGACCAATCACTGCGCGGCGGGGAGACACCTCGTCACTGTCATCCGCGGCAAGCTCCGGATAGACCGCCTGCACCACGTCATGAGCGGTAAGAACGGCCGCGCCGAGACGGGCCAACAATTCATCCACCGTACTGACACGTAGAGCGCGCGCCGCTGTTTCCAGCGCCTTATCCGTGGCCTTGCGGCCCACATGTTCAAAGGCAGATCGCGCCAACTCGTGACCCAGTTTCACAAACCGGGCCCGATCCGCTTCGCGCAGGGCGCGGCGGATCGCCGTGCGCGCCTTGCCCGTGGTCGCGATGTCCAGCCAGCTCACCTGCGGGGTCTGCCCTTCCGCCGTGATGATCTCAACCGACTGTCCATTGCGCAGACGCGTCCACAATGGCACACGGATTGCATCCACTTTCGCCCCCACACAGGCATGTCCGATGCGGGTATGGATTGCATAGGCATAGTCGATCGGGGTCGCCCCCTTGGGCAGTTTGATCACATCCCCCTTGGGGGTGAAGCAGAACACCTGATCAGAATACATCTCCAGCTTGACCGCCTCGAGGAACTCATCATGATCTTCCTCTGCGTCGAACTGCTCCGTGAGGGACGCAATCCACTTTGCCGGATCAACGGCAAAGGGGTTCTCAGATCGCACACCATCACGATAGGACCAATGTGCCGCAACACCGGTCTCCGCCACATCGTGCATCTGGCGTGTGCGGATCTGCACCTCTACCCGCTTGCCGTCGCGCCCGGAGACAGTTGCATGGATCGACCGATAGCCGTTGGACTTTGGCTGGCTGATGTAGTCCTTGAACCGGCCAGGCACCGC
This sequence comes from Phaeobacter inhibens DSM 16374, assembly GCF_000473105.1. Lineage (NCBI taxonomy): Bacteria > Pseudomonadati > Pseudomonadota > Alphaproteobacteria > Rhodobacterales > Roseobacteraceae > Phaeobacter > Phaeobacter inhibens. The sequence continues at coordinate 3,025,736 of NZ_KI421498.1, read as the reverse complement.
CCGCCAGCGCTGATGGATGGCACCAAGCGCACGGTAGCAGTCTTCCTCACTCGCAGTGATAATACGGAACCCGTAGATATCAGAGAGCCGCGAAAAGCCCTGATCTTTTTCCTGCATCTTGCGCCAGATGGAATAGGGTTTCTTTGCGCGACCAAAAACTTCGGCCTCAATCCCGGTCTTCTCAAGCTCCGCCCGCATGTCGCCGGTGATGCGGTGGATCACATCGCCGGTTTCGCGCTGCAACGTGACGAAGCGGCGGATAATCGATTGCCGCCCTTCAGGATTAAGCACTCGAAAGGCCAGATCTTCCAGCTCCTCGCGCATCCACTGCATCCCCATGCGGCCTGCCAGCGGCGCATAGATATCCATGGTCTCACGCGCCTTTTGGGCCTGTTTGTCCGGGCGCATCGCCTTGATAGTCCGCATGTTATGCAGACGGTCCGCGAGTTTGACGAGAATGACCCGCAGGTCTTTCGACATTGCCATGAACAGCTTGCGGAAGTTCTCGGCCTGTTTGGTTTCGCGGCTGGATAGCTGCAGGTTTGTCAGCTTGGTCACACCATCGACCAGCATTGCCACCTCGTCCCCGAACCGCGTGGAGATTTCGTCGTAGGAAGCCTTGGTATCTTCGATGGTGTCGTGCAGCAGGGCGGTGATGATGGTGGCATCATCCAGCCGCTGTTCGGTCAAGATGGCCGCGACTGCTACGGGATGGGTGAAATAGGGTTCGCCCGAATGGCGAAACTGCCCATCGTGCATTTGTTCACCGAACGCATAGGCATCGGCGATCCTGTCCGCATTGGTCCGGGGATTGTAGTTGCGGACCAGAGCAATCAGGTCTTCTGGTGAAATCATTTCCGGTCCGCAGCCTCAGCTCACTATGTCTTGCGACGTCTCAACCCTGCCCTTGCGCCTCCATTAGCGCACGCAGCAGTTTTTCTTCCGACATGTCATCGGTGGCGGGTTTGTCGTTTTCCGCACCCATCAGAAGGGCCATGGAATCATCTTCCGGCTCATCCACTTCGATCTGGGTCTGGTTGCTTTCGATCAGACGCTCGCGCAGAGAGTCGGCGCTTTGGGTTTCGTCAGCGATCTCACGCAGGGATACGACAGGGTTCTTGTCGTTGTCCCGCTCAACCGTCAACGCGGCACCAGCCGAAATCTCACGCGCACGATGCGCGGCGAGCATCACCAGCTCAAAGCGGTTGGGAACCTTGTCTACGCAGTCTTCAACCGTCACGCGGGCCATAGGCGACTCTCCAAATCAAAATAAGTCCAGAAGGGTGACTTCTAAAACCAAAGCTTTCTCTTGACAAGCGCCGAATGGGGCGCATCGACGGCTCAGACCGGCGAAATCTCATTCAAATCGGACATTGGCAGCGCAGCGCAGAGCTCGCGGACAGTCTGACCGAGAATCGGGTGCCGCCAATCCGGCGCGATATCCCGCAACGGTACGAGGACAAAGCCGCGATCCTGTAGCCGTGGGTGCGGTACCAGCATCTGCCCCGGTGCCTCCTGCATTTGCTGTTCAAGCGGCAGATCTTTCCAACGTTCGAAAGTCGCCACATCCGGACAGATCAAATCATCATAGGCGATCAGGTCCAGATCCAGCGTCCGCATTCCCCAGCGCTGTACGCGGCGGCGGGCAAAATCAGCCTCAACCTGATGCAACAGATCTAGCAAATCTCGCGGTGACAGAATTGTGCGTATTGCGATTGCTGCATTCACATAGTCAGGGCCAGATCCAGCCGGAAAACAGGGCGTACGATAGAACCGCGATACCGCCGTCAGCCGGATGTCTGATTCGGACAACTGTTCAACAGCCCCTATGAGGGTATGGACCACCGACTGCTCGCCGATAGGCAGGTTCCCCCCCATGGCAATAAGCGCCTCTGACCGGATTTCGGTCATTTTTGCCCTCGTTTCTTGATCCCGACACACTTGCGGCAAATGTCAAATAACCTACATTAAGTCCACCCGTTTTAGCGTATTTCAGCATTCACTCACGGAACCTCACTGCTGAGACGGACCTACCGGAAGGACATATTTGATGTTTTACAAGGACGAACGGCTTGCGCTGTTCATCGATGGCTCGAACCTTTATGCCGCTGCAAAGGCGCTGGGGTTTGACATCGATTACAAGTTACTCAGGCAGGAATTCATGCGCCGGGGCAAACTTCTGCGCGCCTTTTACTACACTGCCCTGCTGGAAAATGATGAATATTCTCCCATCCGGCCTTTGGTGGACTGGTTGCATTACAACGGCTTCACCATGGTGACCAAACCGGCCAAGGAATACACCGACAGCATGGGCCGCCGAAAGGTGAAGGGGAATATGGATATCGAGCTGACGGTGGACGCCATGGAACTGGCACCGCGCGTCGATCATATCGTACTATTTTCCGGCGATGGCGATTTTCGCCCCCTGATCGCCAGTTTGCAGCGGCAGGGCGTACGCGTCTCCGTGGTCTCCACCATTCGCAGCCAGCCACCGATGATCTCGGACGAGTTGCGCCGCCAGGCCGACAACTTCATCGAACTGGAAGAGTTGAAGGACGTGATTGGTCGCCCCCCCCGCGAACAAAGCGATCCCCGTTCGGTGTCGGCCGCAAGCGGCTGATACCGATCTGTTGCCGAAGACGACGCGCTTCGGACATGGCAGACACAGCCCGCAGCAGTGCTATTCACTGACTGCGGGCTTTCGTTTGCGCAGCACGCGCGCCATTTGACGCATGAGCAGCACGAGTCCGCTGCGCAGGACTGGACCTTGCCCTCGGAAAGTCCTAGCTCTGAGCGGTAAGGAGACCGCGATGACCAAGCCACCCCTGACGCTATATCTAGCCGCACCACGCGGTTTCTGTGCCGGTGTCGACCGGGCCATCAAAATCGTTGAAATGGCGCTCGAGAAATGGGGAGCACCTGTCTATGTGCGCCATGAGATCGTCCACAATAAATATGTGGTCGATGGGCTGCGGGATAAAGGCGCTGTTTTTGTCGAGGAGCTGGACGAATGCCCAGATGACCGCCCGGTGATTTTCTCCGCCCATGGCGTGCCGAAGTCTATTCCAGCAGAGGCTGATCGCCGCCAGATGATCTATGTCGACGCGACATGCCCGCTGGTATCGAAGGTCCACATTGAGGCCCAGCGCCACGCTGAAAACGGCCTTCAGATGATCATGATTGGTCACAAGGGACATCCGGAGACCATCGGAACCATGGGACAGCTGCCTGATGGCGAAGTACTGCTGGTCGAAACGCCGGATGATGTGGCCACCGTGGCGGTACGCGATCCTGACAATCTGGCCTATGTAACCCAGACGACGCTGTCAGTGGATGACACCAAGGATATTGTCGCCGCCCTGCAATCACGCTTCCCCAATATCGTCGGTCCGCATAAGGAAGATATCTGCTACGCCACCACGAACCGCCAGGAAGCGGTCAAGGAAGTTGCCCCCAAGGCCGACGCCCTGCTGGTGGTTGGCGCGCCGAATTCGTCGAACTCTCGCCGCCTTGTGGAAGTTGGCGCAAAGGCAGGCTGCCAATATGCACAGCTGGTGCAGCGCGCCGAAAATATCGACTGGCGCGCGCTGGAGGGGATCTCATCGGTCGCCATTACCGCTGGCGCCTCTGCACCTGAATTGCTGGTGAACGAGGTCATCGACGCCTTCAAGGAGCGGTTCGAGGTGACTGTTGAGTTGGTCGAGACCGCAATTGAGCGGGTCGAGTTCAAGGTTCCACGGGTTTTGCGCGAACCCGCCTGACGCAATCGCATTTGCCCTCTGCAGCCGCTTTACCTGTCTGCAGGGTTTCTTTGCCTTGCAACTGATCAATAGCCGATTACCCTTGGCCAGCGCCACATTGTCTGCCGAAGGAGCTGATCAATTGATTTCACTGCAATTTCTGATCACCGCATTTGTCGTTGTCCTCGCACCGGGAACAGGGGTGCTGTACACGCTGGCGCTTGGCCTTGGTCAGGGACGGAGAGCCGCAATCTGGGCCGCAGTCGGCTGCACCTTTGGCATCCTGCCTCATCTGGCGGCCGCCACATTGGGGTTGGCTGCAGTTCTGCACACCTCTGCACTGTTGTTTCAGGCCGTGAAGATCGCGGGCGTTCTCTATCTTCTTTATCTTGCGTGGCAGATGCTGAAAACGGATGGTGCCCTGTCGCTGTCCAATGCGCCCACCGCGCGAGACCGGGGCGCGAAAATTGCCAAGCGCGGGGCTATGATCAACATTCTCAACCCAAAGCTCTCCGTGTTTTTCCTGGCTCTTCTGCCCCCCTTCCTCTCAGGCACGCCCGAGACCGCAACGCAGGAAATGATTATCCTTGGGCTGATCTTCATGGCTATGACCTTTGCGGTGTTTGTTCTCTATGGCCTGTTCGCGGCCCAAGCGCGCACTCTGATCCTGGGATCCGACACCGTGGTGAAATGGCTCAATCGCAGCTTTGCCGGGCTATTTACTGCTTTGGCCGCACGACTGGCGATGGAACGCGCATGAGCCGGATACCACCCGCACCACTGATCCTGGGTCTCGCTGGCGTGATACCGTTTGTATGGGGTGCGCTGTCAACGCAGTTCTCGTCCTTACAGATCTGGGGCGCAGGTCATCTGGGTCCGCGGTTTGTCGGCCCCTATGTGCAGCTGTTCTACGGCTCCGTTATCCTCAGCTTCATGTCCGGCGTGCTGTGGGGATTCGCGACCAAGACATCGGGAATGCGGGCCACAACGGGCTACACGTTGTCAGTGCTGCCAGCACTCTGGGCGTTCTTTATGACAGGCGGTGGCCCAACCAGCGCAGGCATCAACCTGATCTACGGTTTCGCCGGGCTGTTGCTGCTGGACTATGCCTTCTCCGCATGGCGCCTAACTCCATCCTGGTGGATGCAGCTGCGACTGCTGCTCACATCTATCGTGATCGCCAGCCTGGCCGTAGGCGTGTACCTATGAGTGAACCAGACCGCACGACTCTGGAAATCTACAACCGCAAGGCGTCGGATTATGCGGACCGCAACGAGATCCACTTGCGGCAGGATCCGCGGCTTGAGGAATTCATCGCCGCCTGCCCGCCCGGTGGTCAGGTGTTGGATCTGGGCTGTGGTCCAGGCACGTCCAGCGCAGTTATGGCATCCGCCGGTCTACGCCCTCTTGCCATGGATGCTTCGGCTGAAATGATCGCGCTGGCGGACCAGCTCTCCGGGGTTCAGACCCAGCTTGCCAGCTTTGATGAGCTCACCGGCATCGACATCTACGATGGTGTCTGGGCCAATTTCAGCCTGCTGCATGCCTCGCGTGCCGACTTCCCCCGCCATTTGCGCGCCATCCGGCAAGCATTACGGTCAGGTGGCCCCTTTTACATTGCGCTGAAGCTCGGTAAGGGCGAGGCCCGGGACGCCCTTGGGCGGCTCTACACCTATTATGAGGACAACGAATTGAAGGATCTGCTGCGCTCAGCCGGTTTCACACCCACCAACAGTACCACAGGCGAAAGCGTCGGCTTAGATGGGTCAATGGCACGCTGGATTTCGGTGGCCTGTCATGGCTGAGCTATTCGCCTACACCGATGGTGCGTGTTCTGGTAATCCCGGCCCCGGCGGTTGGGGTGTGTTGCTGCGGGCAATGGATGGTGAGACCATCGTCAAAGAAAAGGAACTGAGCGGCGGCGAGGCCGAAACCACCAACAACCGTATGGAACTTCTGGCCGCAATCAATGCCCTCGAAAACCTTGCGAGACCGTCCACGCTGACGGTTGTCACCGATTCCGCATATGTAAAGAACGGCGTCACGGGCTGGATTCACGGATGGAAACGCAACGGTTGGAAAACCGCGTCGAAGAAGCCCGTCAAAAATGTCGAACTCTGGCAGCGTCTGGACGAGGCACAGCGCCGTCACACCGTGACGTGGGAATGGGTCAAAGGGCATGCCGGGCATCCTGAAAATGAACGTGCTGATGAGCTGGCCCGAGCTGGAATGGCCCCCTTCAAACCCGGCAAAGCCAAAGCATGACCATCCTCACCCTTCTGGACTACGCCTCCGTTCTGGTCTTTGCCGCCTCTGGCGCGCTGGTGGCCAGTCGGGCGCAGCTTGATATTGTCGGGTTTGCCTTCGTGGCCTGTTTGACGGCCGTTGGCGGGGGCACGGTCAGGGATCTACTTCTGGATCGGCATCCGGTGTTCTGGATCGGGGATTCCACCAATATCCTGCTAGCGGCCGCTGCTGCGGTGCTGGTATTTTTCACCGCCCATCTGGTGGAGAGCCGGTTGCGCTGGATTGTCTGGCTTGACAGTTTTGCGCTGGCAGTTGCGGTGTCTGCCGGCACTGGTGCGGCCATTCTGACAGGTCAACCCCCCGTGATCGTGGTGCTGATGGGTATGGCAACGGGCACGTTGGGTGGGCTCATGCGGGATGTCGTCTGCAATGAGGTCCCGCTGGTTCTGAAGCAGGGGGAGCTTTATATTTCCTGTGCGATGGCGGGGGCGATCACCGCTGTCGTCAGCATCGCCTTTGGCCTGCCGAACCGCTGGGCACTGGTGGCCTGTGCAGTGGTCTGTTGGGTTCTGCGGGCAGGCTCAATCACGTTTGGCTGGCATCTGCCGGTCTATCGCTCACGCCCGCCGCGCAGTTGATCCCGTATCTCAGCCCCCTAGCGCCGCCAATGAAACGGCACAATGATCAGCGCACCGATCGAGGCTGCGATGGCGTTCCACCCCGGCGCCCGAAATCCGATTCCGAACATAATCACTGCGAAATGGAACAGAAACGCGCCGCCCACACAGATGATGATGGAAGACAGATAACCGTTCTGGGTGAAGCCGGTTTTCTCCGCTAGGTAGCCGACAATGCCGGCGATCACTACGCTGCCGAAAAGAGCTAGAAACATCGCCCGTCCCCTTTAAAGGTCTGTGCCAGCAGCAATAGGAAAGCCGCGCAAAAAGATCTCTCGCTCCTGCGCACCCTTGCCCGCACGCTGCAACCTCAGCAGTTCAACCGCGCCCTCACCGCAGGCAATGCGCAGGCTGTCATCCAGAACCCTGCCCGCAACCCCGGCACCATCGACAACACGTGACGCCAGAAGCTTCACGCGCTGGCCGTCAATCTCGCACCAGGCACCGGGAAATGGGGACAGCCCACGGATCTGCTGATCAACCTCAACCGCTGGGCGTGTCCAATCCACGCGGGCCTCCGCCTTGTCGATCTTGTGGGCGTAGGTCACGCCATCGTCCGGCTGCACCACTGGTGTTAGATTCGTCAATTGTGTCAGCGCCTGCACGATCAACTCAGCTCCCATTTCAGACAAGCGGTCGTGAAGCTGAGCAGTGGTTTCCTCTGCGCCGATACCTGTCGCCTCGCGCATCAGAACTGGCCCCGTATCCAACCCAGCTTCCATCTGCATGATACAGACCCCGGTCTGTGCATCCCCCGCCATGATCGCACGGTGGATCGGTGCCGCGCCACGCCAGCGCGGCAAGAGGCTTGCGTGAATGTTGAGGCACCCTTGGCGCGGCGCGTCCAGAACAGCCTGCGGCAGGATCAAACCGTAGGCAACCACAACCGCCACATCGGCGTTCAGCGCTGCAAACTCGACCTGTTGCTGCGCATCCTTCAGGCTGACCGGGTGGCGCACCTCAAGCCCCAGCGCCTCCGCCCGGGCGTGAACCGGCGTGGGTCGGTCCTTCTTGCCGCGCCCCGCTGGGCGAGGTGGCTGACAATAAACGGCAGCAATATCATGCCCCGCCTCAACCAACGCATCTAGCACCGGGACAGAGAAATCAGGTGTCCCCATAAACACAATACGCATCTGTCGCCCCTTCACTCTGAGTTTGCCCATCCGAAACAGGCTCTAACTTGGGGAAACCCCGATTGATTTTCAGCCGCTCAGCTTCTTTGCCTTGCGGATTAACATATCGCGCTTCACCTTCGACAGCTTGTCGAAATACATCTTGCCGTTCAGGTGGTCGATCTGGTGTTGCACGCTGGTGGCTTCAATCCCAACGAAATCCCGCTCAACCGTTGCACCGGTTTCATCCATGTAACGCACAGTCACCGCACGGGGGCGTTTGATCTTGGCCGAGACACCGGGCAGGTTCGGACTGGCTTCCTCATGCTCGCGCAGCGCGACCGACGCATGCAGAATTTCAGGATTGGCCAGACGGACTGCACGCCCCCGCTCGCTGGAACCATCAACCACCGCAAGCCGCTGCAAGACACCGATCTGGTTAGCGGCCAGCCCGACACCGGGCATCGCCTCCATTGTATCGATCATGTCCTGCCAGAGGGTCAGCGTTTCGTCAGTGATTTCGCTGACCTCCTCGGCGCGGCTGCGCAGATATTTGTCAGGCCAGGGCAGGCAGGGGCGCACGGTCATCGGGTTGTCTCCAGATAAGTTTCATCGGTGGCGACGGCAGCAGCACGCGCCGCAGGGGACACCCTGTCAAAGGTCACGCGCCCCTCAAGGTGATCATATTCATGTTGTACGCAGGCTGCGGCGAACCCCTCAAACCGGCGTTGATGACGAACCCCATGCAAATCGCTCCAGGCCAGATCGACCCAGGCCGGGCGCGTAACCTCAAGATTGACACCTTTGATCGAAAGACAGCCCTCGGACATTGTGGCCGTCTCTGCCGACAGCGCAACGATGTCCGGGTTGACGCAGACCAGAGGGTCACGCGTGCCTTCTTTCCAGGTGGTATCCATCACGAACAGTCGTGCCAATACGCCGACCTGTGGTGCGGCCAACCCACGCCCCGGCGCGGCATACATTGTTTCCAGCATATCGCGGGCAAGCGTTTCGACGTCTCGCGGTGTAGCAATCGGTTTTGCCGGGGTGCTCAGCACCGGATCAGGCCAGGCCCTGATGGGAAGAACCGCCATATTGTCCACCTCTCATGGGCACAAACACCCACACCCACACCCTTGGCCTGAGGCCAGCATTCGTGCCGTGCCGCCCCGCTGTCAGCCGCGGCCACGCTCACGTTTCAGTTTCTGCATCTTCCGGGTGATCATCTGCCGCTTCAGCGGTTTCAGGTAGTCGATGAACAGCTTGCCATTCAGATGATCGATCTCATGCTGGACACATGTGGCCCAGAGCCCGTCGAATGTCTCCCGCTGTGCATTGCCGTCCCGGTCCATCCATTCGACCTCAACCACCTTGGGGCGGGTCACCTCGGCATATTGGTCGGGAATCGACAGGCAGCCTTCCTCATAGACGTTCGTCTCGTCCGAGGACGCCACAACTTCAGGGTTGAACATCACCAAAGGGCGCGCCGGGCCGTCCTCTTCCTTGACGCAATCGAGCACGATCAGCCGGTCCAACACCCCGATCTGCGGCGCAGCAAGCCCGATACCCGGCGCGGCATACATGGTTTCCAACATGTCATCGGCCAGCGTACGCAACGCATCGGACATATCCGGCACGGCTGCACAAACCTTCTTGAGGCGGGGATCAGGGTGGATCAGGATCGGACGTTTCATGCCGCTGATTTAGGCCATTGACGCGCGCCCTGCAACGCCCCCCTTGCACGCGGCTGGATTGCCGTTAGCTTCGCCCGGGAACAACGGGAGTTCAGACATGAATTTTGACAAGATCATTGATCGCCGGAACACACATTGCATCAAGTGGGACATGATGGAGGATCTCTACAACGTGCCACGCGACGAGGGCCTGTCGATGTGGGTTGCGGATATGGATTTCGCAGTTCCCTCGGTGGTGACCGACAAAATGCGCGAGATGGCAGACCACGGGGTCTATGGATATGTGAATTGCGACAGCCCCTATAAATCCGCAATCTGCTGGTGGATGCAAAACCGCCACGGATGGTCGGTCGATCCGGAGGCGATTTTCACCACAACAGGGCTGGTCAATGGTGTCGGCATGTGTCTCGACACCTTCACCCAACAGGGTGATGGGATCGTATTGTTCACACCCGTCTATCACGCCTTTGCCAAGGTCATCCGCAACGCCGGGCGTGAAGTGGTTGAATGTGAACTCGCCGTCAATGACGGACGGTATGAGATGGACTTCTCCACTTATGACGCGCAGATGACCGGCGCGGAGAAAATGGTCATCCTCTGCTCGCCGCATAATCCGGTTGGCCGAGTATGGACCGAGGAAGAGCTGCGCGGCGTTGCCGACTTCGCCAAGCGGCACGATCTGATCCTGCTGTCGGACGAAATCCATCACGATTTGGTCTTCGACGGCGCTACCCATATCCCGATGCAGAACGCAGCCCCGGACATCACCGATCGTCTGCTCATGCTGACCGCCCCGTCCAAAACGTTCAATTTTGCCGGCATGCACACCGGTCAGGTCATCATTCCGGACCCAGAGCTGCGGGCGAAATTTTCCCGCCGAATGATGGCGTTGGCGCTATCGCCGAATTCCCCCGGCCAATGGGCTACGGCGGCGGCTTATTCTCCCGAAGGTGCCGCATGGGTGGATGAGCTGGTGCCCTATCTCGATGGCAATCGCCAGCTCTTTGATGCTGCGGTGAATGAGATCCCGGGCCTGCACTCCACCAGGCTGGAGGCAACCTATCTCGCCTGGGTCGATTTCTCTGGCACCGGTATGAGCCGCGAGGAATTTACGGCGCGGGTAGAACAGGGCGCCAAGATTGCAGCCAATCACGGCCCGAGCTTTGGCACTGGCGGCGAAAATTTCCTGCGCTTCAACCTCGGCACCCAACGCGCGCGGGTGGAAGAGGCCTGCGATCGGCTGCGCAACGCCTTCTCCGACCTGCAATAGCAGCGTCGCGACCGACAACAGCCCGATTTCAAGCCAGACCAAAAAACACCGGGCAGAAACGCAACAAAAAAAGGGGACCACTTATTCTTGGTCCCCTTTCAAATTGGCTTTCTGGTTCATTTGGCATGTTGGGTCAGCGCCAAGATCTAACCATGCTTACAGCCGCATATCGTCCTGTGCGATCAGTGCAACAGGCGTATCAGGTGCGCGGTAAAAATCCAGTGGTGCCTGATCCGCCGCCAGCGTCGCACGCTTGAATTCATAGCGCATTTCACCCGCGTCTTCATCTGATGCCACGATCAGACATTGCGACAAATGACGGGTTCCATCGTAGAGGTCGACCAGCCCGCGCAGCTGCGGCGCATCTGCCGCCTCTACCGAAAATCCATCTTTCCACATGCGCAGCACGGGAAAGACATGATCATCCGTAGCCACGCGCAGGCGGCTCTTGTTTTTCATACCATCCAGCCGTGCAGCATCCAGCGCGTCCTGTACCGATTGGGGAACAAATGTCGTCATGGCAGTGACCTTTCGATCTGATACCACTCTGACATCAACCGCTGCGCGACTGGTTGCCAGAGCAGGCGGGCGTTTTGCCCTGTTCCTCACAAGTGTGAACGCGCAAAGGATAAAATCAAGTGAACTTTTTGAATCATTTCCACACCTTGCCCACAGCACCACTTTAGATGCGCCAGAGCAAAACCAATGGCACCCCGATACGTCGCGTACCAGCCACCTGTGCGTAGACGCAGGGAAGCTGCGCGCCGACGGCCATGGGCGTAGGCGTCTGCGCCGCCTAGGTTACACAGCAGACAGCATGTATTCACAGCGCATAGGAGTATTCGATGGGCCTCTTGATTGATGGCGTCTGGCACGACAAATGGTACGATACCGCATCATCCGGTGGCGCGTTCAAACGCTCGCAAGCCCAGTTTCGCAACTGGGTCACCAAAGATGGACAGGCAGGGGCGTCTGGCAACGGTGGCTTTCCCGCCGAAAGCGGACGCTACCATCTCTATGTCTCGCTGGCCTGCCCCTGGGCTCATCGCACACTCATCTTCCGCCAGCTAAAAGCGCTAACCGATCATATCACCGTATCCGTTGTGCACCCGGACATGCTGGACAAGGGCTGGAGCCTCGCCAAGGACGATCATGGCGCCACCGGGGACCACCTGTTCGGTTATGACCATGTGCATCAGATATACACCCGTGCCGACCCGCAATACTCTGGCCGGGTCACGGTTCCAATCCTTTGGGATAAAAAGGGAAATACCATCGTCTCAAACGAAAGTGCCGACATCATCCGTATGTTCAATAGCGCCTTTGACGAGATCACCGGCAACCTTGAGGACTATTGGCCGGAGGAGCTGCGGGAGCCGATTGAAGCCGTGAACAACCGGGTATATTCGACCTTGAACAACGGTGTTTACAAATGCGGGTTTGCCACCACACAGGAAGCGTATGATGCGGCGATCGACCCATTGTTCGACACATTGGACTGGCTGGAAGACATCCTGTCAGAGCACCGATTCCTGCTGGGTGACAAGCTGACTGAGGCAGACTGGCGGTTGTTCACCACATTGGTCCGCTTCGATTCTGTCTACTACCTGCATTTCAAGTGTAACCGCAGACGCTTGATCGATTATCCGCATCTTTGGGCCTATACGCGCGCGCTTTATCAATGGCCGGGTGTTTCGGACACCGTTGGGATGGACCATATCGTGCGCCACTATCACTACAGTCATGATACCATCAATCCTCATCGGATCATCCCAACCAACCCGCGCATCGACTGGATGGCACCGCACGGTCGCGGTTAGAAATTGGGCCGCTCATCAACTGGGAGCGGACAATCCGCCCTCGGTCGGGCATTCGTGGTACGCCATATGCACCGCAACAATTCGACCGGCCCGACGTGATTGTCCTCTAAAGCCCTACGAGAGCTGGTTTGACGGTGCTGGCTTGCCGTTCCCAGCGCGGGAATCGACAGGGCCGAAATATCAACCGGATCCAATACAATTTCGCCTTAGAAATACTGCGGACCTAGTAAGATACCCAAATCCTCCACTTCAAAATACACCCATAAGATGATTCAACAGCACGAGACTCCCCGATATTAGTGAGTTGTTGATCCCGAGACGCTATGGTTGCTTTCTCGCAATTGCTGTTCCATACGGCGGTATTGGGTCGGCATATTTTCTGGCCCTCGGTTCTGGTTCATTTGTTAAGGCCCAAAATGACAGGCATGCTGGATCTGACAGAGGTCCCCAAACGGGACCACGGCGGCAACCTCAGCGCCGCGATTTCTGAATATGGTGGTGTAGCCAGCGACTGGGTCGATATCTCGACCGGGATCAATCCTGTTCCCTATCCTATGCCTGATTTGACCGCAGCGGATTGGGGCGCCCTCCCCGATCAGGCGGCAATGACCGATTTGGTGACAGCCGCGCGTCACTTCTGGAACGTTCCGCAAGAGGCTGCGGTTTTGGCAGCCCCGGGTGCTTCAGCTCTGATTGCCGCCATTCCGGCCTTGGCCGATCCCCGGTGGGTTCAGATAACACCACCAACCTACAATGAGCACGCCGCAGCCTTCGCCGCGCGCGGGTGGCAGACTGTCACTGCGGGCCCGGCCGAAGCCTGCGTGCTGGTTCATCCGAACAATCCTGATGGCCGCCGCTGGAGTGCCGAAGATGTGCAGGCCCCGCTGGTCGTCATTGATGAGAGCTTCTGTGATGTCTGTCCCGCAGACAGCCTAATGCATTTGGCCGCTCGTCCCGGCGTCGTTATCCTCAAGAGTTTTGGCAAGTTCTGGGGCCTCGCTGGATTGCGGCTAGGGTTTGCTATTGGAGATCCCTGCTTGATCGGCAACCTCGCAGCCTGGCAAGGACCGTGGGCCGTCTCGGGGCCCGCCTTGCGCATCGGCGCCCAGGCCCTGCGAGATCCTGATTGGGCAGATACCACGCGGGCGCGCTTGCAGCAGGACGCAAAACGTCTGGACGAGATGGTGACCAGAAAGGGAGCGAAACTGGTCGGCGGCACCGATCTGTTCCGCCTTTATGAAGTTGACGACGCCGCTGCCTGGCAGGTCCGGCTCGCCCGTGCTCAAATCTGGACCCGTATTTTCCCATACTCCGAAACCTATCTGCGGCTTGGTCTGCCAACGGGTGAAGGCTGGGCACGACTTGAGGCCGCTCTGTGACCACTGCCGCCTTGTTGATACCGGCGCTGCTGCTCGATGCCATTTTCGGCGAACCGCGTTGGCTCTGGTCACGGCTGCCACATCCTGCGGTATTGATGGGCCGCGCCGTGTCTCTCGTCGATCAGACGCTGAATACCGGGAAACAGCGGAAGGCGCGTGGCGTGCTGGCCATTGCGCTTCTGGTTGTGTCAGCGGGCTGGCTTGGCTGGCTGCTGACACTGTTCGGCCCTTTGGTTCAAATCCTGGTCGCCGCCATCTTGCTGGCACAGCGGTCGCTTTGCGACCATGTCGAGGCCGTTGCCGATGGTCTGCGCCTTGATCTGACAGAAGGCCGTGAAGCAGTTTCAATGATTGTCAGCCGTGATACCACCGGCATGACCACGCCGCAGATTGCGCGTTCTGCTATCGAAAGCGGGGCAGAGAATTTTTCGGACGGCGTGGTCGCCCCTGCGTTCTGGTTTCTAATTGGCGGCTTACCGGGTTTGATGATCTACAAGATCACCAACACAGCGGACAGCATGATTGGCTATAAGACACCGCGCCACAAGAATTTCGGCTGGGCGTCGGCCCGGTTGGACGATGTGCTGAACCTGATCCCGGCACGCCTGTCCGCACTGATGATTGCCATCGTTGGCCTGGTATTGCGCAGCTGGTCTGACATTACACAGGATGCCCGCCGCCACCGCTCCCCGAACGCCGGCTGGCCCGAGGCCGCTATGGCGCGTGCGTTGCGGATCGCACTCGCCGGCCCGCGGTCTTATGATGGGAAACTGCAGGAGTTCGCTTGGGTCAACGCCAGCGGCTCCAAGAGCGCCAGCGCCCACAGCATCATGCGCAGCATACACCTTCTATGGGCCTCTTGGGCCTTCGGACTTGCGCTAACGGTTGCCATTGCCGTGCTGTTATAGCTAACAAGGGGCAACACCTCTCAAAAGGACACGCCACCTGTGTTGCGCCCCAGCATTCTCGCCCTTGTCTCATTTCTGCTCCCGCTTCAGGCCCATGCGCAATGTGGTGGCGGGTTTCGCAATTTCGTTCAGCTCATGAAGGAGGAGGCGCTGACGGGGGGCTATGACAGCGCCACGGTCAATCGTTTCTTTGAGAATGTGCGCCAAGATCCGGCAGTGTTAAAGGCTGACCGCGCGCAGGGCGTGTTCCAGAAACCCTTTATCGAGTTTTCGCGGCGGCTGATATCCAAGAGTCGGCTGGACCGTGGCCAGGCGATGTCGCGCAAGTACGACGCCACATTCCGCAGGATAGAGACGACCTATGGCATTGATCGCAGCGTTTTGCTGGCGTTCTGGGCCTTTGAAACCGATTACGGCGCCGTGCAGGGAAATTTCAACACGTTGAATGCACTGGTGACCCTGGCGCATGATTGTCGTCGACCCGAATTGTTCCGCCCCCAGGTCTTTGCCGCACTGGAACTGTTCCGTCAGGACAACTTCGATCCACGCCGCACCACCGGTGCCTGGGCCGGTGAAATCGGCATGGTTCAAATGCTACCGGGCGACATTCTCGAAAACGGTGTTGATGCCGACGGGGACGGCCATGTCAGCCTCAAGACATCCGCCCCCGATGCATTGATGTCCGGCGCCAAGATGCTCTCTCATTTGGGGTGGCGCCCAAATGAACCCTGGTTGCAGGAAGTGACAATCCCGGCCAATCTGGACCTGAGCCTCAGTGGTGTCCACCACAAGAAGACGGTCGCTGACTGGCAAGCACTGGGCATAAGCCCCCGCGATGGCCGACTGGCGGATCGCGGCACCAAGGCCGCGCTGATCCTGCCGCAGGGGCATAAGGGGCCTGCCTTCCTCGCCTACCCCAATTTCGATGTCTATTTCGAATGGAACCAGAGCTTCACCTATGTGCTGACTGCCGCTTATTTTGCGACCCGGCTGTCGGGCTCTGCGGCTTATAATGCAGGTACCCCCGACACCGGCCTTGCAGCGAAGCAAATGGAGCAATTGCAGCGCAAACTAAAGGCGCGCGGTCATGACGTGGGTGATGTCGATGGCATCCTGGGTGCCAAGACGCGCGTGGCGGTGCAAAAAGAACAAAAGCGCCTTGGCCTCCCCGCCGACGCTTGGCCAACACCGGCGCTGTTGTCCCGTCTCTGACCTGTTTTGGCAGATCGCCCCCGGGGCGCCGCGCCGCGTCTCAGGGGAGATGCGATAATCGTACCGGAAACCTTTGCCCGCCTGAGGTAATGACCACAGTACGATCCCGGTTGGTCACATATTGATCGCAACGGGACATGCCGTTGACGAAAGTCACACATACCCGACCATCTTGGGCAACACGGTAGTTTCCCCATGCAGTGCCACCGCCGTTTGCAGCTGAATAGGTGTAGGAATAGGCTCCGTCGTCCCCGAATAGTGCCTCACCATCATCATAAAAAACAAAGGACTGCCCCGGCAACGCCGCAAGCGCCTCTTCATCATAGGGCTGATCATCCACCCACATAGCGCCATCTTGCGCCAGTACGTCGCTTGGCACCGGAAACGATCCGATAAGCACAAAAAAAGCCAGCAGCATGAGATGTTTCATGCTGCCAGCTTAGCGGTATTTTCCCCGGCCCCGTCTCACATTTCAGTGACAGGGCAGATGTGATCACCAGTTGATGAATTCTTCGAATTCCTGAACGATCCGTGACCAGTAGCCGAGCAGCTCGGCAAAATCATCGGGGTTCATGCCGGTGTCCCCCAGATACACATCCAGTTCCACCCGAGCGGCCCCTTCGTCGGAAATATAGGCCCGACCAAACCGGTTTTCGGTGTTCCATTCATTGATCTTGACCACACGGACGCCACCATCTGTCTGGTAGCCGGAGAAGAACTGGATCGCATCACAGTTCTTATTGTTTTCGCAACCATAGAAGTAGATCGAAAAATCATTGCCGTAGTAGTCGACTTTCAGCTTCGGGTCTCCGACATCGTCGGTCGTGACCTCGAATTCAACACCTTCAGTTTCAAAGAAACGCGCAAGCGTGGTCGCATCCTTGGCCAGAATGTTTTCAGCATGCCCAAGGCCCGGCAGGACGAACAGGGCAGCGGCAGTCAGTAGAGAAAGAAATTTCATTGTAAATCCTGTCATTGGCCCGCCGAGGATAAAACCTGCACCGCGTTGGAACAAGGGGTCAGGCGACCAACGCCTCAGCTTTCTTGAGATCCACAGACACCAGTTGACTGACGCCTTTTTCCTGCATGGTAACCCCGAACAGCCGATCCATCCGCGCCATCGTCACCGCGTGGTGCGTGATAATCAGAAAGCGCGTGTCGGTCTGGCGGCACATCTCGTCCAGCAAATCGCAGAAACGGGTGACATTGGCATCATCCAGCGGCGCATCCACCTCATCCAGCACACAGATCGGGGCCGGGTTCGACAGAAACACCGCAAAGATCAGGGCCATTGCGGTCAATGTCTGTTCGCCCCCAGACAGCAGTGACAACGTCGAGAGTTTCTTGCCCGGCGGCTGACACATGATCTCAAGCCCGGCATCCAACGGATCATCACTTTCGACCATGACAAGATTGGCCTCCCCGCCGCCGAAGAGATGAGTGAACAGCATGGTAAAGCTCGCATTCACCTCCTCAAACGCGGTCAGCAACCGTTCGCGACCCTCGCGGTTGAGGCTGGCGATGCCCGACCGCAGCGTCTTGACGGCTTCTTCCAGATCAGCCTTCTCGCGCACCAATTGATCATGCTCATCCTGAACCGTGCGCGCGTCTTCTTCTGCGCGCAGGTTGACCGCTCCCAGCGCGTCGCGCTGGCGCTTGTGACGGTTGACCTCTGCTTCCAGTTCCTCCGCGTTCGGCATGTCTTCAGGCGTCGCATCAAGGCTGGCCAACAGAGCGTCAGGCACTGTCTGTTGTTCTTCGCGAATACGCGCTTCGGCATGACCTACGGCTTCGCGGGCTGCGTCGCAACGCGCCTCAGACCGGGCCCGTGCTTCACGCGCTTCAGAGGCCAGTCGCGCGCATTCACGTTCGTTTTGAACGGCGTCGCGCAGAACAGTTTCAGCACCAATCAGCGCATCGGAGGCAACTGCCTTACGCGCTTCAGCTTCTTCAATGGCAAGGTTTAGTTCCTCGTGGGTCTCCGCAATTTCGGCAGGGACCTGATGTGCCTCTTGCAGCTCTTCCTCGGTCGCGGCACGGCGCTCTGTCAGCTCAGCGATCCGCCTGTCCGCACTCTCCAGCCGGTGACGCCACCCCGAGAGATCCTTGGTGACCTGCTGCCCACGCGCAGTGCGGGCCTCTCCTTCACGCCGCAGCTCATCCTGGGTCGACCGATGGGTCAGCATCGTGATCCGTGCAGCTTCCACCGCCTGTTTTATATCCTCGACCTTGGCACGCGCCTCAGCGAGATCCTCCAATCCTTCGACAGCGGCTTCCGCTTCCGTCAGATGTGCCTGCGCAGCGGCAGCATCCTCATCGTGCCGGGCAACCGCGATGCTGAGGGTTTCCAGCTTGCCTTCGGACAGATTGCGATGACTTTCAGCCCGGCTCAGCGCGCGCGCCGCATCCGCAACGCGTTGATCAGCAACCCGGCGCGCCTGACGCGCGGTCTGATCTGCGGTGGTAACCTCTGCCAGCTTGCGCATAAGAACTTCATGCGCAGCCTTAGCTCCATCTGCACGCGCGCCCACGTGCTCCATGTCCTGTTTCAGCACTTCAAGGCGGTTCATTTGCTCCAGCCGCAACGCAGCCGCGCTTGGCGCATCCTCAGCCCAGGCCCGGAACCCATCCCAGCGCCACAAATCCCCTTCAAGGGTGACCAGACGCTGCCCAGGCATCAACCGCGAATGCAGGTCACGCGCGGCATCAGCATCGACGAGACCAACCTGAGAAATCCGACGATGCAGCGCATCGGGGCTACTGACATGCAGGGAGAGCGGTACCGCACCCGCTGGCAGCGGCGCATCGCCGTCATATGGCGGCAAGGTGACCCAACCGCTAGGGCCATCAACCTCCGCCAGAGGGGCGCGCAGGTCATCGGCAAGAGCAGCACCAAGCGCCTTCTCATATCCCGCTGCGACGCGCATCTCGTCCAGAACATGGCCACCCTCGGCGGTATCGCGTTCCACGAGCTTCGCAAGCGCTGTCACCTCCGCCCGCAGTGCACCCAATTCGCCCTCCGCTTCGGAGCGGCGCGCACGGGCCTCGGCCTCACGCGATTGGGTATCGTTGCGCGCTTCATCTGCCGCGGCGAGCGCCTCATCGGCGAGTTCAGCCGCGGCGCGCGCTTCCTCTTCAGCCTCAATCGCCGCCTCAAACGCTGCCTCTGCCTGGGCCAGCGTATCGCCAGCCTCAACCATCGCGTCGCGGGAAGCCCCCCCTTCCTCCTCGGCACGGAGCAAAGCACGGCGGCAATCTTCGACCTGACGCTGCGCTGATTGATGACGTGCCGCAAGCCGCGCGACATCTTCTGTCAGGCTCGTCAGATGTTCCTCGCGGGCCTGAAGCACCGATCCCGCTTCTCGCGAACGCTCTGCGGCCTCAGCCATGCGATCATCGTGACCGATAGCAGCCCGCGCCAACTCACGCTGTTCCCAGTCCAGCCGTTCAATCGTTTCGCCGGCATCTCGGTTCAGCCCGCTTTCGCGCTCAATGTCGCGGCCCAACTGTGCCACGCGGTTGGTCAGCGTTTCGATGGTCTGGCGCGCCTGCGCCTCCTGATCACTCAACGCGTCGCGCTGGACAAACAGTCGTTGCAGGACGGCGGCGGCAATTGCCTCTTCCTCGCGCAGGGGCGGCAGCGCACTCTCAGCCTCCAGCCGCTTGCCATCGGCAACACGGGCCAACGCCTCTGCTTTGGCCGCCTGTGTCTCGCGGGTCCGAAGGATATCTTCAGCTTCCAGCCGCGCGTCATCCGCCTCCCGCCATCGACGGTAGAGCAACATGCCCTCGGCCCGGCGCAGCTGTTCACCGATATCGCGATACCGCTGTGCATGGCGTGCCTGACGGGCCAGCTGCGAGAGTTGTGCCGCGAGCTGTTCAATCACATCATCGACGCGCAACAGGTTCTGTTCGGTGTTCTTCAGCTTCAGCTCGGCCTCGTGCCGCCGCTGGTACAGGCCAGAGATACCTGCCGCCTCTTCCAGAATACGCCGCCGTGCTTTCGGCTTGGCATTAATCAACTCGGCAATTTGCCCCTGCCGAACCAAAGCTGGAGAATGCGCACCAGTTGAGGCATCGGCAAACAGCATCTGTACATCGCGCGCGCGCACGTCCTTACCGTTGGTTTTGTAGGCGCTGCCGACATCGCGGGTGATACGGCGCAGGATTTCAAGATTGTCGCTCTCATTGAAACCAGATGGGGCCAGCCGCTCACTATTGTCGATCTGCAGGCTGACCTCGGCAAAATTACGGGCTGGCCTGGAGCTGGTGCCAGCGAAGATCACGTCCTCCATGCCGCCGCCACGCATCGCCTTTGGGCGATTTTCGCCCATCACCCAGCGCAGCGCCTCAAGAAGGTTGGACTTGCCACAGCCATTTGGGCCAACAACCCCTGTCAGGCCATCCGCGATCAGCAGATCCGTTGGGTCCACAAAGCTCTTGAAGCCGTTCAGTCTGAGTTTCGAGAAGCGCAAGCCGATATCCTGTGATTCATTGGGATGTAAGTGTCATGGGTTTGTTACACCACTGTCAATGTGGCTGCCCCCCCAAATCCGCCGAGTCAGCGTCATATCGCCACCATATATTGTGGATAACTCGTTATTTCGCGGCTTCGCCGCTCCCGCAGTTCAACCGCCCGACGAGGACAGCCTGATCGCCCAAGACATCGCGCACCGGACAACCGCTTGCCAATTCCATAGCGCGCTGCGCGCGTTTCCTGATTGGGCCAAGGCGCGGCGCATATTGCGAATTGACACGCACCGCCTCCGCGAGCGACCCGCGCAGGCGCACCTCAAATACGCTGCCCTCCACCGTGATCCGCTGCACCGCTTGACCACGGAAATGCGGGCTTGCCGTATCGCAGGCTGCAAGCGGAACAGCAAGAAGGAACATAAAAATAGAGCGGAATGGAACCGCTCGCCTGATAAAATCACGCATCTGTATCCCTGCGCCGAATGAGACTGGGTCTTCGCTCGTTCCTTCGACCTAGCATGGAATAGGCGCGCTGTCTGCTGATTGGGCGCACATCCTCTTGCGATGGCCTTGGCCCCGTGGTCATATGTTTTGACCAATCGCGCATCCAAAAGACTGACAGCATGCCCTTTCAAAAAGTACAGCCCGAAAAACTCTCTGCGTCTGTGGTGCGCCAGATCGAGCAGTTCATCCTGCGCGGAATCCTCACCCCCGGTGAACGGCTCCCTGCCGAGCGGGAGTTGGCGGAGCGTCTGGGCGTTTCACGACCCTCCTTGCGGGATGCGCTGGCCGAATTGCAGGACCGCGGCCTGCTGGTCTCGCGGGCTGGCGCAGGAGTGTTTGTCGCCGATGTGCTTGGCTCCGCGTTTTCACCGGCCTTGGTGCAGTTGTTTGCAAGCCATGATGAGGCGGTTTTCGACTACCTCAGCTTTCGCAGAGATATGGAAGGGCTAGCCGCCGAGCGCGCTGCCAAATACGGATCCGACTATGATCTCGAAGTGATTCAGACGATTTTCGAGAAGATGGAGCAGGCCGGTGATCCTGCCACGTCAGAAGAGGCCGCAGCGCTGGATGCCCAGTTCCATTCTGCAATCATGGATGCGAGCCACAATGTGGTCATGCTGCATATGATGCGCTCAATGTTTGAGCTGTTGCGCGAAGGTGTTTTTTATAATCGTCGCGTCATGTTTCAGCAGCACACCACACGCGACGCCCTGCTGGCTCAGCACAGCGCGATCAACGCCGCGCTGCAGGCCCGCGACCCTTCGGCAGCGCGTGCCGCTGTTGAAACCCATCTGGACTATGTGAAGCAGGCCCTCACCGACCATCAGCGCGCCCTGCGCAATGCTGAAGTGGCCAAGCAACGTCTGCAGCATGAAACCGGCAAGACCTGAGCACCCATCCGCTAGCTTAGATGGACTGTGATCTCATCACGATTTGGGCAATGACGCCATCCACTCGGCGACAACAGCCTCGGGATATCCTCGGTGAAAATGAGACTTCCAGGGGTAGGCCGCCCGGTCGGTGCCATCTTTCAGGCGGACTCGATTGGCATCTCCCCGGTCAATAGCCGGATTACCAACCGCAATTCGATGATCTGCGACGTCTTTGGTGACGGCGCTGCATGCCCCGACCAGTGCCCCTTCCCCGACAGTGACCCCCGGCAGAACGGTGGTCATTGTGGCAATCACAGCAAATGATTTGATCCGCGCGCCCAGCAATACCTCGCTTGGCGGATGCGGGTCATTGGTCAGCACCACATAGGGAAAAATCCAAACGTAGTCTTCCACGACACTCTTTTGCCCAATGTGTACATTGCTGTGCAACCGCACGAAGTCGCCAACAGTGCAATGACCCTGGATATCGCTCAATGTGCCGATCTGGAAACCGCGCCCAGCCTGCGTGAGTTCACGCACTGTGACCCGATGCCCGGTCACCAGACCATCGCCGAAGCTTGAGCTTTCGTAGAAAACGCTATGGGATCGGATTGTCGCCCTCTCCCCGATGCGCAGCGCAGAGCCATCCCCCAGACGGGTTGCGACGCCCAGCTCACAATTGCTGCCGACGCTTGTTCCCTCGCCAATCTCAACATTGCCATGAATGATCGAGAAAGGGCCGATTTCTACGCTCGGGTGGATCTTGGCCTTGGGGCTGACAATGGCCGTGGGATGGGCGCGCATCTGTGACTCCTCTGGTAACCGAAAGCCCACCAACAGGCCGGGACTTGCGCCCCTTCTATCGCTCTGCCCGCGCCCATTCCACTATTTAGGTAACTAAGAACCCGCGTAGACATCGCATACAACGCGTTTGACACAAAAAACCCGGCCACTTGGGCCGGGTTTTTTAAACGCGTCGATGCAAGAGCGACTTAGTGCAGCTTGGCGTCCACGTCAGCGATAGCAGCGTCAATCAGCTTGTTGGCTTCGGTCGCTGTCATCTGTTTCGAGATCACCGCGTCCGCCGCTGCAATTGCAACGGTGATCGCCTGATCGCGTACTTCTTTCACAGCGGTGTCCTGCGCCGCTGTGATCTGTTCCTCGGCAACGGTCATGCGACGCGCAATCGAGATTTCCAGATCGGCCTTGGCTTGGTCAGCTGCTTTTGCAGCATCTTCACGCGCCGAAGCAACGATCCGATCGGCCTGCGCCTGAACTTCCTGCTGCTTGCGTTCGTAAGATGCCAGAATGGTCTGAGCTTCTTCACGCAGGGCACGGGCCTCTTCGAGGTCCTTTTTGATGCCTTCCGCACGGGCATCCAGCTGGCCACCCAGCAGACCCGGTACTTTCGCATAAAGCAGGATGCCGACGAACAGCAGGAATGCGAGCGTCACGACAAAGTCAGTGTTGCTCATCGACAGGAATGGGCCGGACGCCGCAAATGCGGGGCTTGCGGCACCAAAGGTCAGAGCAAGAGCCAGTACAGAGCGCATGTTCTTATCCTTTCATCCGGTCGGCAACCGCAGCTGCGACGGCTTTTTCGTCTGCCTTACCGCCGAAGGTGGCGACGATCTCAGCGGCGGTATCAACAGCGACGGCTTCGACACTGGCGATGGCACCGGCCTTGATCTCGGCGATGACGGCTTCTGATTCCGCTGCCTTGGCCGCAATCTGTGCGTCTGCCTTGGCAATGGCCTCATCCAGATCTGCCTGAATTTCCGCACGGGTTTCAGCAGCAATGCGCTGAGCCTCTGCACGGGCATCTGCCAGAGCCTGATTATAAGCGGTTTCGGCCTCAACGGCTTTGGCCTTCAGGTCTTCAGCCGCGGCGAGGTCGTTGGTAATGGTTCCCTGACGCTCGGCCAACACTGCCGCAATGCGGGGCAGCGCGATGCGCGACAGGATGAAATAGATCACGACGAGCGTGACCACGAGCCAGAAGATCTGGTTCGCATAGGTCGAAAAGTCCAGCTGCGGCATGCCGCCCGAACCGTGGGCGGCCTCTGCGGCACCGTGACCTGCGTCCTGCGTCTGAGTTGCCATGTCGTCCTCCTAGGGAACTTGCCGTTACACCGGGCGGCGCGGTCATCCACACCGCCCGGCCGTAAGGAAAATGGTTCCGAAGGGTCTTAGACGGCGAACATCAGCAGCAGAGCGACCAGGAACGAGAAGATGCCCAGAGCTTCTGCAAATGCGATGCCGATGAAGAGGGTTGCGGTCTGGGAAGCAGCCGCGGAGGGGTTGCGCAGAGCGCCTGCCAGGAAGTTAGCAGCAACGTTGCCAACACCCAGTGCAGCAATACCAGTACCCATGCCAGCCAGGCCAGCGCCGATGTGTGCGAGTTCGCCTTCCATTGTGTATCTCCTTACGATTGGAAGTTGAGGATCTTGTTGTTCGGACCTGACCGCGTCTTAGTGCGACGGGTGCAGCGCGTCCTTCAGGTACACGCAGGTCAGAATGGTGAACACGTATGCCTGAATGAAGGCCACGAGAACTTCGAGTGCATAGACCGCGGTGATGGCAAAAATCGGCAGGAAGCTGAACAGGCCCAATGCGCCTGCAAAACCTGCGAAAACCTTCAGAACCGCGTGGCCCGCCATCACGTTACCTGCAAGACGAATGCAGTGGCTGACAGGACGCACAAAATAGGAAATCAGTTCGATGATCGCGAGCACCGGGCGAAGCGCCAGCGGCGCAGAGCCAACCCAGAACAGACCCAGGAACTTGGTACCGTGCAGCACGAAACCAGTCACGGTCACGGTCACGAACACCAGCATTGCCAGCACGGCCGTCACAGCGAAATGCGAGGTGGTGGTGAAGCTGCCTGGGATCAGGCCCAGCATGTTCGCCGTCAAGATGAACATGAACAGGGTCATGATGTAGGGGAAGAACTTCAGACCGTCTTTACCGGTGACGTCTTCGACCATCTTGTAGATGAAACCGTAGGCAAGCTCAGCAACTGACTGGATGCGCGACGGGACGATCGCACGTTTTGCAGACCCCAATACCATCAGTGCGAAGATCGCCACAATCGCCAACCCCATCCACAGGGTCACGTTGGTCGGGGTGTAGAAGTTCAGCTCAGCTGCGCCACCCAGCGGTTTGACCAGAAACTGGTCAGTCGGGTGAATCTGAAGGCCCGGAATAGCAGGGGCAAAGAACAGCCCAGACGCAAGTACCAGCAGAAAAGCTGCACCAAAGATTAGTTTGCCCATTGTCCCGTTTCTCCTGTCACCGGGGGATCAGTCCCGGTCTTGCGCATCTTGTTCGGCCATTTCGGCCAGTTTCTTTTCCTGGATCTCTTGCGCGCTGCGGAGCATTGTCTTCACCCCGGCCGCCAGACCCAGCATCGTGAACAGCACCAGAAAGATCGGTATGGTCCCAAGCAGAAGGTCCAACCCGTATCCGATACCAAAGCCGATCATCAGACCGGCCACCAACTCAATCACCATCCGCCAAGCCTGATTGGCTGTCGAATAATGTTCATCCACGCGCGGCTTGGGCTCCTGGGCCTTACGCGCCTCTGCCAACTTGGCCTCTAGCTGCGCCAAGCGCTGCTTGTCTGGCTCTTGTGACACGGTCGCCATCCTCACGTGAATTCTGATGTGGTGCTAAGGAGTCCAAGCCTCAGAGTCAACAACCCTGAAAGCACTGCGACATTGAGAATAAGACATTGTAATTATTATATTTAAATAGAATACCATCGCATGACCTCCTGAGCACCTTCGACGCAGGAGGCCATTTTGTGGTCAAAACTCATATTCAACCAAAAGGTTGATTTTATCAAAGGGCCGACCGACGTCGTATTTTACGCAGCAGACGACCATCAATCAGCACCAGCCCGATCAGGATCAGGCCCATGCCTGTCAGATGCTCCAGTTTGAGCGGCTCCTGCAAGACCCAGGCCCCCATCGCCAAAGCGGAAACCGGGGCGATCAGCGTTGGCAAGGTGATATTGGTCGGCCCAACCCGAGGCAGAACCCAATAGAACAGGATGAAAGCTGCTGACGTCAGGATGAAGCCGATGATGAACAACGCGCCCCAGGTCTCCAATCGGGTGATCACCGGCAAACCTTCAGCCCAAATCGCCAGCGGCGTGATGGCCGCAGTGGCCCCGGTCAAGGCAACGGCGACAAGCACTACTGGGTCGATGTCCCGGAACTGGCGGGCGATATTGACCGAAAATGCATAGCACAGTGGCGCGCAAAGCGTAACGAGCACGGCCCAGACCTCAGACTGGCGCCCGCCCTGTAGCAACGGCCACGACAAGACTAGGATCCCCAAAAAGCCAAAAACCACACCGAACGATTTCTGCAAGGTCGCCCGCTCTCCACCTGGCCAGAAATGCGCCACCATAACGGCAAGCGCAGGAGTAAACGCATTTAGGATTCCGGCCACGCCACTGGCAATATGCTGTTGTCCCAGCGCGTAGAAGGCAAAGGGCGCCGCATAGCTCAATACACCAAAGCCAAAAAGCGCCAGCCAACGCCGTGGTCGGTCCGGCACCTGCTTCCGGGCTGCTACTACGTAGATCCAGCACCCCAGCGCACCGAAGCCAACCCGCCCCATGGACACCGACAGAGGCCCCAACTCGCGCAGCAATACGGCATTGAACATGAAGGACATGCCCCAGCCGATCCCCAGTACAAAGATCGCTGCCCAGTATTTCAGTGCCATGACTATGCCTCTTTCGCGCTCTGCCGTCGTTGCCGGTGGTATGCGGCTAGTGGCTTGGGATTGTCGACCCGCATCTTGCGGTTTAGGTGTGTCGGCATGAGCGATCCTCTTGATACCGTATTTGCCGCCCTTGCGGACCCAACCCGGCGTAGCATTCTGACGATGCTGCTGGAGGATGACATGGCCGTCACGGATGTCGCTGAACCCTTTGAAATGTCACTTGCAGCGATCTCCAAACACCTGATGATCCTGACACGAGCAGGACTCATTGCGCAGGAAAAACGTGGCCGCGTGAAATGGTGCAAATTGCAGCCAGACGCCATGCGGTCGGCCTCTGTCTGGATGCAGGGTTTTGGTCAGTTCGAGCCGGTCAATCTGGACGCATTTGAGCGTTTCCTTGAAATCGAGCTCGACAGCCCGACAACAGATCCCTCCTCCGAGTGAGGCGAATTAGCCAGACTGGGTCTCCGGCACGATGCTGCGCCCCTCCCGCAACAACAGCCAAAGCGCCCAAATGGTGCAAACCACGCCCAGCGCTACGATGCCACTAGGTGCCGGGCGGCCCAGCGCAATTTCCCACAAGATGACCCAGCTTGGCGTGAGGTAGGTATAGGCCATGACCTTGGCCGAGGGCAGATGAAGCGTTGCATATTGCAGCAGAACAAAGGTCGCCGCACTGGCGATCAGCGCGACATAGAACAGGACCACCCAGACAAGCGGTGACAATTCGGTCCAATGCGTGGCGCGAATGTCGCCCCAGCCGACCACCAACAGGATCATCGCACCCGCTACCAGCATCCCGAAGGTAAACACCACCGCAGGTTCCCCCCGGTTCAGCAAGCGCACCATCGGCGTATAGGCGGCGTGGGCCACACATCCCCAAAAATATATCATCTCTCCACGGCCAATCTCAAAGGCCCAGATGGCCGTCGGGTCACCCCGAAAGATCACCCAGATCGCCCCCATAGCACCAATCGCCAACGCCAGAGCCATCCGCCAGGTTGTGACCTGGCGCAGTAGGATCCAGCCGAAAACCCCACTCAAAACCGGTGTCAGTGTGAATACTGCAGCCGCACTCACTGGGGCGGCAGTTTGCAACCCGTAAAACATCAGCACAAAATAGATGGCAAACAGGCCACCCAGCAGGAGGAAGCGCCAAGGCGCCTCAAAATCTTTACGGCGCAGGCCATGGGTGAACTGTGCCGCAATGCCGATCACCACCGCAGCAATCACAAACCGAATGGCATTGAGGGCCATGGGAGTAATGTCATTGGCCACCATCGCGCCAAGTGAAAACGATCCGGCCACCAGGGCTGAGAACACCAGCATTGCAAGATGACCGCGATAGCTCGGTGTCATGCGGTCCAGGCCTTGGCTTCTGCTTTGAGGAAACTGAGAAAGCTCTGCACCTTGGTCGTGCGGTGCAGATCAACATGGGTGACAAGCCACAACTCCCCTGCCCACTCCGGAAGCGGCTCCATTATCTGGGTAAGCCCGGGATGCCGCGCCGCCTCCCAGCGGGTCAGGAAACCAATCCCCGCTCCGGCCAGCAGAGCCTCCTGCATAGAGACCGCGTTCACACAGCGAAACGACAACGCACTCTCGGGCGCATGGGCACGCAGCCAGCGGGAATAGGGCGCCCGGCTATCTATGTCGTCATTACAGATGAACCGGTGGTTGGCCATATCGTCCAGCCCCTTCAGAGGACCGAACCGTTCAAGATATGAGGCACTGGCGTAAAGCCCGTGCTGTTGCCGCATAAAGGGCTGAACCACATTGTCTGGCTGTTCCGGCGGAGATCCGGCACGGATCGCGACATGTGCCTCCCCGTATTCCAGTCGAAACAGGCGGCTACCGGTCAGGAAACGGATCACCAACTCGGGGTGCCGACGCTGAAATTCAGTGAGCGCAGGCACCAGCAGTGTCGACATCGAGGATAACGAGGTCACGACCAATTCGCCGGATACCGCATCTCCATGCCCCTTCAGACGGCCAACCAGCTGGCCGAACTGATCATCCGTGGCCTGCGCAACCCGTAGCAGATCCTGACCGGCCTCTGTCGGGGTGTAACCGCGGGCATGGCGCTGGAACAGCTTGACGCCGAGGCGTGACTCGATTGCATCGACGTGACGGATAACCGTCGCGTGATGGACACCCAGCACCTCGGCGGCGCCGCTCACGGTTCCCATCCGGGCCACCTGATAGGCGGTACGTACCTCGTCCCAGTTGTCCATGATCACCTCTTATCTGCGTCTCACTTACTGCAACCATGCACATTCCACGGACCCTAGCCAGAGAAAGGTTCAAAATTGCGCAGTGATCACGGGATGGCCTGCCACTTCAGACCCAGATGATCGTCACGCTCAATCGGTTCATCACGTCCAGAAATGCCTGTCGCGTCAGAGCGACGGTGCGATCATTCACCAAAGGATGCATGTAAATCACCTCTGCCTGCTGCGCAGCCTTGTCCATATAGAAGTGAACATCCTGGTTGACCCCGTTGACCATTGCCAATGGCGTGACAGCGCCAGGGCGCACACCAAGGGTTTCTAGTAGGCGCTCCGCTGATCCAAATGACAGATTACCCAGTCCCAGTTCAGCTGCCAGCGCTTTCAAATCGACATCGCGGTCCTGCTCCAGGCTGACCAGATGATTGCGTTTTTTCTTGTCCCGCAAGTAGAGGTTCTTGAGCCGCAGCGCGCGCTCCCCCGCCTGCATGAAGTCCGCCTCGATCGTCTTGGCATCCGCAACGGTGCGCAATGGCGCGTGGCTGTGCAGCCGATAGCTGATGCCCCACGCATCCAGCTGCGCCAAAAGTTTGTCGGAAGAAACAGGCAAGCTGTCCTGAAACTGGGATGATGCGTCCATTGCGGCCTCATTGATCTGAACATCTGATATTGTCTGCAGATCAATGAGAAACGCGAGGGCATACAAGAGGGAACATCAACTTCCGTCTGCTTTCTTATTGGTATTTCGTCAGCGCCCTCCACCTGCCGCAGACGATGTGCGGCGTGCCTCTTCGTAGTGATCGAACCCGCTCGAGAACCAGGCCGTACCGCGGGTTGCGCTGGCAAGACTGCTACAAAGCTGATCCTGAACCGCCACCGGCAGCAGGGTTTCAAACACATCCCAGCCTGCGGCCTCGGGGTGGGCTGCAAAACCAAGGATCTGACCCTGCATCCCGCTGACCACAGGGACTAGCCCACCGGTAAAGACTGAAGGAACGTGGATCTCCACCCGCATGATAGGTTGCAGCACCACCGACCCCGCCTCTGCCAGAGCCTCACGAACCGCAGATTTGCCCGCCGTACGAAACGCGTAGTCCGAACTGTCAACGGAGTGGTGCTTGCCATCCATCAGAGTGACCTGCACATCGACAACGGGATGACCATTAGCACCCGTCTTCAACGCCTCACGCGCGCCCGCCTCTACTGACGGAATATAGCCCCTGGGTACCGCACCGCCTTTGACCTCATCGGTAAAGTGGAAACCGGACCCGCGCGTGGCCGGCGCGATGCTCAGCACCACGTCGGCAAACTGACCTGCTCCGCCAGATTGTTTGCGGTGGCGGTGATGGATTGTGACCGGGCGCGTGATCGTCTCCCGTAGGGCAGGCGGCACGGGTTCATCTCCTACGTCGATACCGAATGACTCATTCAGCAGCGTCAGGATGCGGCGCAGATGCAGCGGCCCCTGTAGGTGCAGCAGCGCGTGCCCGCTGATCTCATCCTGTTCGATCTGCATCCCTGTATCAATCTCAGCAATCCGCTCCAACGCCGTAGTCAGCCGGACATCATCACGATCATGCACGGGCGTGACAATCCGCTGGTAACTCGACGGGCGCGGCTGGGCCCACTGCGGCAATTGCGCGGCACGGTTTTCCAGATAGGCGTACCCGAGGCTTAGATGATCCGATTTCACCACCTGCGCAATATCGCCCGGCGCCAGGTCACCCGAACAGGCTTGGGATGAATTGCGTCCATTGCCGGCAGCGCGCCCGGTTGCGGGCGCACCTGCGCCGATTTTCTCAACCGCGCTCTGCCCCCTCAACTGTGTCATCGCCCCAAGGTTACCGCCACCAACCTGCGCCCCGGCTCCCACTGGTTGGCTTAACGCGCGGACGACGACCGTCTTGCCGAGATGTTTCACAAGATCTCCAATACAGCCCACTGCCAGTGGCTGCTCATCCGCTGCCAACCGCTGCGCCGCGACCTCAACCGCGGGGGCCTCATGGCGCAGAGATTTCATCAGACGAAGGATCCCGTTGCGATGAAGCGCAGACCCTAAGAGCGCCGGAATCAGATCGTTATGCTGCAAGACACGGGTGGCCACGTCGTAGACCGCTTCAGTCAACGGCTTACGGTCTTCGATCAATTGCTCCAGCAGATCGTCATCATAGTCGGCCAGCGCTTCCAGCATTTCTCCCCGTGCCTGACGTTCACGCGCATGGATGCTATCCGGGAAAGCCACCAGGGCTGAGGGCTGCCCCTCTTGATATTTCCACGCCCGTTCTGAGATCAGATCCACCGCCCCGATCACCTCCCCCCCTGCACGCATCGGTATCTGACGCAGGACGATGTTGTGCCGACAATAGGTTTGCAGCGCGGCGACGATATCGGCCACCCTCCCCGCGGCCTGATCCATACGGTTGATAAAAAGAAAGGCGGGAATGCCCGCCTCTTCGACCATCCTGAGATAAGGCGCAGCCAAAACCCCGGCGGCTGGGTCCGCCGATACGCAAACAACCGCCGCATCACTGGCAGCCAACGCTGGCCCCGCAGTCACCAAATTCTCAACCCCACCAGCAATATCAATCACGCCCCAGGATTCATCCATGAATTGAAACGCTCTCAACTCAGCAACACCTGTAGCCTGCTGTGGCTTCTGCTCTGGCTCCTGAAGTGTTGCTAAGGCTTTTGCCAGCTCGGTCTTTCCGGAATGAGAGGGGCCAATAACTGTAAAAACACGCATCTGTCCTGATCCTTCTGTGGCTGCAAAGCCGCCCGATGAAGGAATACGACAGGAACGCCGCACCAGATGCCTTGAGGATAGCTGCCTCTGAAATGGGGCTTGGGCTGACCCACGTTTTTTGTTCGTGTCTGAGATCGACCGAAGGGCCATCGATAGGCGCGGTTCATACGCCTGCAATGCGGTTGCCCTTCACGAGTATCGACCCGCCCCGCCTCCTGATACTCCCTCACCGGAGTGCCTTGCGTCAACCGTTGCACTCAGCGCATGGCAGCGCACCATCCATTCCTGACAAAGCGCTTCGGGTTGACTCATTGCAGGCGAACGCGTAACGGATGGCCCAAATCCGGAAGCCGCTATAGTCTTCCGGTCCCTGCCATTGCCGGGGATCGCCCTCCACCAGCGTGTTACGCCCGTGGGGGTGATTGCGCATGGATCATATGCTCCCTACATGTGGGGCGCCCACGTTGAAACCGGCATAGGAGGCCGAAGGCATGTTTGAAAATTTATCCGAACGCCTATCCGGTGTCTTTGACCGGCTGACCAAACAGGGCGCACTCTCTGAAGAGGACGTCAAAACCGCCCTGCGCGAAGTTCGCGTCGCCCTGCTGGAGGCAGATGTTTCGCTACCGGTTGCCCGCGATTTCGTGAAGCGTGTGCAGGAACAGGCTACGGGCCAAGCGGTGACAAAATCGGTCACGCCGGGCCAACAGGTTGTCAAAATCGTCCATGACGCCCTGGTGGACGTGCTGCGCGGCGCGGAGGATCCAGGCCAGCTGAAAGTTGACAACCCACCGGCACCGATCCTGATGGTTGGTCTGCAAGGCTCAGGTAAGACCACAACCACTGGTAAGCTCGCCAAGCGTCTGAAAGATAAAGAAGGTAAGCGCGTCCTGATGGCGTCGCTCGATGTGTATCGCCCTGCTGCGATGGACCAGCTTGCAGTACTGGGCACCCAGATCGGCGTCGACACGCTGCCAATCGTGCCGGGACAGAAACCCGTCGACATTGCCAAACGTGCCAAGCAGCAAGCCGCGTTAGGTGGCTACGATGTGTACATGCTCGATACTGCCGGCCGCCTGCAGATTGACGAAGTGCTCATGCAGGAGGTGGAGGACGTCCGCGATGTCGTCTCCCCCCGTGAAACCCTGCTGGTTGTTGACGGGTTGACCGGTCAGGTCGCCGTCGAGGTGGCCGAGGAATTTGATGCCAAGATCGGCATCTCCGGCGTTGTTCTGACCCGGATGGACGGCGATGGCCGCGGTGGTGCGGCGCTGTCGATGCGCGCAGTCACCGGTAAACCCATCCGCTTTGTCGGTCTGGGCGAGAAGATGGACGCCATCGAGACCTTCGAGCCTGACCGAATCGCAGGCCGGATTCTCGGCATGGGCGATATCGTTGCTCTGGTTGAAAAAGCCCAGGAAACCATCGAGGCCGAACAGGCCGAACGCATGATGAAGCGCATGATGAAGGGTCATTTCAATATGAATGACCTGAAGATGCAGCTTGAGCAGATGATCCAGATGGGCGGCATGCAAGGCATGATGCAGATGATGCCCGGCATGGCCAAAATGGCAAAACAAGTCGAAGAATCCGGGTTTGATGACAAGGTGCTGCGCCAGCAGATCGCCATGATCCAATCCATGACCAAGAAAGAACGCGCCAATCCTGCCCTGCTCCAGGCGTCTCGCAAGAAACGGATCGCAGCAGGTTCCGGCATGCAGGTCTCCGACCTCAACAAGCTGATGAAAATGCACCGTCAAATGGCCGACGTCATGAAAAAGATGGGCAAGATGGGCAAAGGCAAGATGTTGAAACAGGCCATGTCTGGCATGTTCGGCAAGGGCGGCAGCATGCCCGATATGGCTGGAATGGATCCGAGCCAGATGGATCCAAAGGCACTGGAAGCAGCGGCCAAAGCCATGGGCGGCGGCAAGGGCCTAGCCGGTGGCCTGCCGGGTCTGGGCGGCATGGGCGGCCTCCCCGGTGGCCTGAGCGGCTTTGGAAAGAAGAAGTAAGGTGACTATTGCGCCCACCATATCCACTGCGCGTCTCACGCTGCGCCGCCACGTGATGTCGGACTTCGCGCCGCTTCACGATGTGCTGGGCAGTGAACGCGCACGCTATATGGGCGGGCCGTTTTCGCTCAAGGACAGCTGGCAAACAATTGCCGCTGAAGTGGGCAGCTGGTCCCTTCTGGGTTTCGGTAGCTGGGCAATCGAACGCAGCGAGGATGGCGCATTTGTTGGCCAAGTCGGCATCATCAAACCAGCCCATTTCCCCGAAGCGGAGATCGGCTGGACACTTTGCAACGGCTTCGAGGGCAACGGTTACGTCACCGAAGCAGCATCTGCAGCGTTGGAATGGGCGTGGTCCCAAATGGGCGCGACCACCCTTGTCAGCTACATCACGCCCGGAAACGATAAATCGGTCTCAGTGGCTGAGCGGCTAGGGGCCACCCTGGATCCTGAGGCACCTTTGCCCGAAGGCGAAACGTCTGCAGATACGCTCGTCTACCGCCATAACGCACCTGATGCGGACGGCGGGATGGAGGCCTACGCATGATGGATCTCTCCCTTGTCTGTCACCCAGGCCGCCGTACCGGTGCCGCTGTGGCGACTATGCCACGCTTGGACGGTGCTTTAACCCATTATTTTCCGGCATCTGGCATGGTCGGGCTGTCTTTGATGCATAAACAGATCGCTGCGGCCTGTGCGGCAGGGGTTGATACGGATGTGGTAATGTCAGACACGGGTTATCGTTTCCCTAGCCTCATGACGCAGAGGCTTACACTGGTGTCCCCTGCGGAGGCCGGTTTCGACGCGCATGATGCCTTTTTGCGCATTGGCGCGCCGCGCTTTATTGATGCAGCGGACGATCCAGATGCGCTCTGGTGGTCGATTGCCACCATAATCGGTCATTGGCACCTGCGCGGCTATGGGCTGTTCGCCCTGGTCGAGCGCAGCACCGGGCGCCCAGTCGGCATGATCGGCCCATGGTTCCCGAAAGGCTGGCCAGAACCGGAGCTCTCCTGGCACCTGACAGAGGATGCCCGTGGCAAAGGCTACGCAAGCGAGGCCGCAGAGGCCGTTCTTGACTGGCTCTTCCGAGAAAAGAACTGGAGCAATATCGCCTCCTTCATTCCGGAGGATAACACCGCATCCATAGCTCTGGCGCAGCGCATTGGCGCCCGCCCGGAGCAATTGGTATCTTTCCGTCTGGCCCCGGCCAACAACATGCGAACCTGGCGGCATCAGCCTCGCCAGCGCCTCTTGGGCGAGCCAGTGATAACGGGGCGTCTCCAATGACCTCTTGTCGTTATCTCAGCAGCGTAGGGTGTGCCTGATGCCCTCGTCCATCCCTGTGATCGAAACCAAGCGCTTGGTCCTGCGGGGCCCCGAAGCCGTGGATTACCCCGACTTCAAAGCGACGTTCAGCTCTTACCGTGCGCGCTTCATGGGCGGCCCGCTGAATCCATACGAAGCCTGGATGCTCTACGCCGCTGAAATTGGCCATTGGCAGGTGCGCGGGTTTGGCATGTGGATGATCCACGACAAGATCACCGAGGAAACATATGGGATGGCCGGGGGCTGGATGCCTGCAGGCTGGCCGGAACGCGAAATCGCCTGGATCATCTGGCCTGATGCCGCTGGTAAGGGCTATGCGCTGGAAGCCACTCACGCGGCCCGCAACTACTATTACAATACCCTCGGCTGGGATGGCGCGGTCAGCTATATTGATCCGAAGAATCTGGATTCGATCCGTTTGGCAGAGCGGCTGGGCGCACAGAAGGATCACGATGCCGACACTATTGACGGCAGCGACGCTGTCTATCGCCACCCGGCCCCGAATGCGCTGAAGGACAGCCAGCTGATCCATGGGATCGAGATGGAAATCAGCCATTACGCAGATCCCCTGTTTAAACCGGAGGGCTGGGCGCTTGACTGATCCCATCACCCAAAGCCGCGCGATGCGCTTTTCATTCATCTCCTTGCGGAGTCAGAAATGACGACAGAGACCCAAGATCCCGTCGCCCGTGCAGCGGCGCTGCTGAAAGGCCACCGCGAGAGCATTGATCGCCTTGATGCTATTCTCGTTTATACTTTGGGCGAGCGTTTCAAGCACACCCAGGCGGTGGGCCGGCTCAAGGCTGAACACGACCTTCCCCCGTCCGATCCAACGCGTGAAACCGCGCAGATCGCACGGCTCGAAGACCTGGCGGAACAGGCCGACCTGGACCCCGATTTCGCCAAGGCTTTTCTGAATTTCATCATTCAGGAAGTCATCCGACACCATAAGAAACACCAGGAATAACAGGGATATCCCTGTAAACGCCATTAAAGGAGACTGAACCCATGGCAATGAAAATTCGTCTGGCCCGCGGCGGCTCGAAAAAGCGTCCCTTCTATCGCATTGTGGCTGCCGACAGCCGTATGCCGCGCGATGGTCGCTTCATCGAAAAGCTGGGCACCTACAACCCGCTGCTGCCGAAAGACAGTGAAGAGCGCGTAAAAATGGACATGGAACGCGTGCAGCACTGGCTGGATCAGGGCGCTCAGCCTACAGATCGTATTGCTCGGATGTTGGAAGCTGCTGGCGTTCGCGCTAAGGTGGAGCGGAACAACCCCAAGAAAGGCACCCCTGGCAAGAAAGCTCAGGAGCGCGCCGAAGAAAAAGCAGCCAAAGCTGCTGAAGCGACTGCAGACGCGGAGTAAGTTGATGAACATGCGGGACAATTCGTTTTCTGAAGACTTCCGCATGCAACTTGATCTGTTGATGCGGGTCCGGCGCGATGTGCGCCGGTTTCGCTCCGATCCGGTGGACGAGGCAGTGCTTACGCGCTGTCTCGACACCATTCAGCTGGCGCCCTCGGTCGGGCTCAGCGAACCTTGGCGGGTGATCCGCGTAGAAAGTGACTCAGCCCGTGCTGCAGCACTTGAGAATTTCGAGACCGCAAATGCCACGGCGCTGGCCGGCTTTTCAGAAGCCAAGGCCGAACGCTATGCCAAGCTGAAATTGTCAGGCATGCGCGAAGCACCTGTTCAGCTGGCGATCTACTGCGACGATTCCACAACAAAAGGTCACAAGCTCGGTGCTGGCACCATGCCGGAGATGCGCCGCTACTCCGTCGTTACCGCTGTGACCCTGTTCTGGCTCGCCCTGCGTGCCGAAGGTCTGGGGCTGGGCTGGGTGTCGATCCTTGATCCGCAACAGCTGAACCGGGATTTGGATGTCCCAGCCGACTGGCAGTTGATTGGATATTTCTGCGTTGGCCACCCCGAGCGGATGTCCAAAACGCCGGA
The DNA here is from genome assembly GCF_000473105.1 of Phaeobacter inhibens DSM 16374. Taxonomy (NCBI): domain Bacteria; kingdom Pseudomonadati; phylum Pseudomonadota; class Alphaproteobacteria; order Rhodobacterales; family Roseobacteraceae; genus Phaeobacter; species Phaeobacter inhibens. The sequence goes on along the minus strand of NZ_KI421498.1, from coordinate 2,988,820 downwards.
ACTGGAGCAGCTGGGCTGGGAAACCCGACGCAACGCATTGCCGATCGAAACCCGGTAATCCACTGATGTGGCGATTGATCCGGCTTGCGGTTTTTGTTCTGATCGCCTTTACCGCGGGTGTTCTCTATGAACGCAACTACCAAACAGAACGCTGTGGACTCGCAGGCGGCACCTGGACTGCTGAGCGGTTCTGCAAAGGATGGATTGAATGACTGAGCAGATTTGCGTTGGCGCCATTTCCGGCTCGTACGGGGTGCGGGGCGAGGTGCGGCTGAAGAGTTTTTGTGCGATGCCCGAGGATATTGAAGACTATTCCCCACTCAGCACAGAAGACGGCAGCCAGACCTATACGATCACCTTGGTCCGCGCCATCAAGAACGGGTTTACCGCCCGTATCGGCGGGATCGAGACCAAGGAACAGGCTGATGCTCTGAAGGGGATCCGGCTGTTCGCGCCGCGCGACCGTCTGCCGAGCCTGCCGGATGATGAATACTATCACACCGATCTGATGGGGCTGGAGGTTTACGACACCGGCGGAACACTGCTGGGCACCGTAAAATCAGTACAGAACCACGGCGCCAGTGATCTTCTGGAAATCACCATCCCCGCAGACAGTAAGACAGTATTGCTGCCCTTTACGCTAGCCGCAGTGCCAACTGTAGATCTTGCAGCGGGCCGCATCATCGCAGATCCGCCGGAAGGGTTGTTCTGAGGGCTTCAGCATTCACGCGTCAGCTTCCAATAAAGCGTCCAAAACATTTTGAGCACCGGCCACGACGTCGGTAGTGCGCCGGTGTTGATCCGATGGCCTCGCCGCCAGAGCGGACCACAGTTTGAACAGACGCCAGATGAAGAAAAACCGGAAAAGCGGATCAGCTGTCAGCCGCATACCGTATCCGTCTTCGAATGCCACCCAATCCGCACTGGCAACACCGCCGAAACCGGGCTGACGTCCGTTAGGTGCCAGGTGATCCGGGCAGTTGGATAGCCAAATATTTGCAATGTCCCGGTGGGGAAAAATCCCCTTGTGGTTTGAATAGTCGATGAAGGACACATCGGTGTCGGACATCATAACATTACGCAGATGCAAATCGCCGTGTTCTACCGCGCCGCGAAAAGCCTGCCCGCGGGCAGAACGTCCAGCGCGATGCAGCAACGCACACAGCCCTAGGAATCTTTTGGGTTTCAGGACGTGAAATTGCCCCGCCCGAACAGCTTCTGCCCGAGTTGAAACCTGTTTCAGGAATGATTTGGGCCAAAACCTTTGTTCTCCAACGTCCGATACACGGTGAAGCGCAGCAACAGCATGCCCTATCCGCCGAAGCACCTCTGCCCGGTCACCAAACCCGTACTCACTCAGCGATAGTGCGCGGTACGCTGTGTCACCCTCGGCAAACTCCATCAACACAACAACGCTGTCCCGATCACGCCACAATATCGAAGGTGATGACACACCTGGGACTGCGCTCAGCCTTGCCGACGCTTGTTGATGCCTGTCTAGAGACTTGAATTGCCCCGCAGCGTTGGTTTCATCAAACGCAGCTCTCAAAACATAGCGTTGCCCGGTTGCCGTTTTCACCTCCTGAACGCTGCGAACATGCTGATACCGGCTGTTCACCAGAAGCTGACGAAACCGGGTACCTTCAGCAGCCAGACCAAGGTCCGATGCAATGCGCGGCCAGAACGCTCTGGCGCGCGCCTGCACCGCATCAATTGCGGCCTGATACTCACGGGCAGTTACAATTGGGGGCATTTCCGAATTCATTCAAACACCAAAGCTTTTTATTGCGTGTCGTTCTAACTGGATTAAACAGCACCATATGAGTGCACAAAACAAATCTCACGGCCGCAAGGCCATTCGCCCCTCTTTCAAGCCACGCGAGCTGATGACGCCGACGCCGGATCTGGTCGGCGTTTGGAAGGCGAAAATCATGACCCTGTTCCCGAATGCCTTCCCCGGCATTTTGGGTGAAAGCTTGACCGGCAAGGCCCTGCAAGAGGGGTTGTGGCAGCTGGAGACGGTTGATCTACGCCAGTTTGGCATTGGAAAACACCGCAACGTCGATGACACCCCAGCAGGTGGAGGCGCTGGCATGGTGCTGCGGGCGGATGTGCTGGGAGATGCGATTGAGCATACGATGGCGGGCACTGTCGGCAATTGGCCGTTGATCTACCTGTCACCGCGCGGTCGCCGGATGGATCAGGCTCTGATGCAGGATCTGTCACGCTGCGATGGTGTCACACTGCTCTGCGGGCGATTTGAAGGCGTCGATGAGCGCGTGTTGCAGCACTATGGAATTCAGGAAGTCTCCTTGGGGGATTTTGTCATGACCGGTGGCGAGATTGCAGCGCAGGCGATGATCGACGCCACCGTGCGCCTGATCCCTGGTGTCCTTGGCAATCAGGCCTCTACCGAAGAGGAGAGTTTTTCCTCCGGCCTGCTTGAACATCCGCAATATACCCGCCCGGCGGAATGGAAAGGGCAAACCATTCCTGATGTGCTGATGTCCGGCCATCACGGTAAAATTGCTGAATGGCGCCAGAAAATGAGTGAAGACATCACGCAAGCGCGCCGCCCTGATCTCTGGCAGGCCCACCAGGACCGTAAGAAAAAAGATTGAACGATCCGAAGGCAGCATCTGCGGTTCTCAAACACAGACTGTCCCCTTGATCCACCGATCAAACAAGCATAGAAGGCGTCTGTCTGGATTCGCTTTTGCGTCTATGGACCGCTGTTCTGTTGCATCATGAAATCCCTGACCCGCCTTCTTCGGCAATCTGGGGGGATGCACGATACACGCTTAGGAAAGAACGGAGTGATCTCTGGCGGGCTGCTATCTGCGGGACCCGATGAAGACCAAGAGCTCTCGCAACCGCGCAAAACTTCGTGGACAAAACCACGAGCAATTATAGGAGATCTGCGATGGACCTGATCGCACAGTTGGAGGCGGAACAAGTTGCCGCCCTGGGGAAAGAGATCCCCGATTTCAAAGCCGGTGACACCATCCGCGTCGGCTACAAAGTGACCGAAGGCAGCCGTTCGCGCGTGCAGAACTACGAAGGCGTCTGCATCAGCCGTAAAAACGGCTCCGGCATCGCCGGTTCGTTCACCGTTCGCAAAATTTCGTTTGGCGAAGGTGTGGAGCGTGTGTTCCCGCTGCATTCGACCAACATCGACAGCATCACTGTCGTTCGCCGCGGCCGTGTGCGTCGCGCGAAACTGTACTATCTGCGCGCCCGTCGCGGTAAATCCGCACGGATTGCAGAAGATACAAACTACAAAGCCAAAGCGTAAGGAGTGGTATCATGAAAGCCGACACCCATCCCGAATACCACTTCATCGACGTCAAAATGACCGATGGCACCATCCTCAAGATGCGCTCCACCTGGGGCAAAGAGGGTGACACCCTGGCTCTGGACATCGACCCCACCGTGCATCCCGCATGGACCGGTGGCTCCACCCGTCTGATGGACGCCGGTGGCCGTGTCTCCAAGTTCAAAAAGAAATACGAAGGTCTGGGCTTCTAAGCCGATCTGGTCTTATTTTTCGGAAAACGCCGCTCCTTCGGGCGGCGTTTTTTGTTGCAGCCCCAACGAACAAGTTCATTGCCCAGGTTCGCCCGGCAGAAACTACAGAGCCTAAATCAGGCCCTAACCTGCGGATATCGCGCTTCCCATCGATTCGTGCGGGCAGTATAGTCAGCCCAAGATGCGCAGTATTTCGCGCAGTGATTGGGGGAAGTGAACGTGGCGCATATTATTGTCGTCGGCAACGAAAAAGGTGGTGCGGGCAAGTCCACCGTCTCCATGCATGTGGCAACCACGCTGGCCCGGCTTGGGTACAAAATTGCCGCCTTGGACCTTGACCTGCGGCAACGGTCACTGGGGCGCTATCTGGAGAACCGCAAGGCGTTCATGGAGAAAGCTGCGTTGGAGCTGCCATTGGTAGCGCTGCACGAACTGCCTGAAATCGACGCTGATAGCCTACAGCCGGGCGAAAATGTCTATGACCACCGGCTGTCTGCGGCGGTTTCCGAACTGGAACCCAGCAATGATTTCATCCTGATTGACTGCCCGGGATCGCATACCCGTCTGAGCCAAGTCGCCCATTCTCTGGCAGACACGCTGATCACGCCGCTGAACGACAGTTTTGTCGATTTTGACCTCCTGGCTCATACCGACCAAAAGGGTGAGAAAATCACTGGCCCTTCCGTCTATTCCGAAATGGTCTGGAATGCGCGGCAACTGCGAGCCCAGGCCGGGTTGAAGCCGATTGACTGGATCGTGATACGCAATCGTGTCGGCACCCAGCGCATGGTCAACAAGGAGAAGATGGAACGCGCCATTTCCATGCTGTCCAAACGGATCGGGTTTCGCGTCGCACCCGGCTTTTCTGAGCGGGTGGTCTTTCGGGAGCTGTTCCCGCGTGGACTGACGTTGCTCGACCTGAAGGACATTGGCGTCAAGCAGCTGAATATCTCAAATATCGCCGCACGTCAGGAACTGCGCGACATGATGAAATCGCTGAACCTGCCAGGCGTGGATGTCGATATCTGACCAAGCCCTCACCGCCGGCGAGACCGGGCGGGTCGCGCAGCGCGGCGGGCGGCGGCTGGTCCTGATTCTTGGGCTGGCAGTTGTTGAACTGTTTATTATCATGGTGGCCTATCAGCTGCTGGCGAACGTGCATTGCAAGTTCACTGGCGCAGATCTTGCCTGCACAACTGTACGCTCTATCGCTGGGCGCTTGCTGGCCCTTCTAACTGTGCTTGGGCTGTATCTGATCCTGATGCGCAACGCATATCACGCGTTGACCGCAGCCATAGGACAGGCCCCAAGACGCCCCTCGGCGCTGGCCCTCAACTTTGCGGGGCTTATAATCGCACTTGTCCCGCTGGCGCTCTTTGGTCCCGCTGGGATCAACGCATGGATATCACCAACCCTGATTCTGATCTGCCTGGGTGGCGCCATAGCCGGGCTGGGCGGGGTGCTGTCACTTATGCCACTGCGAGCATGGCTGGTCTGGTTGCGCGGCTGTGGGTTCTCTTTGACCTTGGCGCTGATGGTCGCGCTGGTCATGCCTGATATAACCCGCATGATGGAGCCGATTTGGAATATCGAGGCGCTGACCTCGGTGACATTCATCCTGGTGACGTGGGTACTGGAAGTCTCCGGCGCAACAGTGTGGTCTGATGCGGCGCTGCACCTAATCCGTGTTGACGGGTTTTTGGTGGAGATCGGTGAGCCATGCTCCGGCGTAGAGGGCTTTGCGCTCGTGACCACATTCATGGGGCTATATGCGCTGCTGATGGGACGGGATATCCGTCAGACACGGTACTGGCTGGTATTGTTCCCAGCTGCGCTTCTGCTCAGCTGGGCATTCAACGTCGCACGTATCGCCATCCTGATCCTGATCGGCGCATGGATTGCACCTGAGCACGCAGTTAACGGCTTCCATAGTTATGCCGGCTGGCTGATGTTCACGCTGTTGGCGCTGCTGGTTCTGGCCATTGCGCATCGCTCTCGCTGGTTGCAGAGCAATCCGGAGGCGCTGGCCGCAGCTGCGGCTGAGCTGCCGCCGATGCGCGCTGATATGCTACTCGCCTCCATCATTCCATTTATCGTGATGATGTTAAGCGGTGTGCTGGTGTCCGCGATTTGGGCCGATCCTGCGCAAGGCTACCCGCTACGCGCGGCGATGATGGCCGCCGCTTTGCTTGTATTCTGGCCAGCCCTGCGCCAGTTGGCATATCGACCAAGGCCGATTGATATCGCATCTGGCGCCGCAATCGCCGCCGTCTGGATTGTGACGTCTACGCCGGATATCAGCCGGGGCGGCACCGATGAGCGTGATATGCTCTGGGTTGGCACACGTCTTCTCGGGACCATGGTTCTAGTCCCGATTGTCGAAGAACTGTTTTTTCGCGGATATCTGCTACGACGCATGGCGGGGCAAGGTCAGATTCTGCGGGCCGTCATCGCACTCCTCGTTACGAGTGCGCTCTTTGGTCTGATGCATGATCGCTTTGCCTTGGGAATGGCGGCAGGCGCCATATTTGGTGCGCTGTATCTGCGCGGAGGTGGTCTCGCTGCAGCGATACTGGCCCATATGGTGGCGAATGCGCTGATCGCTTATGTCGCCTTTGCCACCGAAAACTGGGCCCTGATCTAGGCCCGGTTTTCCCTGACGTGATACGCTGTGACAGCGTCAGTTCTGTGCGGATCGGCGACGGCGCAGTTCCCAGGTCAACAACAGCGCTGCCGCAACCGCAGCGACGGCGAGCAGACCTGCACTGACATCGATCTCCGGAACCGTCTGGCCACCACCGTTGCCATTGCCATTTCCGTTACCTCCGCCGTTGCCCCAACCGTTGCCCCAGCCATTGCCCCACCCATTGCCATTGCCGTTCCCGGGGCCACCAGCATCCGGCCACTCACCCGCCGCAAAGGCTCTCGGACCGGTTGCGAGCCACACAGCCGCTGTGGCTATCAGATGGGTCATGCGCAGTGTCAGTTTCATTGCGTCTTATCCTTGCTGCTCTGTCGCTGTCCGGGGTGACGCGTTGCGATTTTTTGACGAATCCCACTGGCCACACCCTTTCCTTGCTCTCAGCACTAAGGGAGAAAAATGCGAAAATTATGGCAAATTTTACCTTTCACAGAATTCCTACCCCAGCAGGCCACGGAAATTAACCCTCGTAGATCGTGAACAACTCCACCGGCTCCGCGACACCGCGCAGCATATAGCGCCCCAACGAGACCAGATCGTGGCTGGTCGGCTGAGCTGCTTTCTGCACCTGTTCAGACACGATGATGCTGCGCCCGACGGAAGTGTGCATACCTGAGATTCGGGCCGTCAGATTGACGGTTGGCCCTATAACTGTGAAATCCAGCCGGTTCTCAGACCCAATATTTCCGTAGAGGATTTCGCCGGCGTGCAGTGCAAGAGTGAAATCCGCAGTTGGCACGCCTTGCGCAGAGCGCTGCGTATTTCGATTGCGAATTTTCCCCTGTAGCGCGCTGGCGGCTGCCAGGGCAGCAGTCGCATCCTCGCCAATGCTGCCAAGATCGAACATGGACAATATACCATCACCCATGAATTTCAGAATATTCCCACCATGAGACTGGATCGTCTCAACAGCCAGACCGAAGTAATCGTTGAGCATATCAATCAGTTCGGCACCCGGAATTTGTTCTGCCAGCTGGGTGAACCCTTTCAGATCGAAGTAACAGATCACCGCATCAATCTGGCGGGAGGATCCGCGTTGAATTTCTCCCGACAAAACCCGCTGCCCGGCATCGCGCCCCAGATAGACCTGCAACAGATCTTTGGCCATCTGCTGTGCGGACGCCGCGCGCAACGCCAATGCCAGATGCGAATAAATCTGGCGGATCAGGGCCAGATCTGCATTTGTAAACCCCTCCGGGTGATCGGTCGACCACGAGGACAATATACCCTCGCCCGGGCGCCGAGGGTCAAAGGGCGCGTCAGCAAAATCGCCGAACCGCTTTGCCAATGCAAAATAATCCGTCGCCCCGCGCTGCTTGAACTGTGCCAACGCCGGAAATCTCTCCAGAACATGGCCCGTCAGCTTACTTCGGAACTCCGGAACGTCGCGTTCCAACATGTAGTAGAAGGTGCTGTAAAGCCATTCATCCCGCGGGGTATCGCTGTGTTCATAGAACTCATGCGACAGCCCGTCGGACCGCGTCCAGCTAAACCCGATACCACCATATTTCGGATGATAGGCGCGCTGTGCCAGATGGAAGCGCAGCAGAGGCACCCCGATATCGGCGAGCCTCTGGCAGAACCCCTGCAACATCTCCTGACGGCTGGCCCCTCGTAGCCCTTCAGCAGTGAGCCAGTCGATTATCGGCGTGGCGCGCGAAGCAGCATCCGTCATTATGCACGGCCTCATATTGTGTTGCCGGTCCAATCTGAGGCCTCGGCCCGGCGATGTCTATGGCTCAATTCCTGCAAGTTTGCGCAACATGTGGCGCAGCGCCGCACTTTCCCCGTCGCTGAGCCGCCCCGCGAGTTGACGGTCATAGATCGCAGCCTGCGTGCTCAGGTCACGATACGCGGCCTCACCTTGCGACGTAAGCTCCAGGTGCTCGGCACGACGATCTTTCTCATCGCGATGACGCAGAACAAAGCGACGTTCTGCAAGTTTCGCAACCGCCCGGCTGATCTTCGTCTTATGTATCTTGGCACGCTGGCCGATCTCAGTTGCTGTCATGCGACCGTAATTGCCCAAATGAAACAGCACCCGCCATTCATTGCGCAGCATTCCATAGCGGTTCTTGTAGTGCTTTTGAAACTCAAGCGAGGATTCCTCCGCAGCCCGGTTGAGCAGATACGGCAAGAAATCCTGCAGCGCGAAGTCATCTTTTTCATCCATGGGGTAGAGCTATCCCTTGTTAGTTACAAAATCAACTATTACCGAAACAGAGCACACCAAAAAGGAGCGCATCATGAATCACGAAGTCGATGCCCATGAAATGATCCAGGCCCCATCTCCTGCAGGGCCTCACACGGGTTATATGCCCGGATTTGGCAATGACTTTGAAACAGAAGCGTTGCCCGGTGCCCTACCGCAGGGCATGAACAGCCCCCAGAAATGCAACTACGGCCTTTATGGCGAACAGCTGAGTGGTACGGCCTTTACCGCTCCAAGCCATCAGAACGAACGCACCTGGTGCTATCGCATTCGCCCGTCGGTGAAACACTCGCACCGCTACACTAAGATTGATCTGCCCTATTGGAAGTCCGCCCCGAACGTGGACCCGGATGTGATCAGCCTCGGTCAGTACCGCTGGGATCCCGTGCCGCACGGCACAGAGGGACTGACCTGGCTCACGGGTATGCGCACCATGACCACGGCAGGAGACGTCAACACCCAGGTCGGCATGGCGAGCCATATCTATCTGGTTACCGACTCCATGGTGGACAGCTACTTTTATTCCGCTGATTCCGAATTGCTGGTGGTCCCACAGGAAGGGCGCCTGCGGTTTGCAACCGAGCTGGGCATCATCGATATTGAACCTCAGGAAATTGCCATCATCCCACGCGGGCTGGTCTACCGGGTCGAAGTACTGGACGGCCCCTGTCGTGGCTTTGTCTGCGAAAATTACGGGCAGAAGTTTGAATTGCCCGGCCGTGGTCCGATCGGGGCCAACTGCATGGCAAATCCCCGGGATTTCAAGGCCCCGGTGGCGGCATTTGAGGATCGTGAGACGCCTTCTACCGTCACAATCAAGTGGTGTGGCCAGTTTCACGAGACCAAAATCGGTCACTCACCGCTGGATGTCGTGGCCTGGCACGGCAACTACACGCCGGTGAAATATGACCTGCGGACCTATTGCCCGGTTGGAGCCATCCTGTTTGACCATCCGGATCCGTCAATCTTTACCGTGCTGACGGCGCCGTCTGGCCAGCCCGGCACCGCAAATATCGATTTTGTTCTGTTCCGGGAACGTTGGATGGTGGCGGAAGATACCTTCCGCCCACCGTGGTATCACAAGAACATCATGTCGGAACTGATGGGCAATATCTATGGCCAGTATGACGCCAAGCCTCAGGGCTTTGTTCCCGGCGGCGTCAGCCTGCACAATATGATGCTGCCGCACGGCCCGGATAGAAACGCCTTTGAGGGCGCATCCAACGCAGATTTGGGTCCGGAGAAGTTGGACAACACAATGTCCTTTATGTTCGAGACCCGTTTCCCGCAGCATCTGACCCCATTTGCCGCCAATGAGGCACCGCTGCAGGATGACTACATCGATTGCTGGGCCGACATCGAAAAGAAATTCGACGGCACCCCGGGCAAAAAATAAATAGGGGGGGCGCTGCCCCCTCTGCGGCCCAAAGGCCGCATTCACCCCCGGAGTATTTCGGGAAAAATGACGAGAGCAGCGGCTCTCAAACAAAAGGATCACGCATGCCTTTGATGAAATCCTGGGTCTCTTCTGCCAATAGTACGGCCCACCCCTTCCCCCTGAACAACCTGCCGTATGGTGTGTTCTCTGTCGACAGTGATGATCCGCGCTGTGGTGTTGCGATCGGCGACATGATCCTGGACATGCAGGCCGCCGAGGAGACCGGGCTGATCCAGCTGGGCGATGTGCCGCTGTTCGACGTGCCCTATTGGAACGACCTGATGGAGGAAGGCCCCGCCGTCTGGGCTGCACTGCGCGACCGTCTGACCGCATTGCTGTCCGAAGGAGCCGCCGAACAGGAGAAAGTGGAACCGCTGCTGGTTGCCGCCTCCGCTGCCGAACTGCACATGCCGTTTGCGGTGAGCGAATACACCGACTTCTACGCCGGCAAGAACCACGCCTTCAATGTTGGCACCATGTTCCGCGGCCCGGAAAATGCCCTGCCTCCGAACTGGCTCCATATCCCGATCGGCTACAATGGTCGCGCCTCCTCTGTGGTGGTGTCCGGCACCGATGTACGCCGCCCCTGGGGCCAGCTGAAAGGCCCGAATGACGACAAGCCACGGTGGGCGCCCTGCGCGCGCTTCGATATCGAGCTGGAAATGGGCGCCATCGTCGGCACCCCTTCCGAGGGGCCGATCACCGTTCAGGAAGCAGACGATCATATCTTTGGTTACGTGCTGCTGAACGACTGGTCTGCACGCGATATTCAAGCCTGGGAATATCAACCGCTAGGGCCGTTCCAGGCCAAGGCGACGGCCAACACGATCAGCCCCTGGATTGTGACCAAAGCGGCGCTAGAGCCGTTCCGCTGCGACACGCCCGAGCGCGAGGTGGAACTGCTGGACCACCTGAAGGACTGCGGCCCGATGCTCTATGACATTGACCTGGAAGTCACTATGGCTCCGGAAGGCAAGAACGCCACAACGATTGTGCGAACCAACTACAAGGAAATGTACTACTCCGCAGCGCAGCAGCTGGCACATCACGCCACCTCCGGCTGCCCGATGAACGCAGGCGACCTTTTGGGTTCGGGCACCATTTCCGGGTCAACCAAGGACAGTCGTGGCTCACTTCTGGAACTCAGCTGGGGCGGCAAGGAGCCGCTGACGCTGGACACCGGCGAGGAGCGTTCTTTCATCGCTGATGGCGATACGCTGACCCTGAAAGGCGCGGCAAAGGGCGATGGCTATACCATCGGCTTTGGCGATTGCACCGGCACTGTTCTGGCCGCCCTTGAAGACCCCTACGCAAGATAAGGAAGACCACCATGGCAAAAGCTTTTGCGTCCCAAGGGGACATGACCGAAAAGAAGATCACCTTTGATGAGATCGGCGAGGGCCTGTATGCCTTCACCGCCGAGGGCGACCCGAACTCCGGCGTCATCATCGGCGATGACTCTGTGATGATCGTTGAGGCCCAGGCCACCCCGCGGCTGGCGAATAAGGTGATCGAATGCGTCCGGTCCGTGACCGACAAGCCGATCACCCATGTGGTGCTGACGCATTATCATGCTGTCCGCGTGCTGGGCGCATCTGCCTTTGGCGCGCAGAACATCATCATGTCGGATAAGGCGCGGTCGATGGTCGTCGAACGTGGGCGGGAAGACTGGGACAGCGAGTTCCAGCGCTTCCCACGCCTCTTCGAAGGCCATGAGAGCATCCCCGGTCTGACCTGGCCGACCACAACCTTCAGCGATTCCATGACTGTCTACCTCGGCAACCGCCGCGTTGATATCAAACATCTGGGCCGCGCCCATACCGCAGGTGACGCGGTGATCCATGTGCCAGATCAGAACGTGATGTTCACCGGCGACATCGTTGAATACCACTCCGCCTGCTATTGCGGCGACGGGCATTTCGGCGACTGGGGCCGGACGCTGGATAATATCAAGGCCTATGACGTCGACGCCATCGCGCCAGGTCGCGGCGATGCGCTGGTGGGCAAAGAGATGGTCAATGCTGCCATTGAGAACACCCGCGATTTCGTCGAAAGCACTTACCGCCCTGCCGCCAAGGTTGCGGCCCGCAACGGAACCCTGAAAGAGGCCTGGGACGCGGTGCGCGCCGAATGTGATCCGAAGTTTGCGGACTACGCGATCTATGAGCATTGTCTGCCCTTCAACGTGGCGCGCGCCTATGATGAGGCCCGCGGCGTCGATACCCCACGCATCTGGACCGCCCAACGCGATCTGGAAATGTGGGACGCACTGCAGGGCTAAGATCCAAGACCCGGCAGAGACCCATCTGGGGTGATTTGATCCAGATCGTGTCGTGCCGGGGCAATTTATGACAGGCTCTTATCCGATACCGGCAGCCCCTGCCGGTACATGGGAGAGCTTTGCCCTACGGCATGTATTTTCGGGAGGAAACCAGATGAACAAGATCTTTGAAGTTCCCATGTACCCCTATCAGCGCAGCGAAGATCAGGACACAGGCGCCCCGGTACGCCACCCTGTCATCGTGATCGGTGCCGGACCTGTGGGGCTGGCCGCTGCAATTGATCTCGCCCAACAGGGGATTGGGGTCGTGGTGCTTGACGAGAATGACAAGGTCAGCTTCGGCAGCCGGGCCATCTGTTTTTCCAAACGCAGTCTTGAAATCGCTGACCGCCTCGGCTTCTGCGACCCGCTCGTGGACAAAGGCGTGCAGTGGAACCTGGGCAAAGTGTTTTTTGATGACCGCAAGGTCTATGAATTCAACCTGCTGCCGGAGAGCGGCCATGCGCAGCCCGCCTTTATCAACCTGCAGCAATATTACTTTGAGGAATATCTGGTTCAGCGGGCTAACGCACTTCAGGCAGCAGGGGCCCCAATTGAGATTCGTGGGCGTAACAAGGTCTCTGCAATCGGCACCCATGAGGATCACGTCACGCTGGAGATCGACACACCAGAAGGGTCTTACAATCTTGAGGCTGATTGGCTGATTGCCTGCGATGGCGCGGGCTCCCCAACCCGGCAGATGCTGGGGCTCGATTTCGTGGGTCGGGTGTTTGAGGACAACTTCCTGATCGCGGATGTGATCATGGACGCAGACTTCCCGACCGAGCGTTGGTTCTGGTTTGACCCGCCTTTCAACAAGGGGCAATCGGCACTCCTGCACAAACAGCCTGACGGTGTCTGGCGGATCGACCTGCAGCTTGGCTGGGACATCGACAAGGAACGAGAGAAGCGCCCGGAGAACGTGATCCCAAGGCTGAAGGAAATGCTGGGCGAGGATGTGAAATTCGAGCTGGAGTGGGTCTCAATCTACACCTTCCAGTGCCGCCGGATGGAAAAATTCCGCCACGGTCGCGTGCTCTTTGCAGGCGATGCCGCACATCAGGTGTCACCATTCGGCGCCCGGGGGGCCAACTCCGGTTTGCAGGACACAGATAACCTGTGCTGGAAACTGAAACTGGCGCTAGAGGGAAAGGCGCCGGAGAGCCTGCTGGACAGTTATGACCGCGAACGCGTCCATGGCGCAGATGAAAACATCCTGAACTCATCCCGTTCCACCGATTTCATCACACCTAAGTCGGAAATGAGCCGGGTTCTGCGGGACGCGGTTCTGGATCTGTCCGAACATCACGCCTTTGCCCGCCCGCTGGTGAATTCTGGGCGCCTATCCCTCCCCTGCACCTATGAGGGGTCGGCGCTGAATTCGGCGGATGCCTTGCGTGGGCCGCAGCGGACCAGGCCGGGTAGCCCCTGCCCCGATGCGCCTACCCCGGACGGATATCTGCTGCCCCAACTGGCAGACCGGTTTACCCTGCTGACCATCGACGCAGAGGCCCCCGATAGCTTTGAAGAGGCAGGCATCACGGTGACGCGGCTCAACTTGTCGACCAAAGATGACAAGACCAGAACCCTGCGCGAGCGTTACCTCGGCGATGAAACTAGTGCCGTCTATCTGATCCGTCCCGATCAGCACGTAGCGGCGCGGCGCCCGGCATTTGACGAAAACCAATTTCGTGCAGCCCTGCGCCGCGCGATTGGCAAGGAGACCTCGGCATGAACGCTCTTAGCACCGATCCTGAACATCTGATTTTGGCCCCCAACATCGAAAGGGCCGATGACTTCTATGCGGATCTGCTCGCGGCCCATGAGGGGCTGACCAAGAGCCAAAGCGATGCGTTGAACGCGCGTCTGGTACTGGTGCTGGCGAACCATATTGGAACGCGCGCAATCCTGACACAAGCGCTGGCAGCTGCTGCGCTACCGCAAGGGGAGACTGACACATGAAAATCGAGCAAATCCACCATGTCGCCTATCGCTGCAAGGACGCCAAGCAGACGGTTGAATGGTACAATAAGATGCTGAACATGGATTTCGTCCTGGCGATTGCCGAGGACCATGTCCCCTCTACCCATGAGCCGGACCCCTACATGCATATTTTTATGGATGCGGGTAACGGCAACGTGCTGGCCTTCTTTGAGCTGCCGACCAAACCGGAAATGGATCGCGACCGCAACACCCCCATCTGGGTGCAGCACATCGCCTTCAAGGTGAAAGACCGCAACACACTGATTGAGTTCAAAGAGCATCTGGAAGCCAACGGGGTTGAGGTTCTGGGTGTGACCGACCACTCCATCTTTCACTCAATCTATTTCTTCGATCCGAACGGTCACCGGGTTGAACTGGCCTGCCCGGACCCCGAAGAGGAGGCTCTTCTTCAGCGCCTGAACGCCGTAAAATGGGATATGCTGGAGGACTGGTCAAAGACCAAGAAGGCCCCAAAACACGCCGACTGGCTCCATGCCAAGGAGCTGAACAACGTTTAGGCCTACGGGCTGTACTGTTGTCTATGACTATCGCGATGTAGGGGAACCGGAATGTCTGACGTCATATTATACGACTATTGGCGATCATCGGCCAGCTACCGGGTCCGCATTGCGCTGAACCTGGCGGGTATCTCCTATCGGGCCGTAACGGTCGATTTGGTGAAGGGAGAGCAGATCAGCCCCGATCATCTGGCCCGCAACCCCCAAGGCCTGGTGCCCGTGCTGGAGATCGACGGACTACGGCTGACGCAGTCACTGGCTATTCTAGACTATCTGGACCAGACCCGGCATCTGGATTTACTGCCTCGCATCCCGGCAGAGCGCGCCACGGCTCAAGCCTTGGCTCACGCCATCGCCGTCGACCTGCATCCGGTCTGCAATCTGAAAGTTGCCCGCCATGCCAGTGATCTTTGCACGGGATCTGCTGCCTCCCCAGCCGCGCAACCTGTCGATATGCCCGCCGACTGGATGCGACATTTCATTCGTCCGGGGCTTGTTGCCTTTAACACACTGCTGGAGGAACATCCCGTTGCGCCCTATTGCACTGGCGATCATCCGGGGCTTGCAGATCTTTGCCTTATACCGCAGCTCTACAACGCACGCCGGTGGGGGGTGAATTTCGATGATCTCCCACGTCTCGTGACGATAGAGACTACCTGCGCTGGGAACCCGGCCTTCGCGATGGCGCATCCTGACGCAGTTCACACTTTGGATCCGCCACAGAAGCAGACAGAATGATCCGCGCGCAGTCACACCGTTTTCGCCGGGCGAGGAGATCATAGATGGCAACCGGTTGGACGGGCTTCGCCCTCGCTATGACGGTTTTCACCGTCAGTCACTTTTTGCCGCGGCTCGCCGATCTGCGCGGGCGGATGATCGCATCCCTCGGGCGCAAGATTTATTTCTCGGCCTACGGGCTATTGTCGTTGGTATTGTTTGGCTGGGTGATCGTCGCGGCGGCGCAGGCGCCCTATGTTGAACTTTGGCCACCTCTCGATTGGGCCCGCTGGGCGCCTATGCTGGCAATGCCCGTGGCCTTTGTACTGGCAGTCTGGGGCATGGGGGTGGATACCCCCTACACACTGGGAGGAAAGCGTACCGCCGATCCGATACAGGGTGACCTTGGCCGAGCCGCGCTTAGCCGCCACCCGCTCCTGTTGGCTCTGCTGCTTTGGTCGCTGTCACATCTTTTGGCCAATGGCGATCTGGCTCATGCCATTGTTTTTGGCGGGTCGTTGTTTCTTGCAAGCGCTGCGGTCCTACTCTTCGATGCTAAAGCAACAACTGCCCTAGGTCCGGGGGCGGCAGCGTATTTTGCCCATACCGCCCTGTTTTCCCTCGGGCCAATAGGTGATCCGAACTGGCGGCGACAACATCTGCGCGGGCTCTGTCTGCGCACTGCAATAGGTCTGTTGCTCTGGATCGGCGCGCTACACCTGCATGAGCAGGTGATCGGCGTCTCGCCCTTACCCTTCTGACATTTGATTTCGCGCAAAGTCACACTGCCCGGAATCGGTCATATCTGGCGATATGAAACAGATTGACCGCCTTCGCGCGCTGGGACTTTTTGACAGCCGCGTGCCCCGCTACACGTCTTATCCCACCGCACCAGTGTTTAGCACGGCGGTGGGTGCTGCCTTTCAAAAGGCCCAATTGACGACACTGGACCCTGCAGCGCCTGTCTCGGTCTATATCCACATCCCATTTTGTGAGCGGTTGTGCTGGTTTTGTGCCTGCCGAACCCAAGGCACACAAACCCTTAGCCCCGTCGAAAGCTATATTGGCACTGTTGAAAAAGAGCTCTCCCTGCTCGCAGAAATTCTTCCCGAAGGGCTGCGAATGGGCCGTCTGCACTGGGGGGGTGGCACACCAACAATCCTGCCCCCGGCCCTCATCCACCGGCTGGCCCAATCGATAAAATCTGCGGTCCCCCCGACTACCGATTGGGAATTCTCGGTCGAGATTGATCCCACAATGGTGGATCGTGAAAAGATCGCCGCCCTTGCAAAAGAAGGTATGAACCGGGCAAGCATCGGCATTCAGGATTTTGATCCGGAGGTGCAGACCGCCATCGGCCGGATCCAACCTTTTGACGTGACTGCTGCCTGCGTTGCAGATCTGCGTGCGGCAGGCATTCACTCACTGAATACCGATCTTGTCTACGGCCTGCCGCATCAGGATGCCGCGCGTATTGCCGAGACTGTGGACAAGGTGCTGACATTGGCGCCGGATCGGGTCGCTCTTTTTGGATACGCCCATGTCCCGTGGGTGGCCAAACGGCAGAAGCTGATTGATGATACCACCCTGCCTGGTGACGAGACCCGGTATTATCTGGCAGAGCTGGCCGCCCAAAAATTCCAATCTGCCGGATTTGCGAATATCGGCATCGACCATTTTGCGCGCCCGCAGGATGGATTGAACTTGGCCCGCAATAGCGGGCATCTGCGGCGAAACTTTCAAGGTTACACAGATGACCACTGCCCGACGCTGATCGGTGTTGGTGCCTCCTCAATCTCGCGCTTCGACGGGGGCTATGTGCAAAACGCAGCGGCTACGGCCGCATACATTCAAAGAATCGAAGCGGGTGATCTGGCCGGGACACGCGGTCATCAGCTCACTCTGATCGACAAGATGCGCGCCCGTGCCATTGAGATGCTGATGTGCGATTTCCGTCTGGACCGTACAGAACTGCAGCACCGGTTCGGGTCACAGACCCAACAGCTGACCGCAGATCTGAAGGCTGTTATGACGACCTATGGCGATCTGGTCACGTTGACGGATGAGGCCCTAGTCATCGAAGCCGAAGGCCGCGCCCTGACCCGGATTATTGCAAGTGCGTTTGACGCTCACAAACCGGAGGGCGTGCGCTATAGCCAAGCCTCTTGAGGCGGAGGAATACCGCGAGGTTTCGCAGTTTCAGAATATTAGACTCTAACACAGGGTATGAGCCTTACATCACCGTGTCTCAGCCCCTCAGGCGTTGTCAGCACCTCCGGCTACGCTATCTGCTGGCAGATCAGCGGAGTACCGGACATGAGCAACCAAACGACACCTCAAGACAGCCGTGAACCAGGCCGGATCATTCTGATCTTGGGTGATCAGCTGTCACATGATCTCCCTTCACTCCAGGTCGGTGATCCTCAAAAAGACCGTCTGTTGATGGCCGAGGTCGCAGAGGAGGCAAGCTATGTCCCTCATCACAAGAAAAAGCTCGCTTTTGTTTTGTCTGCCATGCGGCACTTTGCGGATGAGCTTACCGCTGCGGGCTGGGATCTGAAGTACGTCCATCTGGATGATCCAGACAATTCCGGCAGCCTTACAGGAGAATTGGACCGGGCTTTGGAGCAGTTCACCGTGACCGAAGTGCTTGTGACCGAACCCGGAGAATATCGCCTCAAAGAGGCACTGAACAGATGGTCTGGACCGGCCAGGCTGACCATGTTGGATGATAGCCGATTTCTGGCCAGCCACGACATGTTTCGCAGTTGGGCGGAGGGGCGCAAGCAGCTGCGCATGGAATATTTCTATCGCGACATGCGGCGCAAAACCGGCCTGTTGATGCAAGGTGATTCCCCTGAGGGCGGTAAGTGGAACTATGACACAGAGAACCGCAAACCGGCGCAGAACGACATGTTCATGCCCAAGCCAATGCGCTGCGATCCGGATCGTATCACGCAAGACGTATTGGAATTGGTGGAGCAGAGGTTTCCCAGAAATTTCGGGCGACTGACTCCGTTTTGGTTCGCGGTCACCCGGGCAGCAGCTCTCAAGGCACTTGATCATTTTATCGACGTGGCGCTACCGCTGTTTGGTGATTATCAGGATGCGATGCTGGACGGAGAGCCGTTTCTCTATCACTCCCTATTATCTCAATACATCAATATCGGCCTGCTCAATCCGCTTGAGGTCTGCCGCAGCGCCGAACGCGCCTATTATGAGGGCCATGCACCACTCAACGCGGTTGAAGGCTTCATTCGACAGATTATCGGCTGGCGCGAGTACATGCGCGGAATCTACTGGCTAAAGATGCCTGGATACACCCGCGAAAATGCCCTCGGCGCAAGGCGGGATCTGCCGGACTTTTATTGGAGCGGAGAGACCGGCATGGCCTGCATGGCCGCCGCCATCACTCAGACCCGGGACGAAGCCTATGCCCATCATATTCAGCGTCTAATGGTCACCGGAAATTTCGCAATGTTGGCAGGGATCAACCCGCATCAAGTTCATGAATGGTATCTGGCCGTCTATGCCGATGCCTATGAATGGGTCGAAGCCCCAAATGTCATCGGTATGAGCCAATTTGCCGATGGTGGCCTTCTAGGCTCCAAACCCTATGCCGCCAGTGGCAACTACATAAACAAGATGTCGAACTACTGCAGGAATTGTGCCTACGATGTGAAACAGAAAACCGGCCCAAAGGCCTGCCCATTCAACCCCCTTTACTGGGATTTCCTGATCCGCAACCGTGAGAAGCTGTCAAAGAATCCGCGCCTGATGCAACCCTATCGAACCTGGGACCGAATGTCCGCGGACAAACAACAGGAGTATCTCATAAGCGCGGAGAAGGTGCTGGACAGTCTCTAATTAGGGGTTTGACCCCATTCTGGAAGAAAAAGCTATTCCTCCTTGAATGACCGAGACTCCGTAAAACGGTTTTGGTCTTTGTCCTGCATATTGGTTCGGGCGTGAGCTCCTATGGGGGCCCTGACTTTTGCATGGCCACGTAACGCGATATACATAGATTATGACCTCTTTGGATCTCCCCTATTTCCCTCTTAAGCGCGGTCGCGTTCATGAGGTGTGCGGTCCGGGCAGCTTTGGATTTCTTGCTGTTTTGATGACACAGGTTCACGGTCCGTCATTGTGGATACGTGAGCGCCATCGCCTGGAACATATTAATCCGCTGGGTTTGGGGGAGTTTACGGACCCCTCTCAGCTGTTGGTCGTAAACGTAAAGCATCAGACCGACGGACTCGCCAGCGCAGAAGACGCACTGCAGGAACGTGCTGTCGCTCTGGTCGTGATCGACATCAGCAAACCACTCAGCCTGACGGCCGGGCGGCGGCTCCAGCTTGCGGCGAAGGCCGGAAACACCACTGGGCTTTGCCTTATTCCCGAAGGCATGGGAAGCAATGCTGCCGAAACACGCTGGCGCTGCGATCCGATATTTCAGGCACAAGACTCGACTCATTTTCACTGGAGACTTATTAAGAACAAATCAGGAACAAATGGATCTTGGCATGTTCGATGGAATCGCGCGTCGCGTCGTATCGATATGGTTTCACCGGTTCGCGAGTGACCGGTTTCTTCGGCAGTACCCACTGTCCGGTCCTTTTGCGCTTACGATCAAACACAGCAATACAAATCGCCTCTATTGCCTCAATGCAGAAGCCACGCGACAAGGTTTGCATCAGGGCATGGCACACTCAGACGCACGTGCCTTTTGTCCGGACCTTCAAACAGCGGCAGCGGACATTTACCGGGACCAACAGTTTTTGCTGATCCTGCGCCGCTGGGCCACCCGCTATTGCCCGTGGGTGGGCCTAGAGGGTCGGGATGGTTTGGTGCTTGATATCAGTGGTTCTTCCCACCTTTTCGGAGGGGAGACCGGTATGTTGAATGCTATACGCAACGGTTTGATGCGGGTCGGCCTATCGGCGCAAATTGGCCTGGCTGATACGCGCGGGGCGGCTTGGGCCCTGGCGCATTACGGCGAGGGACAGGCTGCGACCGGAGACATGTTACCCGCTCTTCAGCACCTGCCTGTTGCAGCCCTTCGTCTTGATGAAAAAACAACGACCGCACTCATCAGATTGGGCCTGCGTAAGATTGGAGATCTCGCGACAACGCCTCGTGCCCCACTAGCCCGCCGTTTTGGAGCCAATGTGTTGATGAGGCTTGATCAGGCTTTGGGTCACCAAGCTGAAGAAATCACTCCATTGACAGCTCCGCCTCACTACGGGGTCCGTATGACATTACCAGAGCCAATCGGCCTGATCAGTGATGTCATGGCTGGTACGGAAAGGTTGCTGACACAGCTCTGTGCCAAATTGAAAACCCATGAAATGGGTGCGCGCGTCTTTGTCATTACACTGCGGCGCGTAGATCTGGATCAGCAAGAGGTGGAATTACGTCTGGCCCGCGCCTTGCGTGATCCCCAGAGGATTCTCCCCCTGTTCGAAAAGGAGTTAGCTGAAATTGATGCGGGCTTTGGCATTGAGCAACTCCGCCTCGAAGCAACCCAGACGGAAGCGTTGCCGACACAACAAATGTCTCATGTCGCAACTGACGGCGACGACCGGTTAGAGGATCTGATCACGCGGATCGGAACACGGATCGGACTTGAAAACATTCAGCGCTTTCTACCCGCTGACAGCCATATTCCGGAGCGTAGCTTCATCGTTGCACCTGCGGCCTATTCAGCGACAGCCAGTGGTTGGACTTGTAAGACCCCACGCCCGCTCTGCCTGTTTCCACCTGAACCGATTCCGGGCAGTGGCCCCTACCCCCCAAACCATTTCCGTTGGCGCCGGGTTTCATTGACCACAGGCCACACGATCGGCCCTGAACGCATCACTCCGGAATGGTGGCTGGAAGACGACAACTGGCGATCCGGCATGCGCGATTATTGGCGAGTGGAGACGACGCAGGGGAGACGTCTCTGGCTATTTTATACACCTCAGAACCCTGGCTGGTTCGTTCAGGGAGAATTCGCATGATTGAAGTGAATAGAATTCACCGTCCTGTCGAAGCATTCCAGCGCGATATGCTGGCCCAACGCATTAATGCGCCGGATTATGCGGAGCTTTGTGTCACCACGAATTTTACCTTTTTAACCGGAGCCTCTCACCCCGAAGAACTTATTGTACGGGCGGCAGAGTTGGGCCTCTCGGCACTTGCGATCACAGACCACAACTCACTTGCGGGGGTTGTTCGTGCCTGGAGTGCGTTAAAAGAACTGAAGCGCGATCCTCAGGATGCACTGAAGATCCGATCACAGCACCAAGTCGACTCGTCGTCCCGGCAAGAGATCGGGCATACATCCGCTCTTCCCAAACCCACGACACCCGTCTTCCCAAAGCTCATCGTTGGGTGCCGGCTGATATTACAGAACTGTGCTGTGGATTGGATCGCCCTACCCTGTGATCGTTCCGCCTACAAAAGACTGGCACGTCTGCTGACCTTAGGAAAACGGCGCGCCGAAAAAGGTCAATGTGTTCTTTATGCTGAGGACATGATTGGCGCCTGCAAAGGTATGATTTTGATTGCCTTACCCAAAGAGACGTTGAGCAACGTTGTTTCGGATATTCAGAAGATAGGAAGACAATTTCCGAACCATGTATTCCTAGGTGCGGCTCCTCGCTATGACGGCAGCGATCAGGCTTATCTGGTGGCTTGTGCAAAATTGGCACAGACAACATGTGCTCCAATGGTTGCAGTCGGCGATGTCTTGATGCACCGGGCCAACCGCAGGCAGCTCGCAGATGTGCTGACCTGCATGCGTGAAAATATCAACATTGACGATATCGGGACTCGGGCTTTGCCCAATGCGGAGCGTCGCCTGAAAAGCGGTGCAGATATGCTGCGTATTTTTCGCGATCATCCTGGAGCGCTACGCCGCACTGCGGAGATTGCCAATAGATGTAATTTTGATCTGAGCGAGCTGTCCTATGAATACCCTCATGAGGAAACCGAAGGGGAAACACCACAGGACCGTTTGGAGCGCCTCGCACGAGAAGGATTAAAAAGGCGCTACCCGGATGGCCCACCGGATCGAGCAATAAAGCTGATGGAAAAGGAACTGTCAGCAGTCAAAGATCTTGAATTTCCGGCCTATTTTTTGACCGTTCATGACATCGTACAATTCGCAAGATCCAAAGGCATACTTTGTCAAGGGCGCGGATCTGCGGCCAATTCCATTCTTTGCTATCTCTTAGGTATTACAGACGTCAGCCCCGATATGATTGCCATGGTTTTTGAGCGCTTTGTCTCAAAACACCGGGGAGAACCACCAGACATTGATGTGGATTTTGAGCATGAGCGGCGCGAAGAGGTCATCCAGTGGATTTATCAGAAATATGGCCGCCATCGTGCGGGCCTCTGCGCGACAGTTATTCACTTTCGCACGCGAGCTGCTATTCGCGAAGTGGGGAAGGTTATGGGGCTTAGCCAAGATGTAACGGCAGGTCTGTCGGGACAGATTTGGGGCATGAGCAATGGCAGTGTCGATCTGGAGCGTATCCGAGAATTGGGGCTCAATCTTGAAGACCGCCGCCTGATGCAGACAATTCGCCTGATCGGCGAAATCATCGGCTTCCCGCGCCATCTTTCCCAGCACGTGGGTGGTTTTGTCATAACCAGCGGACGACTGGATGAACTGGCCCCGATTGAGAATGCCGCAATGGAAAATCGCACCGTCATCTGTTGGGACAAAGACGATATTGATGCCCTGCGCATTCTCAAGGTGGATATCCTCGCATTGGGCATGCTCACCTGTATTCGCAAGGCATTTGCCTTGATGCAGCAGCATGAGAACATCACTCACAGCATCGCGACCATCCCACAGAAAGATGAAGCAACATATGACATGCTCTGTGCGGCGGATGCGGTGGGGGTATTTCAGGTTGA
Organism: Phaeobacter inhibens DSM 16374; assembly: GCF_000473105.1. Taxonomy (NCBI): domain Bacteria; kingdom Pseudomonadati; phylum Pseudomonadota; class Alphaproteobacteria; order Rhodobacterales; family Roseobacteraceae; genus Phaeobacter; species Phaeobacter inhibens. Next base: position 2,965,492 of record NZ_KI421498.1, on the reverse strand, counting down.
AAGCCGGGCACAGATGAACTTTTTGCCCCGGATGCGTCCGCGCGAATTCTACGATCTGGTTATTGAGGTCGCCATCGTCCGCCCCGGCCCCATTCAGGGTGATATGGTCAGGCCCTATATCCGAAGGCGGAACGGTTTGGAAAAACCAGATCCCTTCGGGCCTCAACTGGAACAGGTTACCAGACGCACCAAGGGGGTGCCCCTGTTTCAAGAGCAAGCCTTGCAAATTGCGGTTGTTGGCGCGGGGTTTTCCGCGGAAGAGGCCGACCACCTGCGCAGATCTCTCGCCTCGTTTCGACGTATGGGAACGATCAGCAAATATCGCGACAAATTCATCGCAGGCATGCTCAAAAACAAATACAGCAGAGAAATCGCAGAACGATGTTTTGGTCAAATCGAGGGGTTTGCCGATTACGGTTTTCCGGAAAGCCATGCGGCAGCCTTCGCCATGCTGGCCTATGTCTCAGCTTGGTTGAAATGTCATCATCCGGCCATTTTTGCCTGTGCTCTGCTCAACTCTCAGCCCATGGGATTCTATGCACCGGCACAGATTGTCCGTGATGTGCGCGATCATGGCATCGAGGTGCGCCCAATCTGTGTAAACCAGTCCCAATGGGACAACTCACTCGAGCGCCGCCCGGATGGTACCTTGGCTCTACGTCTCGGATTTCGCCAGATCAAAGGTTTCAAGGAAGATGACGCAGGCTGGATCATTGCAGCGCGCGGGAATGGCTATATCGACCCCGAACATCTCTGGCTACGTGCAGGCCTGGCACCTGCAGCACTGGAACGTTTGGCAGAAGCCGACGCCTTTTCGTCGATGGGCATCTCGCGGCGGGACGCACTTTGGCAAGTGAAGTCCATCACGACACCAGCGCCGTTACCCCTGTTCAACGATCAGTTGGACGGCGAGGCCATTAACGAACCGAATGTCATGCTACCAAGAATGCACCTAGGGGAAGAAGTCGTCGAAGATTATGTGTCCATGCGCCTGAGTTTACGGGCACATCCGATGGAGCTGCTACGCCCAACCCTTCCAGGTCTGACCTGCAACGACCAACTGATAAAGGCTCCCCTGCAACGTGTCTCGGTAGGCGGTCTTGTCATTACCAGGCAACGACCCGGAACTGCTTCTGGCGTGATATTTCTGACCCTTGAAGACGAAACAGGCGTTTGCAATGTCGTGGTCTGGAAAAAAATTTACGAGCGTTTTCGACGCATTGTCATGGGTGGACGCCTGTTATGCGTGACGGGTTACCTTCAGCGAGAGGGCACCATCGTCCATGTTATCGCTCAACATATCGAGGATGAATCTGCCAGATTATCGGAGCTAGGCCACCCGCTGGACGGTGCGATCCAATCCGAGGGTCCCCGCGCCGACGACACGCCTAAACGGACCAGATATCCTGCCCGTGCGATGCATCCGAGAGATCAGGCCAAGCGGCTCTTCCCCAGTCGGGATTTTCATTAGAAACAACTCTATCGTAGCAGCTCATCGTCGCGAAATCGCACCGGCACTGACACAGAGCATCTCGAATAGGATCGACGCCCCAAGCCACGCGGTGTTTCCGTTTGTGTCAAACGGAGGGGACACCTCAACCAGATCGGCTCCCACAAGCTGGACGCCTGCAAGTTCACGTACCACCTGCAGGGCCTGAAAACTGTTCGGCCCCCCAACCTCAGGTGTTCCCGTGCCAGGCGCGAAAGCCGGATCAACAAAATCGATATCGTATGTACAGTAGGTTGGCTGATCACCGACAATCTCTCGTACTTCACGCATGACGTCCGAGACACCGCGATCAAAAAACTCCTCAATTCGAATAATTCTCACGCCCTGTGCCTGCCCCCATTCGACATCTTCGGTGTTGTAAGCGGTGCCCCGAATGCCGATCTGCACCATCCGCTTCGGATCGACCAATCCTTCTTCGATTGCACGACGAAAAGGAGTGCCGTGAGTATATTTGTTTCCACCAAAATAGCTGTCAAAGAGATCAGTATGACTATCAAACTGAATGAGCCCCACTGGCGCGCCGCTGGCCAGTCCTCGTAAGACAGGTAATGAAACGAGGTGATCCCCGCCGACAGTCAACGCAAAGATGTCGCGAGATTTCAGATCCGCATAGAAAGCGCTGATCCGCTCCATACAGTCGATGAGATCAACCGGGTTGGGCGCGACATCGCCAAGGTCTGCGCAATTGATCATCGAAAAAGGATTGATGCCTGTCACCGGGTTCCCGGCCCGGATCATGGTCGAAAGGTCGCGCAGCTGTCGCGGACCATGGCGCGGACCCGGACGATTGGTTGTTCCGGCATCCCAAGGCACGCCAACCAAGCCCAGCTGCACCTGATCAATGATCGGATCAGACACTGTTACATGTGGTAGCCGCATAAAGGTTGGCAAACCGGCAAACCGGGGCATTTCCATCCCGGATACTGGATGAAAGAAGTCTGTAGGCAAGGACGCCATGAAATCTAAGCCTCTCTTTGGGATAAATGATTTTCAGCTATCATCGAGATGATTTCGAACATGATGGCGCCCGCAGTCAGCGCTGTTATCTGATTGGGACTATCTTTGGTTGGCATCATGCAGACGACATCCCCGCCGACAATATTCATGCCGCGCACCGCATGCAGCAAACCCACGGCGTCATCAATGTCGAAACCCTTTTCACCAGCCTCGATATTGGATACCCCCGGTGCAATCGTCGGATCCAGACAGTCCAAATCGAATGTGATATAAACGGGACGACCAGCCAGTACCTCGGTAACCTGCGCCACGACGTCAGCCAGACCTCGCCTTCTGTAATCTTTCATCGTCACAACATTGTAGCCGTATTCGTAGGATGGCTGCAGCCAGTCGAGCGTCCGGGCGTGGCCTCTTATACCGATCTGCATGGAATGGGCTGGATCAACCTTGCCCTGATCCGCCAGATAAGCACCCCAATGCGCTGCAGACTTCTTCGCTCCCAGAAAGTGGTCCACTTTGGTGAAGACATCGGTATGGGCATCAAGATGCAGAAAGCAAATCGGCTCACCTTTTGTGATCGACCCGCACCCAAGCGCCTGAACGATCCCTCCGGTGATCGAATGATCCCCGCCAACAGAGACAGGCCGCGCACCTGCCTTGTCGATCTGCTGATAGAAATTGGTGATCTGCTCAATACAGTCTTCGTTATCGTTGGCCTTCGGAAATGGTACATCGCCCAAGTCAACAATCTTGGCAGCATTCCAGGGATCCAGCTGAAAGCCACTGTGCATGCGCCGCTGCACCGATGACACGTTGCGAAGGGCACGCGGGCCGAGATGCTGATCACGCTCCGTAGTTCCGTTGCCTGCCGAGTGAGGGACGCCAACCAGCGCAATATCCTGACCATCCACTGGCAGGTTTGGGCAACGGAATAAGGTCGGAATACCCCACCAATAGAGGTTTTCCATCATCGCATTCAGATGCGGATCCGACATCAGGTCTCCTTTCGCAACGACTGTCATGCAATTTCAAAAATGGTTCCGGTGTCAGCTTTTACCGATTTTTCTACGGTAACTGCCCTGCGCAATCCGATCGATCACCATCGCACAGAGCAAGATCGCTAACCCGCCCAGAAGGCCCTGTCCCTTCGCCGCGTACTGCAGCGACTCAAGGATAAGTGCCCCCAAACCATCAGCACCGATAAGCGACGCGATCACCACCATCGACAGAGACATCAAAATGGTCTGATTAATCCCGGTCATGATGGACGGAAGTGCAAGCGGCAACTCAACGTTGAACAGCAACTGACGACGGGAACATCCGAAAGCGATTGCGGCTTCCTTCGTCGCGTCGGGTACGCCGCGCATGCCTAGTGCCGTCAACCGGATCACCGGAGGCATAGCGAAGATCAGCGTAGCCATTACACCTGGCGGCTTGCCAGTGCCAAAAAACGCAATGATCGGGATCAGATAAACGAATGCCGGCATTGTCTGCATAAAATCTAAAACCGGCTCGGCAACGGCGTAAGCGCGCTTTGATTTGCCGAACCAAATACCAAATGGCACCCCTATGAGGATGCACAACATCGCCCCAGCTCCAATCAGCGCAACCGTGATCATCGACAATTCCCACAGGCCCATAAACGCAAGATAGGCCAATGACGCTGCTGTAAAGATCGCGATACGTGGACCTGCCAGACGGTAGGCCATGACAACAATCACCAACATAACGACGGGCCATGGTGTCTGTAACAGCAGGATTTCCAACCCATCCAGACACCAACGGATGGCCGCTGTAATACCATCAAACGTATTCGAAAAATTCGCCGCAGCCCAATCGAATGCAGCATCACCTCTCCGAGATAATGCTGAGAAATACTCGCGCTGGATGGGGAATTCAGTTACCGGAATAGTCTCACCGATAAGTCCACCGGTGAGGTTGGCCAAGATCTCATCCGGTGCCCGTACCGTGAACCGCAATAGAGTAAGTGGCATGATTGCCAGCATCATTATCGCACCGAAGACCGTACTGGACGTTCTGATACCAACCTGTTGACTATCCTGATCCGCCCGCCACTTCAGGTAATGCGCCTCATAAGCGACATTGGCGTAAAGCCCTTCGAGCAGCTTCACCAAGGCCAGGATCGCCAAGCCAATCAATAGAATAGTGGTTGCCTCCGCTGCGGCCAAATCAGCCTGTTCCTGCGCCCGGGCGGCAACTTTCTTCAGGTTTTCTGCGATCTTCAGTTTCGCATCAGCCCCCGCGGCATCTCCAGCAGCAAGCAACTCAGCGGCCTGGGCCTCACGTTTTGCGATATTCCCTAAAGCACGCTCCAGTTTGGCGAGTTGGTCGGCACCAAGTTCCCCCCAGAGCCCGCGCCCTATCTGAACCAGCGCAAACAGCTCCAAGACAAGAAAGATCCAGAAAAATCCCCAAACCCCGCGCGCTGCCCCCCAAAGCGGCCCGAACACCGACGCCATTGTATTCCATGACCATGCAAAGCCAGTCGTATCTTGAATTTTTTTAAAGGCCGCACTGTAGTAATCGGTGTTCCGCTCGACAAAATCGGCGACCGTTGTGCTGTTGGCATTGGGACCACTTTCCAATCCTGTATCGGTCATGCCTTGCCCCCTTGGATACCTTTGAGAAGAGTTGGCTTGTCAATGACGCCAACATCCATTCCATCATCGGATGTGATGACAATTGGCTGCTCGGTGGCGGTCGAGATATCAATCAATGTGTCCAAATCCGTCGAGTGTGCAGCACGCCGGCTGACTGCCAGATCTTCCCAGTCTTTTGCTTGATACTCTGCCAGCGGCACCATGATTGAATGGGCAAAAACCAACTTGAGCTTTGAAATCCCTTCAACAAAGTCTCTAACGTAGTCGTCAGCAGGCTCAGTTACGATTTCTTCCGGTGTGCCGATCTGTACGATACGCCCGTCTTTCATAATGGCGATCCGTGTGCCGATACGGATCGCTTCATCCAGATCATGGGTAATAAACACTGTGGTTTTTCCCAACTCAGCCGATAGCGCCATGAACTGATCCTGCAACTGTCTACGAATGAGTGGGTCCAAGGCCGAAAACGGCTCATCCATCAGCAGAACATCAGGGTCAGAAGCCAGAGCACGGGCCAGGCCCACCCTTTGCTGCATGCCGCCTGACAACTCTCGCGGAAAGCGATCTTCATATCCTTGCAGGTCAACCTGGACCTGTCGCGGTTTGATGCCGCTCCTTTGATAGCATTTACTGCACCAAAGGAGATGAACTATGGGACTAAAACGGACGGACGAATTTCGCCAAGATGCGGTGCGGATTGCGTTAACCAGCGGGCTAACGCGTAAGCAGGTGGCGGATGATCTTGGCGTCGGTATGTCGACGCTGAACAAATGGATCACCGCGCACAGAGATACAGACGTGGTGTCGAAAGAAGATTTGAGCCTTGCTCAAGAGAATGACCGGCTTAGGCGTGAGAACCGCATTCTCAAGGAGGAGCGGGACATCCTAAAAAAAGCAACGCAGTTCTTCGCGAGCCAAAAGCCATGAGGTTTAGGTTCATCGAAGAACACCGGGATGCGTTTCCGGCAGCGCGCCTGTGTCAGGTTATGGATGTCAGCCTGCGCGGTTTGCGTGCGTTCCGCAGTCGGCCAGCCAGCCGCAGACAGCGATCTGACCTGGTCACGCTGGCGCATATCAAAGAACAGTCGCGTCTCAGTTTAGGCAGTTATGGCAGGCCGCGTATGACCGAAGAGCTGAAGGAGATCGGCTTGGATGTTGGCCATCGCCGTGTGGGCAGATTGATGCGTCAGAACGGCATATCTGTTGTTCGGACCCGCAAACACAAGGTGACCACTGACAGCGATCATAAGCTCAATATAGCACCCAACCTGCTGGATCGTGACTTCAACGCTGATAAACAAAACCAGAAATGGGCGGGTGACATCAGCTATGTCTGGACGCGCGAAGGCTGGTTGTATTTGGCTGTTATCCTGGACCTACATTCCAGGCGGGTAATCGGTTGGGCCGTTAGCAACCGCATGAAACGCGACTTGGCAATCCGAGCGTTGAACATGGCCATCGCGTTCCGGCAACCGCCCAAGGACTGCATCCACCACACCGATCGCGGATCGCAATATTGTTCTCATGATTATCAGAAGATCCTGCGCCAGCACGGCTTTAAGGTGTCCATGAGCGGCAAGGGTAATTGTTACGACAATGCTGCCGTCGAAACCTTCTTTAAGACGATCAAGGCGGAGCTGATCTGGCGGCATCCTTGGGAGACACGGCGGAAGGCTGAGATGGCAATCTTCGAATACATCAACGGGTTCTACAATCCACGACGCCGTCACTCAGCACTGGGCTGGATAAGCCCGGTCGCTTTCGAACGGAAGGTGGCTTAAACGAGCACTTGGAGCGGCACGAAAGCGTGACAAGACCATAGTGTTTCGGGGCATCTCTGGCTACAAACGCGAGAAGCGCCCCTTGGGGCGCTGTTGCGTTATTGCTTGGTATATATTTGGTTGCGGGAGTAGGATTTGAACCTACGACCTTCAGGTTATGAGCCTGACGAGCTACCGGGCTGCTCCATCCCGCGACATTTTTATTTAGGCTCTGGCGCGTTTCGCTATTTGAGCCTTTATGTGCTTTATCACTGATGTTGTGATTGAGCATTTGTCCCTTCAGAGGGGTATATCTGAAGGTATTTTTTGTTGTTATCGTTTAGTTTTATGGATTTTACTAGGTTTGGCGGTGACCTACTCTCCCACGCCTTAAGACGCAGTACCATCGGCGCAACAGTGCTTAACTTCCGGGTTCGGGATGGGACCGGGTGTTTCACTTGCGCTATGACCACCAAACCGAGGAAAATCCATATTCACGATCTTTATGAGAGATCGCAGAGATACAATCGCGATGAAGTCCAAGTTTGTTTTGCTTTTGGTTCATTGTGTCACTGACTGTTACTGGAACAGATCAAGCCTATCGGGCGATTAGTACCGGTCAACTGAATGCATTGCTGCACTTACATCTCCGGCCTATTGACGAGGTGGTCTACCTCGGCCCTCAGGGATACCTTGTTTTGAGGGGGGCTTCCCGCTTAGATGCCTTCAGCGGTTATCCTGTCCGATCATAGCTACCCAGCACTGCTATTGGCATAACAACTGGTCCACCAGTGGATCGTTCACCCCGGTCCTCTCGTACTAGGGGCAACTCCTCTCAAGTATCCTACACCCACGGCAGATAGGGACCGAACTGTCTCACGACGTTCTAAACCCAGCTCACGTACCTCTTTAAACGGCGAACAGCCGTACCCTTGGGACCTGCTCCAGCCCCAGGATGAGATGAGCCGACATCGAGGTGCCAAACACTGCCGTCGATATGGACTCTTGGGCAGTATCAGCCTGTTATCCCCGGCGTACCTTTTATCCGTTGAGCGATGGCCCTCCCACTTGGGACCACCGGATCACTATGGCCGACTTTCGTCTCTGCTCGACTTGTCAGTCTCGCAGTCAGGCTGGCTTCTGCCATTGCACTCAACGAGCGATTTCCGACCGCTCTGAGCCAACCTTCGCGCGCCTCCGTTACGCTTTAGGAGGCGACCGCCCCAGTCAAACTACCCGCCACGCAGGGTCCCGGATCCGGATAACGGACCGCGGTTAGATATCAAGAGTGCGAAGGGTGGTATCTCAAGGGAGGCTCCACGTGAACTAGCGTTCACGCTTCGATGCCTACCACCTATCCTGCACGTCACAATCCTGATACCAGTGCGAAGCTGTAGTAAAGGTGCACGGGGTCTTTCCGTCTAACCGCGGGAAGCCTGCATCTTGACAGGCAATTCAATTTCGCTGAGTCGATGTTGGAGACAGCGGGGAAGTCGTTACGCCATTCGTGCAGGTCGGAACTTACCCGACAAGGAATTTCGCTACCTTAGGACCGTTATAGTTACGGCCGCCGTTTACCTGGGCTTCAATTCGGAGCTCTCACCCCTCCTTTTAACCTTCAGGCACCGGGCAGGCG